>DATKCT010000130.1:0-46468 GCA_035513055.1 Verrucomicrobiales bacterium | reverse complement strand
AGGCTCTCGGGCAATTGGGCTCAGTTCATAGGCAGGATTTCAGGAATTGCGGTGGAGCTGGAGGGCTCCGGCGCGATAGACAGGACAAGGGGTGCAAAAGAAGCGCTCAGAGTCTTTAGCCGAGCACATGGCGCAGCGCCTCGGGATTGCTCATGGAGCGTTGCCAGGAAGGCAAAGATGGAGCGCCGGTTTTCTCGCGATGCTTGAGCAAGTTGTAGAGGCCGATGGCTAAGTTGCGCAAGGTCACGAAATTGCGGGCGGCCTTCGGCCGGGCCACCCGGCAACGGTCCTCGCCGAAAGTGACGTCGCGCACCCAGTGGGTGCCATTCTCGATGGCCGCCCAATGACCGACAATGGCCTCCAGAAGCGCGGTGTCGTCCATCTCCTCTTTGCTTCTCCTCGAGCACCTCATCGAACTGCTCCCGCTCGCTCTCTTCCATGAGCCGGATCTTCACCCGGCTGTGCAACTCCTGGCCCGGCTGCGTCTTTTACATTCCGCACTTCCTGCCAAAGCCGGCCTCAAGAATCTAGTCGTTTTTCACACTTTCTTTCCAGGACTTGTTCATCTGCTCCGCAGATGAAACAGCCCTAGCCCTGGCTCATCGGCCCATCGGTCCTATCGCTCGATCCTCCCCGGCCCACCTACGCCATCGGCGCGAGCAGGTTTGAGAGCGTTTCCTTGTCGATTTGAAGCTTGTTGGCGTTCTCACCGAGCAACGCTTCCACCAGGGCGGATTTCTTGGCCTGCAGCTCTTGGATTCTCTCTTCGATCGTCCCTTCACAGATCAGCTTGTGCACGAAAACCGGTTTGTCCTGCCCGATCCGGTGGGCCCGGTCCGTAGCTTGTTCCTCCACGGCGGGGTTCCACCACGGATCATAATGAATCACCGTGTCCGCAGCCGTCAGGTTCAAGCCGGTGCCCCCCGCTTTGAGGGAGATGAGAAACACCGGGACCTCGCCTGTCTGAAATGCCTTGACAACCTCTTTCCGGTCGCGCGTCCGCCCCGTCAGTTTCACAAAAGGAACTTTCTCCTCGACGAACCAGGCCTCGATCAGCGCCAGCATCGTCGTGAACTGAGAAAACAGGAGGATCCGGCGACCCTCCTCGATCAGCGTCGGCATCAATTCATCGGTCAGGTAGACCAGCTTCGCCGACTCCTTCACTTTCTGCGCCGCCGGGGTCTTGAGCAGCTTGGGATGGCAACAGATTTGGCGTAACTTCAGGAGGGCGTCGAGCACGATGATGTGAGACCGTTCCAAGCCCTTGGCGGCGATGGCGTCCCGCACCCGTTTGTCCATGGCTGCCCGGACCGATTCGTAAAGGTCCACCTGCTTTTGAGTCAATGCGATCCGGTGCACGATTTCGGTCTTGGGCGGAAGTTCGCCGGCCACCTGGTCCTTGGTGCGCCGCAAGAGCAACGGCGCCACCCGCCGGTTCAACGAAGCCTGCGCTCCCTTGTCCCCGAACTTCTCGATGGGCGTCCGGAAACAGCGCCGAAACGCCTCCGGATCCCCCAAGTATCCCGGCATCAGGAAACGCATGAGCGACCAGAGTTCGCCAAGATGGTTTTGCAGCGGCGTTCCCGAAAGGCACATCCGGTGCGCCGCATCCAAGTCGCAGACGAGTTGGGCCGTCTTCGCCTGGGGATTCTTCACGTGCTGCGCTTCGTCCAGCAACACGGCGTGAAAGGAATGCATCTTCAGCGCCGTATGATCGCGCATCAACAAGGCGTAGGAAGTCACCACGAGATCAGCCTGGGAAATCCGCTCGAAGAGACCGGTCCTCTCCGGCCCATGCAACACCAGCGTCTCCAGGCTCGGAGCAAAGCGCTCCGCTTCCGCCTCCCAGTTGGGCACAACGGAGGTCGGCGCCACCACGAGGGAAGGCTTTCCTCCGGAATGGCCCCCGGCTTTCTCCGCCAAAAGGTGGGCCAGCGCCTGCACCGTCTTGCCAAGTCCCATGTCGTCGGCAAGGATCCCGTGCAGATCGTTCCGGGCCAAAAACTGCATCCAGTGAAACCCCTCGGTCTGATAGGGACGCAAGGTCCCCCTCAGTTCCGAGGGCGGATCCGGCCTGGGCAACGCGGTAAAATCTCGCAATGTCTCTCCTAACTTCTTCAAGGCCGCGACTGCCGGAGCGCCGTCGAATGGAAGTCGCGCCGCCAAATCCGCCGCTTGCAGCCGGTGCACCCTGAGTGCTCCCTCTGAATCCGAGGCGCCGCTGAGAAGATGCCGGACCGTGCCTACCAACTCGAAAAAACGCCGCGCCGGAAACCGAATGACCCCGCCGGCCGGATCCTGGGAAGGGAGGATCACCCACTCCGGCGACGCCGGATCTTCGGGATCGGGGATCTCCTCGTTCTGCTCCAGAAAGGCGGCGATGACCGGGATCAGTGAGAACCGCTTTCCGTTCACCTCGAAGGCCGCGTCGAAGCGGAACCAATCAATTCCGGCATCCCCCCGAAGTTCCGCGACGAAATCCGGGACATCATGCATGACCAACCCCGCCGACTCCTCAGCCTCGACGATCCACCCTTCCGCGCGCAAGGTCTCCGCGCCGCCCTCATAAAGAAACTCCAGCCAGCGAAGCTCAGCCGATGGAAGGGCATTCTCCGGGAGCACGGCCTGGCGCAATGCAGCCGGCAACCCGCCGCTTCCATACATGATCCGGTGCAGGGGCACGAGACCGAAGTCATCCAGCCGGTCCTGCAAGACGCGCTCCTTCTTGACGTCGCGCCGCACCACGTTGAAGGATTCTCCGTCGTAAATCTCGGTCGATGTCGCAGCCAGCGAATCCGAGGGAGGCACAGGCGGCGACTCGCCGTAACGGAACGTCACCTCCCCAAGAACGAGTTGGGACCGCGGGCGGAAAGCCAGATCGAAGCAGACGCGACGGATGGTTAGACATGGCGACGGTTCGAGATCCTCGAACACCCGCGGCTCCATTTGAGGCGGAACAGGCGGCAACAGCCGGGATGCTGTCCCGGCGATTCGCCCGGCCACACTGTCGAGCACCCGGTCGGGAACGAGCGGCCCCGCGGCCCAAGCCGCCACCAAGGCGGCCGGCGCGTCCCCGCAATCCAGCCGGCACAAGGTCGACTTGAGCCGGTCGATGGCCATAGGCGGCCAGGTCGGGATTACGAGCAGCTCCGGATCACATTGTAGCACAGGGCGCACCCCGCCCTCCTCCCGCCGCCAGCCCAGAGTCAAAGGACGCGGGGCGCCCTCCGCAAGCAATGAGACCAGGTCGTGCCCGCGATTGTTCACGAAATAGAGGCGGCCCGAAGCCAGCAGACGCCCGAGCAGATCGAAGCCTTCCACCCCCTCCAGCTCCAGCCATCCGCCGTAGCCGGCCCCGAAGCGGCCCAGGTTCTGGACGAGCTTCACCAAGAGAATGTCTTCATCCTTCAAATAAGCGGGCGGACGATTCACGTTAGGCGACGCCCGGGAGTCGAGATCGATCTCTGTCAACCCGTCCCTCGCGTGCCTGGCCAGATGAAGTTCCAATCCGAGGGCGCCGCTATCGCCCCATGGAGCCGGCAATATGCAGTAAACCAAGAACTTCGATTGCCGGCTGCCCTTGGCTTTCTTTCTCGCCGGCTTCTTGCGGGAGAGCTTTTCCAATCGCGCTAACCAACTGCAGACCTCCGGAACGGTTTCCAACGCTTGGGCGGCCCGTTCGGACTCGGATAATTCGATGGGACCGGTGTCCTGCATCTCCAACCAAATCCGCTCCAGGATGGCGATCGCGTGCTGGCAGTCGAACACCTCGCAGGAACACTCGGTGAAAACATCCCACTCCCCACGGACAGCGTCTAACCAAAAATCGACAATCGGAAAGTAGAGAAAGCCTCCCTCCCCTTTTACCTTCGCCTCGGCCTGGTAACCTTCCGGCACCTTGGAGATCTTCAGGTCCAACATCCGGTTCGGCCCGGTGAGTTTGCGACTGCGATCCAGAACAACCCGTGAAATATCCTCCCGCCAAAACTGCCCCGACAACAACTCGGTCAAGGAAGGCTTCGACAGGAGAAGACGGATGCCGGGAATCATAGGACGATCGACTCCGACCATTGAGCGCGCTTTCCCTGCGCTCAAGGAACAGTTTATGCCGGATTCGCGGGTGCCCGCATTCTGGCGCCCCCGGCCTGTCCGGTTCTCGCGTTCACTCTTGATCCAACCGCGCCGCGGCCCCGTTCTGAAATGCCCGCCGCAATTCCGAGGCATCGGCATTCGGAAAATTGGCCCGCTGGACCATGAGCACATAGAAGCGCCCCTTGACCGGATCGATCCATGCCTGGGTCCCGTAAGCTCCCCCATGCCCAAAGGACCCTGGGCTCAACGCCTCGCTCGCCCCCTGCGGCTCGCGAACCACACACCATCCCAGCCCCCAGCCGTTCCCCGGCGTGAACCCCGTCACAAGGTCCCCCGTGTGGATACGGGTCATCTCCCGGACGGATTCCGGCTTCAGATAAAGCCGGCCGTCGAGTTCCCCTTCCCGCACAATCATCCGGCAAAAGCGTCCGTAATCTTCCGCCGTCGAAAACAGCCCGCCGTTTGGCATGGGACAACGCTCCCGGCTCACCGGGCTCTTCCCGTGCAAGAGGAAGATCTCCGCGCCTTCAAGCGTTCCGCCGTCCGTCCTCCGGTAGCTCGTGGCCAAACGTTTCATCTGGGATTCATTCAAATAGAAGCCGGTGTCCTTCATCCCCAAGGGTCCGAAGAGACGCTCCTCGAGGAACTCGGGAAACGTCCGGCCCGAGACCACCTCGACGATCCGCCCGGCTGTGTTGATGCTCGACTGGCAATACACCCACTTGCTGCCCGGCGGGAACTGCGCAGGTTTCGCCGCCGCCAATGGCGTCAGCTCGGCCAGCGTCCGTATTCTTGCGCTCTCCTCTGGGGAAAGCTCGCTCAACCCGGAGGTGTGCGTCAGCAGTTGGGCGATGCTCACCGAGACCGGTTTCCCTTCCCCATCCTTCAAACCGGCGAACTCGGGCAAATACTGCGATACCGGGTCCTCCACCGCCAGTTTCCCCTCCTCCTGCATCATCAGCACTGCCGCACCGGTTACTGGCTTGGTCATCGAGGCGATCCAGAAGATCGCGTCCGCGCTCATGGCGCGATTGTTCTCGAGGCTCGCCCAGCCTGCGCTATGCTGGTGCAGCACTCCGTCCGCGTCTCCAGCCAAGGTCACGCCGCCAGCAACTTCCCGCCCTTCCACGGCCTTTTCGAGCGCCTCCCGCGCTTCGGGAATCACCGGACCGGGCTTTTCCGCAGCCCATGTCGAGGCCGGCACAGCCAGACTGCCGGCAACCAGAAGCCCGGCTGCACTCACGGAACCCCTCGAAAAACTCAGGTTCGATTTCATAGGACGTACGCTCTTCGTATCCCAGGAGGACCTCTCCGCCAAGCCCGATTCCGCTGGCAAACGAGGCGGGGTCTCGCAGCATACGGCAGACAGGTCCAGCCAGCCGGTTCTGCAACGCAACTGTCCCCCGGGGTGCTAATTCCCACCGATCCGCGACAATCCTCCGTTCCAGAGGCCTCAGAAGACGCTGTTTCTTGTATTTCGTCCTTTTTGCGCGGTGAATGAAGACAATGGAGAGTATGATGTGGGGGATACTTTTCTGGTCACTTGGAGCGGAGGCCCGTCGTCTCCGCCCGGTGCCGCAAACGGAACGAGTCAAGCTTTCCAACTCTCTTAGTGTAGATGGCAAGGTTTACACGCTCACCCGGTCGGGAACGGCAAATACCGTGGTTCAGTTTGTGGTCACTCTGGATTAGCGTAGCGTCTCCCCTTTTTACCCCAGCACCCCCCGCGCGACGTCCCCATACACATCCGTGAGCCGGAAATCTCTCCCGGCATACCGGTAGGTGAGCTTGGTGTGATCGATCCCCAGCAGGTGCAGAATCGTCGCGTGCAAGTCGTGGGTGTGCATCTTGTCCTCGACCGCCACAGCGCCCAGCGGATCGGTGGCCCCGTAGCGGACGCCGCCCCGCACGCCGCCGCCCGCCATCCACATCGAGTAGCCACGGTTGTTGTGCCGGCGGCCGTCCGGACCCTGCCCGTCCGGTGAGCGGCCAAACTCGCCGCCCCACAACACCAAGGTGTCGTCCAGCAAGCCCCGCTCCTTGAGGTCGCTCAACAGAGCCGCAATAGGCTGATCGGTCTGCGCACAATTCTCCGCCAACCTGTTGGTCAAGTTGTTGTGCTGATCCCAACCCCGGTGCGTCACCTGAATGAATCGCACTCCCGCTTCCGCCAAGCGCCGCGCCATCAAACACTGCGTCCCAAAACCTTCCGTGACCTTCCGGTCCAAACCATACAGCCGCCGCACCGGCGCCGGTTCTCTCGAAATATCCATGACCTCCGGCGCCGCAAACTGCATCCGGAAAGCCAGCTCATACGATTCGATCACGCCTTCCAACTCCGGATTTCCTTCCACCCGTTCGAGCAACGACCGGTTCAAAGACTGGACCAGATCCAATTGCCGCCGCTGATCCCCCCGGGCCATCTCCGGATTCCGGATGTCCCGGATCGAGTCGCGCCCCGCGCGGGCCCGGGCGCCTTGATAGGTAGCCGGCAGAAAGGCGGCGCCGTAATTCTGCGCCCCCCCCACGTTCGTCGCCGGATTGATCGTCACGAAGCCCGGCAGATTCTCGCTGAGCGTGCCCAGACCATACGTAATCCACGCGCCCATCGAAGGCCGCACGAAGTTAATGCTGCCGGTGTGCAGCATGATCGTCGCCTGCGCGTGCGCCGGGTTGTCCGTGTGCATCCCGTTCAACACACAGAGGTCATCGGCATGCTGCGCCAAATGCGGATACAAATCGGAAATCATGAGCCCGCTTATTCCCCGCGGAGCAAAGTCAAAGCGCGGTCCCAGCAGTTTCTCCTTGGAACGTCCGCCCGGATAAATCCCGCCGGCCGGCTTCCCATCCAACCGGATCAGTTCCGGCTTGTAATCGAAGGTCTCATGGTGACTCGGCCCCCCTTGCATGAAAAGAAAGATGACCCGCTTGGCGCGAGCCGGAAAATGGGAAGGCCGGGGCGCCAATGGGTTCGGACTCCGCCCCGCTGCAAGACCGTCCTGCGCGCTCAACCCCGCCAAGGCCAGATAACCAAAACCACAAGAAGCCCTATACAAAGCTTCGCGGCGGGAAGGAAAGCGCATCGGGGTCATGATCGTGTGGGATTCGGGCTCAACTCACTGCACATAACGAAACTCGGCGCTGGCGAACAACGCTTGCACGAAAGAGGCCCAGGGATCGCCAGCGCTTTCCTCTCCGCCATTCAGAAAAACCTGAGCCAAGTCTAACTCCTCATCACGCGGTTCCCGGCCCAGGACGCGCATGTAAATCTCGGAAACTCTCCCGGCTCTCGACGCCCCCGCTCCGGCCGTGGCAGCCGCAACAGCCCGGGCCCGTTCCGCGACAAAGGGATTGTTCATGAAATACAAAGCCTGAGTCGAAACGGTGGTCACGTCCCGCCGCCCCGTCACTTGCGACGGATGAGCGAAATCGAAGATCTCGAGCATGTGCGGCAAATGATCCCGAAGGATGGGCAAGTAAACGCTCCGGACCGGCCGGTCGAAAGCCTCTTCCACGGGACCGCCGGTCCGGTTGATCTCCCGCTCATCCATCCCGTTGACTGGAGAGCCTTCCGGCCGGCGCAGATCCAGTTCTCCCCCGGCCATGAGCAAGGCGTCCCGGATCGCCTCCGCTTCCAGCCGGCGCGGAGACATCCGCCAGTGAAAGACGTTGCCGGGATCAACCGCGTAGGCCGCGGGATCGTGCCCGCTGTCCAACCGGTAAGTCCGGCTCAGAATCATCGCGCGAACCATGGCTTTCACCGACCATCCACCCTCGACGAAGCGCAAGGCCAGATGATCGAGCAACTCCGGATGCGTGGGACGCGACCCGGTCTCCCCGAAGTTGTCCACCGTCTGGACCAGGCCGCTCCCAAACACATGCTGCCAAATGCGATTGACCATCACCCGCGCGGTGAGGGGATGCCGCGGCGACGCCAGCCATTGCGCCAACTCCAGACGGCCGCTGGAACCTTCGGCAATCTCGATATCCCTGACCGGCGCGACGAGAGTCAGAAATCCCCTCGGAACCTCCGCCCCGCGGTTGTTCACCTCGCCGCGGATGTTCACCCGGCAATTCTCCATTCTGTCCGCTTCCCACACCCCCATGGCCACGTCGCCCAACAAAGCGGTCTGAAGCGCGCGTATTTCTTCCGTCTCGGCTTCCAGCGCCCGTTGTTTCTGCCGCAGATTCCTCAATTCCACCCGGGGATTCGCGGGTCTCGAAGCGCCGTCGCCCCGCCCATTGCGATTGCGCGCCGCCCCACTCGCCTGTTGCGCCTGAAGATCGCCCCCGCGAGAGGCGGCCCGTATCATCCGGTTCAAACGCTGCTGGCGCGTGCGCATCCGCTGCAATTGCCGCCCGATCTCGCTCCGTCGCTCCTCGAGGCTCCGCGATGTTTCCGCGGCTCCATCCGGAACCGCCGCTCCCCCCGGCAGCGAAACCAGCAATGAGGGATCGTAATAATCCCGCCCGTTCGCTCCCCGGCGGCTCAGGTATCCTCCTAACAAATCCGTGCTGCGGAAGATCCCGGCCATCGCGTAGTAGTCTTCCGTCGGCACCGGGTCGAACTTGTGATCGTGACAGCGTGCGCAACTCACCGTCAGCGCCGTGAAAGTCCGGGTCACAGTGTCGATCTGCTCGTCGACCCGGTCCATCAGGAATTGTTCCCGGTTGCCTTCGTTGAGATCGAGCGATCCCAAAGCCAGCAACCCGGTGGCCACCAACGCTTCCCGCCGCGCCAGCGGTGAAGAAGCCGGCAGCAGGTCGCCCGCTATCTGTTCAGTGAGAAAACGGTCATACGCTTTGTCTCCATTGAATGCATCGATGACGTAATCGCGATAGCGCCACGCGAACGGAAAGGGGATGTTTCGCGTTCGTCCCATCGATTCGGCGAACCGGACCACGTCGAGCCAGTGGCGGCCCCAGCGTTCCCCGAACTGCTCCGAGGCCAACAGCCGGTCGACCATTGCGCTCAAAGCCTCGTCATCGCTCCGTGGATCTCCGGCAAATGTGGCGATCTCCTCCGGCGCCGGCGGCAGCCCAGTGAGATCGAAGAAAACCCGCCGCACGAGCTTGACCCGGTCCGCATCCCTCACGGGCTGTAAGTCCTGCGCCTCCAGCGCCGACAGGATAAACTGATCCAACGGATCGCGAGCCCAGGACTGGTCGCGCACAACTGGAATCTCCGCCCAACGCGGCGGTTTGAAGGCCCAAAACGCCCGCGCAGCCTCCGGATCATAGCGCAATCCGGCGAACTCCGCGTCGCCCTCGCGCGGATCAGGCGCCCCCATTGCGATCCATCGGCGCAGCTTCGCCACGGCATTCCCGGGAAGCTGGTATTTCGGCGGCATCTGAAGGTCCGGATCACCGTATCCCACCGCCCGCAGCAACCGGCTCTCCCCGGGTTCCCCAGGAACAACCGCTTCCCCCGATTCACCCCCTTTTTCCCAACCCATTCTGCTATCCAGCAGCAGTCCCCCTTTGACCTTCTCCGCTTGCGCCGAGTGGCACTGATAACAGTGCTCGGCGAACAGCGGGCGAACGTGCTTCTCGAAATACGCGATGTCTTCCGAAGTCTCCGCCGCGTTTAGCGGCGCCGCGCCCAGCCAGCACAACACTGCCCAGCCGCGCCGCTTCCAACAAGCGAAACGTCTCTGGATCATCGGGATGAACTCAATGTGCATCCATCAGCGGAAGTTCCAAGCGGAAAGCCGCGCCTCACATCCGCCGCGCGGACTTCCATCGCCGCGCCTCCCGCAAGACTTGCCGGCCGGCTTCACGCTCCCCTATACTCCCGGGCATGTCTCCCGGCCGAAAACGGATCAGCGTCATCGACCCCATCCATCCCGCCCTCCAACGCGCCGGCCTCATCCTCTTCCGCCCTTTCAACTTCGGCAAATGGTTCGTCATCGGCTTCGGAGCCTGGTTAGCCTCTCTCGCCAAGGCCGGCGGCGGAGGAAACTTAGGCGGCCGGCTCGGCGGATTCGCCGATTCCGCCGATGAATCTTTGACGTTCCAGGACTGGCTGCACGAAACCTTGGGCTGGCTCAGCGAGAACGCCGGATGGTTGATGCCCGCCGCAATCGCCCTCGCCGTCGTAGGCGCGACCGTCTGGATCGTCCTCCTCTGGTTGAGCAGCCGGGGAGAATTCATGTTTCTCCACTGCGTCGCTTTCAATGTGGCCGAAGCCGCCGATCCCTGGAAAGCGCATTCCGAAGGGGCCAACAGCCTCTGGATGTTCCGGGTCATCCTGTTTTTCATCAGCACGCCGCTGTTGCTCGGAATCGCCGGCGCCCTCGTCTGGGTAGCCGCGCAAGCCGGTTTGAGCGGACAGTTCACGTCCGGCTCGATCATTCTCCTCGGCGTCCTGAGCATCCTTCTGATTCTTACGGTGGTCGTGACGCTGATCGTGGATCTCTTCACGCTCGATTTCATCGTTCCCCTCATGTTTCGCCGGAACCTTTCTTGTCCCGCCGCTTGGAAGCATTTCGGGAGCTTGTTGCCCGGCTACCCGGGGCCGTTCTTCCTGTATATCCTGTTTCGGATCGTCCTGAAACTGATTGCCGGAGCGCTTCTCCTTGTGCTGTTTCTGGCGACCTGTTGCATCGCCTGCTGCCTGCTCTCCATTCCCTATCTGGGAACCGTTCTTTTGCTGCCCGTGCTCGTCTTTCTCCGATCCTACTCCGCCTTCTTCCTGGCGCAATTCGGACCGGAACACGATGTATTCCAAGCGTCGCGTCCAGCGCTGGTCGCGGCTGTCTAACTCTCCTCCGTTAACCACGCGCGCAAGGCCGCCTTGTCGAATTTTCCCACACTGGTTCTCGGAATTGTTTCCACGAACCTGAAGTCGCCCGGCTTCGGGACTTGCCATCCGGCCCACCCGGCCGCCAGCAACTTCCGGCGCAATGTCTCTCCGGAAAGACGCGCCTCCCCTTGCAACACCACATAAACAACCGGAGCCTCGCCCCGCACCGGATCCGGCCGCGCCACCGCCGCCGCCTCCGCCACCCCAGGGCAGTTCATGACCGCGTTCTCCAACTGCGCACTGGATAACCACTCGCCGCCTACCTTGATCAGGTCCTTCTTGCGGTCGCTGAGAAACACCGAACCTCCCGCGTCGATGGATGCCGCATCGCCGGTCCGGAACCAGCCTCCTGCCCGAAAAACAGGGTCTGCCGGGTCTCCCCGAAAGTATTGGGTGGCCACCCACGGACCCCGCGCCTCCAACTCGCCCGTGGCTTCCCCGTCCCACGGCAACGGATCGCCCTCGCCATCACAAATCCTCGCTTCCACACCTGGAACCGGCCGGCCCTGGCGAGTCCTGCGCCGAAGGCGCTCCGCCTCGTTCCACCCCTCGGCCTCGCGCCGGTCCAACCGGTTCACAGTTCCCACCGGAGTCAGTTCGGTCATTCCCCACGATTGCACCGCTGGAATGCCGGCTTCGTCGAGTTCACGCAACAGTGATTCCGAAACAGGTGCGCCGCCCACTATAGCCGTCCGAAGAGGCGCTGGACCTGGCGCCCGAACCCAAGCCTCGACCACCAATTTCCACACCGTCGGCACCCCGGCCGCAAACGTGACTCCCTCTTCCCGTATCAAACGCAACAGCGCTCCACCCCGGAGATGCGGTCCCGGCAAGACCAGGCTCGCTCCGCACAACGCCGCGCCGTGCACCAACCCCCAGGCGTTGGCGTGAAACATGGGAACGATCGGCAGAATCACATCGTCGCTGGCAAGTCCGAAGCTGTCCCGCATGCAGATTCCCATGGCGTGCAGCACCAAGGCGCGATGGGAGTAAACCACGCCCTTCGGCTCTCCCGTCGTTCCCGAAGTATAACAAAGACCCGCAGCCGCTCGCTCGTCGAGATCCGGAAACGCCTCGCGCGGAGCCGCTCCCAACAAGAGGTCCTCGTAGTCAAAGCCCGCTGTGGTCCCTTCGCCGGTCTCCGCCCCCATCCACACCACTTCCCGAACCGTTTCCCAGCCCGCTCCCCGTCGCTCCAATGGACCGCCGAGTCCGCGATCGGCAAAAACCACGCTGTCTCCCGCATGCGCGACGATCGAGCCCAGTTGCTGGAGCGATAAACGCGCGTTCAGAGTGTGCAAGACGGCTCCCAAACACGGCACGGCAAAATACAGCTCCACATGCCGGTGATGATTCCAGGCCAAAGTGGCCACACGATCGCCTGGGCCGACGCCCAGACTGCGCAGCGCCTCCATCAACCGCAAAACGCGCTCGTACACCGCCGCCCAATCGAGGCGCACCCGCTCTGGGCCGGAATCCCGGCTGACAATCGCTTTCCGGCCGAAGACCCGCTCCGCGCGGCGCAACAGCATTGGAACCGTCAGCGGATACTCCGGCATCGCGCGCCTAACCAAGAAGCCCGAGCCAAGCAAACTCTTCCGGGCAATCCCCGGCCGCTTCCGCGAATCCCGGCATCATCTGCGAAAGCCTGTCCGCGCGTTCCCCAAAGTGACGCGTAAATATCTCTGCAAAGACCGCTCGAAAATCCGTCCTCCGCGCCAAGCGCCTTCCCCGCCGGCTGAACAAATCACCGGACTTCCAGGTGGCGGCGTCGCAGTTATACACTCCGCCCCGCACTCCTCCGCCGGCGACTAACATGACCGTGGCCTCCGCATGGTCCGTCCCCCGGTACCCGTTCTCACGCGATGTCCGCCCGAACTCGGTCATGGTCACGATCACCAGATCGTTCCAGCCCCTCTCAAAATGGCGATGCAAGGCCTGAAACCCCTGGGCCAACTCCGCAAGAAGATCGCCGTGCGGTCCGTCGACCCCGCCCTGCCCGGCATGCGTATCCCAGCCGTCCAGATCGACCCGGGCAATCTGTGTCGCAGTCCGCTTCAGAAGCGACGCGGCCTGGCGCAGTCTCGTTCCGAAAGGCGACTGCGGATAGGCCGCTCTTTCCTCGGGTCCGTCGCTTGCCCATCTGGCGGAGCCGCGCGGCAGTCCGGGCGTTCTTTCCCAAACCGTTCCTGCGCCGCGTCCCCGTTCCGGCCCGGCCTGGCGGCCCGGCAGAAACCTTTCAAACATTCCCCGGGCCAGATCCCCGCTCCTCACACCTCCTTCCTCCCAAATCCCCTGGCTCTCGACATGAGAATACGATGGCTTCGCATAGCCCACCCGGTGGAGGAACGCGAGATTGCCCGGGCCCGGTCTGCCGGTGAGATCCTTCCGGTCGTAGATCTCCATGACCGGCTGCATTCGCGGATGCAATTGAGCAAATCCGTTACCCAGATCCATGGCGCCCTTCTCGGGAATGAAGAGCGTCGGCCGGTTGATCGGATTGTACTCCGCGTCGCCCCGGGGAATGACGGTGTTGATTCCGTCATTCCCTCCCCGTTGAAAAATGACCAGCATCTTCTTCGAACTTCCAGTCGCCGCCGGCAGAGACCACCAGCCAGTCCCCGCGGCGCCAAAGGCCAGGCCCGCTGCTCCGAAACCCGCTCCGCATCGCAGAAACTCCCGTCTGCCTCCCACTCTCTGTCGCCGGTGTTTGTTCATGGTGCTTGATCGCTTCTCCGTCGCGCCATCCCTCCCCCCCTGCATCAGCGGCCGGTCACGAGAGACTGGATCTCGGCGCGAGACACCATACGGATGCCCACGCTACCCTGCAAGCCGCCGTCCACCCTTTCAAACACACAGAGAACGTCGCCGTTCGCCGTCGCCGCGAGATCCGAGGCTCCCACCCCTTCCTCTTCCAGCACCCGCGTCCGCAGTGTTCCGGGTCTGCCGGAGATCCAGCCGCCGAGAAAGAGCTTCCCCGCCGGCAGCCCAGTGTCTTCCGTGGATTGCGAATTGGCTTGCTCCGCCTCACTTCCCGCCTCCACCAATTCCGCCTTCGGCGCGACCGTGCTTCCCGAAAGGAGCAAAGCGGGCAATTCCTCTCCCGGGAGCCGCACCAGGCCTCCCCGAAAGTCTGCGCAATCCAGATCCTTTATCAGTTCAGGCCGGCGCCAAGTCCTTCCGCCGTCGGCGCTTCGTGATTCCGCCCGGCCGCCCAACTCCGTCCCCTTCAAATGATAGAGGATTTGGTGAGGACCCACGTCCGCCAAACTTCCTTCCCGAAGATGCCGGAGCCAGGGGCCAACCAGGCGGCTGGGTTCCCAACGCGCGCGCCCGGGCCGGCGCATCAACACTAGGGCGCGGTAGCGACCAGCATCGATCTCGAGTATCTCATGCCGAAGTCCCGATCGCTGCAATGTCAGGGGAGCCAACAAGGCTCCGTCCGTCCGCGCTATGCCCTGGCCCGGACCAGTTAGAATCTCCGTCCACGGAAACGGCGTCTCCGCCAGAACGCCGGTGATCTCCACCGGTGGACCCCAACTGCGCCCGGCATCGGCGGATACGGTATGAAACAACTGTTTTCCTCCTCCCGATGTGTAAAGGAGATGCACGCCGCCGCCCCGCGCGTCCCCAGTCACACAGACGGGACCCCAGACCGCCTGAGAAGGAGCCGGTCCCGTCTCCCGGGATTCCGGCCCGGACGCAACCCGCACCGGACTCTCTTCCGACCATGTCCGTCCAGCGTCCTCGCTACGGCGCAAAACCACCTCGCCGCGCTCAGTTCCCGGATTTGCCTTCTTCGAACCCTCGCTGAACACCAAGACAATCCCGTCTCCAGCCACACACAAAACCGGCTCGCGATAAATGGCGTAAGCGCCCGTGCCGCCGGCGAACAGGTCCTCCGCCCCGGCGCCACCCGTCCCCAAGACCGAGAGCAGGCCCAGCGCCCGGGGTATGCCGATGCGCCGCCAAGCGAGGAATTTCGGCCGGCGCTCCGCGCGGTCCCGCGTCGATCCTGTCGCGGCGCGCCTCACTCGGGCGTTCTCTCGGAGACAGGCCCACGGTAGGGACCCAGGCCGGACTCCGTGGCGGGCACAGCCTTCGCCTTGCTCTTCCTTCGCGCGCATCGGCCTCATTTTCATCCCCCAGCGTTGCGCGATTCGCAACACGGCACGAGAATCGCCTCCCGCATGCCGTGCAGTACTTTCTTGTCCGCCGGGCAAATCGTCGCCAGCACCCCGCACAACTTCATCTCCCGGTCCACTCCCGGCATGTAGTAAGGACACAACCGCACTCTCCCGCTCAGCATCCGCATCTCGCCGGCATCCTCGTCCCAATAGGGGTGCTCAACCAAGCGGCCCCGATGGAACTCCTGCATGATCCAGGGTTGGGCCGGAAAGTCGCACAGGGCTCTCTCGACCGCCTGCGCCCAATCTCGCTGCGAAAGATCGCTGCCGATGCGCACGCTGCGGCTACCCCAGGCCAGTTCGGAAAAGCCGCTTCTCTTCAGCACAAGTTCGCGCTGACTTTGCGAGAAAAGCTTCAATTCGTCCCATTCGTGGATCTCCAAGCGCGGCAGCACCGCGTGATGCGGAAGCGGAGCGGGATCCACCATCCAACCGTAGGGAATGACCTGGGCCAAGAACCGGAAGTTGCTCTCCCGCAACTCCCGAATCCAAATCCGCCGCAAAGGAGCGAGATGAAAAAGCGCCAGCCACAGCTTCTCTTCCAAATAGGCCTTGAACGGGGGCGTGACTATCAACTGTCCCGTCGCCGCATGCCGGGCCAAGTCCTGCGCGCCAGGTATATTCGGCAAATCAAAAAGTTCGAAGAAACGGTAGACGGCCTTGTCGCGAAACGGAAAATTCTCCGCGCGCAAGGTGTGCCACGTTCCCGTCTTTCCGTAGCGCTCATTGAGTTGACGCGCTAACCAAACCATCTCCGGGCGGTAATCCCGCGACTCCTCGGAGACGAGAATATTGCCGCTGTCCGGCAAAATCCGATGGAATCCCTCGATCATGGCCGAGGCCCCGCCTACCAATGCGCCGTCCGTGTCCCAACGGGCGTAGACTTGATTGAGCCAAGCCGTCAACCCGATGCCGCCCGGCACACTGTCGATCTCGGTCAGCACAAACCCGTCCTCCGTCAGAATCAGATCGGGCCGGATCACGTGGGGAAAGACCTCGCGATGTCCGGCGGCGCGCCCCAGCGCGACCACCGAAGACGGTTTGCCCTCGTCGACATACCGGGCGATCCAATCCGGCAGCGAACCCTTCACGCTGCGCCGGTAAAGGTTGTCGCACACTTGCTGGAAGCGCTGCAGGGCCGGCCCAAGTCTGCGCAGCAGTGCAACTTCATCCGGTGAAAGCGGAAACGGCTCGGGAGAGAAACGCCACTCTTTCTCCGCAAACACGCCGCCGCGGGGCAATGCCGCACGGATTTCCTCGATCCGGCGGCTCCCTTCGGACACAGGCATCTCCCTTTGCGCTTCTCCCCCTTCGGCTTCCATCGATCATTGAAGCAAGCGCAGCGCCTGCCGAATCAATTCCTCCGTCGAAATGGCAAGCCATGCTTCGTCCTCTGAGGCGAGGCGCCGTATGGCTTTGGACGCATCCGCCTGCCGGTAGCCGAGCGCCACCAAAGCCAATACCGCGTCATGAACCTGCTCCCGGGGCGGGCCCGCCTTCGTCGGAGCCTCTTGATTCCAGGCATCGGCCAAGCCGAGCTTGTCCTTCAACTCCAGTATGATCCGCTCCGCCGTTTTCACGCCCAAGCCCTTGACCCGCGCCAGCGCGCTCGCGTCGCCCTCGACCACCGCTCGCTGAAAATCCCGCAAGGAGATGCCCCCCAAAATCGCCAGCGCCACCCGAGGTCCCACTCCGCTCACGCGCTGAACCAAAAGGCGAAACAAATCCCGTTCCTCGGACCGGCTGAACCCGAAAAGCGTGTGGGCATCCTCGCGCACCTGCAAGTGGGTGAGCAAGCGCACCTGGGTGCCCGGTTCCGCCAGGGATTGATAGGTTGAGAGGGGAATGGCCACCTCGTATCCCACACCTTGGACCTCTATGATGGCTTGATGTGGAAGTGCTTCTACGAGAATTCCCTGCAAAAACGTAATCATGCGCTCCCTGCAGTGCCTAGGAAGTTTCCCCGCCTTCAGGTCCCCCTGCTCCTAGACCAAAAAGTCCCCAGCGTCCACACCGGATTCCACCTCCAAAACCCCATTCGACCCCGGCCGGGCAGGCTGAACCCTCAAATTCACTTGCATTCGCACTCCTGTCCGCCAAATTCCCCACTCTTTCACGACAGCCCCGATCCGGTCCGAAGCCGCATCCGCGTGCCCAAAGTCCCGATCCCCAGCCCCGCTTCTCCCCAACCAGCCATGCAAGTCCGTTCTTCCATCAAGCGCATCAACCCCGATTGCCAAATCGTCAAACGGCGGGGCGTCCTCTACGTCATCTGCAAGAAGAACCCGCGCTTCAAGCAGAAGCAGAAGTGCAGCCCGCGCAACCAGACCAGTTCGCGCCGCCAGAATTGGCGCAACCGCCGGTGCGGCGGCCCGCACAAGGCCCGCAACGCCCGCTGAGCCCGGCGGCAACCCCCACTGTTTAACCCATAAGCCTCCCGGTGTACATGAAACTCTTCAGTCTCACTCTCGCGCTCTTCGGATTCCTTTTCGCCGCCCTGACCGCCGCCGAGGAGGACGAAGGCTGGATCTCCCTCTTCGACGGCAAGTCTCTCGACGGCTGGAAACCGAACGAAGAGAATCCTGATTCCTTTTCCGTCGAGGAGGGATTGCTCAAGGTGAGTGGTCCCCGGTCTCATCTCTTCTACGCCGGGGAAATCAACGGCGCTTCCTTCAAGGATTTCGAGTTCAAGGCAAAGGTCATGACCAAGCCCAAGGCCAACAGCGGGATCTATTTCCACACCGCCTACCAAGCCCAGGGATGGCCCGCCAAAGGCTACGAATGCCAAGTCAACAGCACCCATTCGGACCGTCGCAAGACCGGCAGTCTCTACGCCATCGTCGATGTCCTGGACGACGCCCCGAGCAAGGACGGCGAGTGGTTTGATTACTACATCAAAGTCGAAGGCAAACGCGTGATCATCAAGATCAACGGCGAAGTCAAAGTCGACTACACCGAGCCGGATTCACCGGAGCGCGATGGCGGAATGAAGGATCGTCTCATCGACAAGGGGACCATTGCCCTCCAAGCTCACGACCCTGAAAGCACCGTCTTCTACAAAGACATCTTCATTCGGCCGCTCTAAAGACCCGCTGGGGTCGGCCGGCTATTGCGAACGCGAACAGGAGTGCTCGCGCCACCGTGTGAAGAAGGTGGGACAGGCGAGACGCCTGCCCCTACGTTGGGCCGCAAGACTCGCGGGCAGGAGTGCCTGCGCCTAGAGTTTTTACATTTGCGACTGGACGTGACCCCAAACTTCAATCGAAGGAGCTTGCAAAGCCTCGGGAGAAGCCGGAGGCTTCCCAGCTTGTAGCCGGTGGTGGCGCGCAGCGACACCACCGGTCTGAGTTGCATCTCGATCCGCACCCCGGCAGGGGTGCCAGCAAGCGGCTGGCTATGCCCTCCCCCTACACATGCCTGCTTTAGCATGTCATCTTCTCTCGAACCGGTATGAGTAATGTGGGTTAAAGATCCCCCGGTTTTTGAAGCAGGTTGGCGATTTGGTTGAGGAGCCTGCCGGCGGCGCCGCCGTCTAGGATGCGGTGATCGAAGCTGAGAGTCAGATGACCCTGTGTCACGGGGAAAAACTTCTGTTTGTCTTCGTTCCAGAGGGGAGCTTTGACGCCTGCGCCGAGTCCGAGGACGAGATTCTGTTCTGGCAGAGGAATGGGGGTGGCCCAGACGATGCCGAAGGTGCCGTAATTGGTGACTGTGGCGATTCCGGAGCCGATGGCGTCGTGGGGCAGACGGCGATTGCGGGCTTGCTGGACCAGACGGTTGTAGACCGGGACGAGCTGCGGGAGGGGCTTGCGGTCGACCTCGCGGATGACCGGGACGAGCACGCCGTCGTCGACTTCGACGGCAAAACCGATGTCGACAGCGATGGGATGGACAATTTGGCTGCCGATGAGCCGGCCCGCGAGTGCGATGTTCTCGCTGAGCGCCAGAGCCATGGCACGGATGGCGTAGAGAGCGGGACCGGGTCTTTCCTGAGCGGTCCTGCGGTGAGCCAAGAGGGCGTCGAGTTGGACGGGAATTCCGACTGTGGCCAGCGGCCGGGACCAGCTCCGGCGCATGGAATCCGCTACGGCGATGCGCATGGGCGACGCTGCGGTGCTCGGATTCTTCTCGAGTTCGGCGATGAAGATTTCGAAGTCCTCGATCGTGACGCGGCCTCCGGATCCACTGCCGGCGACGCCGGCCAAGTCGGCGGCGTTAAGGCCCAGCTCGAGCATCCGCGCTTTCATGCGGGGGGAGAGATAACTGGCGCCGGTGGCTTTGGCAGGCACGGGGAGTCCCTCGACAGTGGGTTTGACCTTGGGTTGAGCAGGGGGTTCGGGGGCCTTGACCGGGGCTTGGCGGGTGGGCGCCGTCATGCTGTCTGCGGCCGGAGCGGAATCCACTGGAGGCTGAGAAATACCGGATTTGGCCGCTTCCTCTTCGGTGGCTTCGAGGTAGCCAAGCACGGCGCCCACTGCATAACTGACCTCCGGTTCCGCAGTGATCCGGGCGATGCGGCCCGCGCAGGGAGTCGTTACGGTCATGACCGCTTTGTCGGTCTCGACTTCAAAGATTTCCTGACCGGCTTCCACGGACTCCTCCGGTTGGACCAGGACTTCGAGGATGACGGCTTCAGCGATGGATTCGCCGAGTTGCGGCATGCGGATGGGGACTTCGGGCATGGTTAGTGTTGCGTTGCGAGCCTGGCGGAACGATGGGGAGGCAAGGGCGGCAAAAGGCGGTCAGAGAGCCAGCAATTCACGGAGCCGGTGGGTGATGCTCTCGGCGGTGGGACGGTGAGTTCGCCAGAGGTTGGGGTGGAAAGGGATGGGTGTGTCCTTGGCGTTGAGACGGAGGGGGGGGCAGTCCAGCAGATTGAGGCCTTCTCCGGCGACGCGGGACACGACTTCAGCGGTGACGCCGCCCCACGGAAAGGCTTCGCCAACGCAGAGCAGGCGGCCGGTGCGGGCGACGGAGGCGAGAACGGTGTCGGTGTCGATCGGTTTGACGGACCGGAGATCGACGACCTCGATTTCGTAGCCTTCCTCTTGGAGCGTTTGGGCCGCGCTGAGAGCTTCGTGGACCATGGCGCTGTAAGCGACCACGGTGGCATGGAGGCCGGAGCGGCTGATGCGGGCTTTGCCCAAGGGAAGGTTGCTTTCCGGGAGGGCGTCGGCTTTGAGGTGGTAATAGAGGAACTTGTGTTCGTAGAAAATGACCGGGTCGTCCAACGCCACGGAGTCGAGGAGCAGAGAGTAAGCGTCTTCCACGGTAGCGGGCGCGACGACGACGAGGCCAGGATAATGGCTGTAGAGGGCCTCCATGGATTGGCTGTGGAAGGGCCCGCTGCCCTCTGTGCCGCCGGACGGCAGGCGCACGGTGATCGGGCAGGGGACACCGGTTCGCCAGTAGAGTGTGGCGGCTTGGTTCAGGATCTGGTTGAGGCCCACCGAGGAGAAATCGGCGAATTGCATCTCGACAATGGGGCGCAGTCCTTCAATGGAGGCGCCGATGGCCAGGCCAACCATGGCGTCTTCGCTAATGGGCGCGTCCAGGACGCGCCCGGGGAACTGTTCGGCAAGTCCTTTGGTGGCTTTGAAAGCGCCGCCAAAACTACCCACGTCCTGACCGTAGACGAAGACGTTAGGATGTTCTCGCAGGAGCCGTTCCTGCGCCGCCCGAATAGCGGCGATGTAAGGAATGCTCATGGATGGGGGAACTCGCAAAAGTGTTGGGAACTGATGGCTCGCCAGGTTTCGCTCGTGGGGTCGGGAGCAGGCTCGAGTTGCGCCTGAAGGAAAACGCGTTCCGCCTCGGCCCGGGCCGCCTGGGTCCAGCCCTCGAGTTCCTTTTCGCCGGCCATTCCGGCGGCGAGCAATTCCTCGTGGGCCACGGTGAGACAGTCGCGGCCCAGAGGGGAAGCGAGGAGGGCGGGGTCGACATACGAAGCGTCGTCGTGTTCGCCGTGACCGGAGAGGCGGAGCAGGGCCCCGACGACGAGCTGTGGTCCTTCGCCGGCGCGGGCCGCGGCCACGGCGCGTTGGAAAGTTTCCACAGATTCCAAGAGGGAGACCCCGTTGACTTCATAGCCGGACATTCCGTAACCGGCGGCGCGGTCGGCGAGGTTGCGGCAGTGAAACTGCCGGGACTGATGGGTGGAGTAGGCGTATTGGTTATTGGCGACGGCTACGACGAGAGGGAGCCCTTCCACCGCGGCGAGATTCAGAGCTTCGTGAAAGGCGCCGGTCGAAGTGCCGCCTTCGCCGATGCAAGTGGCGCCCACGCAGCCGGTGACGCCCAGATAGCGGCGGGCGAAGAGCATCCCACAAACCACGGAGACGAGGCTGCCAAGGTGGCTGATCATGGCGGGGATGCCTTCCCGCGGGCGTCCGTGGTGGACGTTGCCGTCGCGTCCTCGCATGGGTCCCAGCGCGGAACCGACGTAGGTGCGGGCATAATCCAGGACGGGTTGTCCGAAGGCCAGCCTTCCGGCGGTGTCGCGAATAAGCGGCCCGTAGATGTCGTTGGGCAGCAGGTTGACGCCCAGCGCCGCGCTGAAGGCTTCCTGTCCACGGCTCAGATACACGCCGCCGACAATCTGACCGCCGGCGCGGTAGAGTTTGGCGACATGATCTTCGAGGGCGCGGGCCAGCAGCATCGCGCGATAGGCGGCGCGGGGCCGTTCAGGCTCAAGGGCCGGGGGCATGCTCTGCGTATCTATCACGAGGGGTTGGCGAAGCAACCCTTTATGGGTTGATGGATTTCGAGCGCCGGTTGCGCCGCGCGCACTCCCGGCTTTAGCTCTGCCGCATCCATGACCCAGCGACATTGGATAAAGGGCGCCCTGATCGGGCTGCCGGCGGGGTTGGTCGTCTTGGGCGTTATCTGGATGTGGTATCTCATCGAGAATCCCGAAGATCCCGTGGTTCGGGAACCCGCGCGCCGGGTGACCCTTCCGCCCGTGGAAGCGGCCGATGTCGAACGTTATGTGCGAGCGCTTTCTGAAGACATCGGACCGCGCCACGCGGATTTGCCCGGCAGCGTGAGGATTGCGGTGAATTACTTGGAGTCCACGCTGGGACCGCGCAACATCGGATGTGTGGTCCAGAGACAACCTTTGGGAGCGGAGGGAAGCGAGACCGGGGTATGGGAGAACGTCGTGGTGGAGATCGCGGGTCGAGGCCGGGCGGAGGAAATCGTGGTCGTCGGAGCCCATTACGACACGGCGCCGGGAAGCCCTGGGGCCAACTGCGACGGCACTGGGGTTGCCGCGGTCCTTTGTTTGGCCAGGGTCTGGGTGGGCGCCCTTCCACAACGCACCCTGCGCTTGGTTCTGTTCGGAAACGGGGCCAGCGGCGATCCGCAGCGATCAGGCGCAGCAGTCTACGCGGCGAATTGCCGGCAAAAGGAAGAACGAATCGCCTGCGTTCTGCTCTTGAGCGGACTCGGCGCCGTGTCGGAAGGGGGTCCTGCGACATGGCCGGAGAATCTGAAGCCCTATCTGCCGGAAACGGCCGAGGCGCTCGTTTTCGGGGGCGCAAGCGGCGCGGGCGACTTGGTGAACTTAGCTGCGGATGCCTTTGATGAGGCGGGAGAGATCGCTGCCCAGCGTCTCGTTGCGGACGAAGCGCCGGATTTGCTCGGGTCGGCGGAGTTGGCGGCCTGGGGGTCTGCGGAGTATCCGGCCTTGGTGGTGACCGACATGGCGCAATTCCGCGCCGGTTTCTGCGGCACGGCGCAGGATCTTCCTCATACGGTGGATTTCTCCCGGGTGACCGAAGTTGTCCGGGCCTTGGACGCCGTCGTGCGCCGGCTAGTGGATCCTTAATGGATTTCCGTTTTTTCCCCTTTGCCCGGAGAGGAAGTGAGGCAACCCGCAGGTCCCGCGAGAACTCCCCCCGGCGTCTCGCACGTTGGAACCAAACGGGTTGCCCCTTCAACCCCTGGTCCGGGCCGAGACCCGGACCGGACAAGACTACTTGCCGGCGGCGGCGCGAGCAAGATAATTTGGCGTGCGCAACTGCGGGAAGGCAAATAGGCCGGATCGCCTTCGAGCGCGGATAGAACGATGCGGCGCCGTGGTTTCTTATTTGTGGGGATGGCTCTGACGGCGCGAGCCGGCGGACAGGTTCCAGAAGGATGGAGGCAGGAATGGCCGCTGGGATACGACGGCAGCCGCTTGGCCCTCGAGATTCGCGAGGCGGAACCGTATGCGCAGTGGCGCCGGTATCTGGCTGGATCGTGCGAGGTGCTCAGCGATCGCGCATTGGAACGAACCGAGTTGGAACCTCTGATGACGGCGTTCGCCAGCGTCAATCCGGCCGTGCGCCGCATCCCCATCGGCCTCACAGGAGAACGCCGGTCCGCCAGCCGCTTGCGAGCCCGGCTCTTCTCAGACGGTGAAGCCTATCTCGCGGCGGGGGGCGCTCCCGGCACTGTCGGTGTCTACAACGGGCGTCAGGACGAAACCGTGATGCTGTCCTCCGCGTTGTTTGGCGAGGAAAAGGGGAGGAAACGGGATGACGGCGACCGGTTCGACGTTTTTGTGCACGAGGTGACGCATCACGTGTTGCGGGGCTGGAGAGGACGGCTTCCGGCGTGGTTCTCGGAAGGATTCTCGGAGTTTATGGCCGTGGCCCACTTCCGGCCGGGCCTCTTTGATTTCGGGCGAACCGAAGTGCAGATCCCGCGGCACATTGGGCGTTTTCTCCTTCCCACGGGAGGGCTGTTTGACTTGCCGCCATTGGCGGAGGTCACTCGTCTTTCGAGCGCGGATTGGATGCGCGCCAATCATCCCGATGAGGCGGACAATTATGCGAAATACGCCGCTGCACTGCTTTTGTTGGAGTGGTGGTTGCGTCGCAAACCGGGGGGCACGGCTGAGGTCCGGCAGTATCTCACGGAGCTGCGCGGTCTTCGGCGCGGCGGGCCGCACGTGGCGGAGCCCTGGGGAGATCACGACGATCTTGGGGCGATCCAGCCGAGGCTTGTCGCCTTCTGGCGCCGGAATGGATTGCGCATCCGGTTTTCGTCTGCGTGAGGATCGACGCAGGTTCTTCGTTGCGGCGGACGCGACTCGGGGTAAGGGGATGGGACAGGCCGCGGAACCACCGTGGGATTCCAAAAGACGTGCTGCCCGGCGAAACGATCATCCATGTGCCGCGCCGCTTCACCCGCTCCCGGTGGGGCGGGACGGAGAGCGTGGTGCTGAATCTCTGCCGGAGTCAGCGGGAGTCGGGGTTCCGGCCCGAGATCCACAGTTCCCTGGCGTTGAGTCAGGAGCGCGCCGAGGAAATGGATGGGATTCCGGTGCGGCGTTATCCTTACAGCTATCCGTTCTGGGGGCTTCAAGCGGATCAAAAGGAGGCCTTTGATTTGAAGGGAGGCAACTTGGTGAGCGGACGGCTCTTCGCCGCGATCTTGCGGGCCCGGCGTCCCGCCGTCTATCATGCCCACTGCATCAACCGGTTGGCTGGTGAAGTGAGGGTTGCGGCGCGGCTCCGGCGCAGGCCCTTTGTCGTATCCTTGCATGGTAACGTCTTCGATGTGCCTCCTGGCGAAGCCGGAGCGCGAGAGGCGGAGTTGTCCGCCTGTTTCGAATGGGGACGCATCCTGGGCTGGATGGCCGGCAGCCGCAGGGTCCTCGACAAAGCCGATGCGGTCCTTTGCGTTGGCCGTTCGGAATTTGAAGCCGCGCGGGCGGCCTTGCCTCATGGGCGGGTTCATTATCTGCCTAACGGAGTTCATCCCGCAGCGTTCGCCTCCGGCTCACGGGAAGCCGGGCGCCGGGAGACCGGGATCGACGCGCGGGCCTATGTCATCGGTTGCATCAGCCGGCTCGATCCGCAAAAGGGTCAAGATATTCTGACCGAAGCCTTCGCGCGGGTCGCGCGAGATAGGCCGGACTGGCATCTGCTGTTGGCCGGTCCGGAGACCTTCCGGGGGTTCGCGCGCCGCTTGCGAGAGACCGCATCGGCCTCGGGTTGCGGGGAGCGGATTCATCTGCTGCCGGCTGTGGAAGCGGAATCCCGGAGTCACGCCGATTTGTTAGCCGCCTGCGACGTGTTCGCCTTGCCCAGCCGGCATGAGCCCTTCGGCATGGTCGTTCTGGAAGCCTGGGCCGCGGGCCTGCCGGTGATCGCGGCGCGCGTGGGCGGCCTGGCCAGCCTCGTTGAAGACGGAGTGGACGGGAGGTTGGTCGAGTCCGGATCGTTTGAAGACCTCGCGGGAGGCCTCATCGAAATGGCTGCGGATCCGGAGCGCCGCCGGAGCTGGGGAGAAGCAGGCCGTCGCAAGGTCCAAGGTGAATACACCTGGGACCGCGTCTGGCGCCGGCTCGAGGAGATCTACGCGCAGGCCGCCCTCAGGGCCGGCCGAATGGCGACCGGCTCTCGACCCCTTTGACCCGCATTTCTCACACCTTTCTCCCTGTGGCGCTCAGCGCCCTATCTGCTACCGTTCCCGTTTGCCTCGGGCTGGAACGGGTGTGCCCCTCCGCTCCGCACCCTCGGCTGCGAGTGCCCCGTGGCAGTAACGGGCTGGCAGCGGCTCGCGTGGATACGGCATAAGTAAATGCCGGTTTGACGGCTGTCACCGCAGCAGCCGGCCTCAGTCGATGCGCGGTTTTCCGCCTCCGCCCGGGTTGTGATTCTCAAAGAATTCCTGTAGCCGTTCCGCGAATCCCTCGGGACCGCCTTCACCGAATTGCCGGAAGAAACTCTCGATATCCGGAATAGCATTCCCAAGGCCGGCTCCTGCGCCCTCGTCAGAGTTCTCCCCCGGTTGCGGCGGATGCGCGCGCAAGGAAAGACGGTCTACCTTTTCGCGGAGATGCGCGGGGATGGCGTTGCGCTCCTCGTCCGTATTGCACGGACCTTCGAAGACGACGTTTCCCTCGGCGTCCTTGAAGACGACATGCTTCTTACCGTCCGTGACGGTGAGTTCCGTGCTGCCTTCGCCGTCGCTCACCACGATTTTGCTAACGCTGGAGACGGCGGGACCTGGCGCGGGATCGGCGGGGGGAGGTTGTCCGGCGCCTGGGACTGACGGCGGGTGATCGCTGTGTTCCGGCGCGCCTTCCGCCTCGGGGGCTTCCGCCTGGCCCTGCTGCTTCGGTTTCCACCCTTTCCATTGCTCTTCGAAGGCCTTCCGGAATTTGTCAGCCCAGCGTTCGACATCCGCGGCGCCCGGCTTGACCAGGTTTTCCTCGAGGAAACGCTCGGCCCAGCGGCGGATCTCTTCGGGAATTTGCGGTCCCGGGCCGGGGCCGCCCGGAAACTGTGGGAAGCCAGGTGGTTGCGGAACCTGGGGAGGCTGCGCAAAACCAGGCGGGTGAGGTTCAGGCGCCGGTTGAGGTCCGGCCACTTGCGGGGGCCGGGCGGCCAAGGTGATTTCTTGTTCCAATACTTCACCGCCGCGCACGAGGGTGAGGCGGGCGGTCTCTCCGGGTTGACGGCCGCCGACGAGGACTTGAAGTTGCTCGAGAGACACGAGGATCTGGTCTTCCCAACGCAGCAAAACGTCATGCTGGCGCAGTCCAGCGGCGCTGGCGGGGCTGTCGGGCGCCACTTCGCTCACGAGCAGCCCGGTTCCTGGGGCCAGGGACGGCAGGTGCGAACGCAGGGCCTCATCGAGCGGAGCAACGGAGACGCCGAGCCAGCTTCCCGCGGCGTGATGATGATGATGTCCCGGTCCGGGCTCGGCCTGATCCGAGGGAGCCGCCTCTTGGCCGGGTCCGCCGTGATCCTCGTGCTGGGCGGCCGCGAACGGGAGCAAGGCCAAGCTCAGGCTCGCGCCGAGGAAGGCGGGAGCCCATCCGTATTTCCCATGGGGGAGACGTCGAATCTTCGTTTTCATGGTGGGGAGAATGGTGAAGGAGTTCTGCAAACGGCAGTCTGTTCGGGTAGCGTCGGGCCACGACGCATTTGTTTCAAGGGGCGGATTTGGCGGATTTGCCCGCGAGGACGGATCACAGCTCGATCCCGGTGGATTGGAGAAGCTCCTCGAAGAGGCTGTGCGACGTGGGATGATAGCAATGCGTCTGGAATCCGAGACGGCGGCCGGTGGCGATGTTTTCCGCCCGGTCGTCGATATAAAGACTTTCCTCCGGCGCCAGACCGCACTGGGAGATGAGATCCCGAAAAATGAGTTCGTCCGGTTTCATCGTTCCCGCCAGATGGGAATAGACCCCGCCGGTGAAACGGGTGAAAAAGGGAAAGCGTTCCCGCAGGTAGGCGAGGTGGAGGTTGTTGGTGTTGGAGAGCACAAAGAGCGGGAACCCGCGGCGGTGGAGGTTTTGCAGGACGGATTCCATAGGAGAATTCAGTTCGAAGATGTCGCGCCAGCAGGCCCGGAAGATCTCGGGATCTCCGTGAAAGTGGAGTTGGCGCATCGAGACGGAGACGAACCCGCCGTCGTCGAGTTCGCCGGATTCGTAAGAATGGCAGAGGGCGGAGTGCCCGGTCTCGGCTGCGGCATCGAATTGGGCGCCTGCTTCCCGGAGGCGGTCATAGAAGCGGGACGAATCGAACGTGACCAAGACATTACCGAGGTCGAAGACAAAGGAACGGACCGGCGCGGGCATGGGAGTGGAGCGTAAAGAACGAGGAAGATCTCTCGCCGAGGACCCGAAGCTCGCCAAGGGGAAACAGAATAGTAGCCTGGAGCGTGGGCACTCCTGCCCGCGAAGGCTTGCGGCTAACAATCTTGCCGGGGAGACCCCTGTCAGGAGCGGCAGCAGACTCCGCGCAATAACGGGTCCCTTGGCGGAAACACGAGCCGGCGGCTTCGAGCAACGTCGCGCAAGAATCCGAAGTGAACGGGAAGAGCGGCGGGCGATGCGAGCGCTGAGAAGACAACAACCCGCCTGGTTCGTCTCTTCCAGCGCGGACTGCTCGGCAATACTCTCAAGGAGATTCTCAACGGCCCCAAGTGCGGCCCTGGGATCCGGATGCTTGGATCCGGATACATGAATCCGGAGGGGCAGGGCCGGAGTTGCGCACGCGACGGGGTGGTATAGGATCGCCCATGCTTTCCCGTGAACTGTGGCGACGGCCAGCGCCGGTGATTTCTATTTCTCCGGCTGGGCGAGATCCTTGGGGGCCGGGTTGTAGCGCGGGGCGGAGCGATGCGGTCTTTTAGTCTTTCCTTGGCGCTTCGCTACTTGAAGCCGAAGCGGACCTTTGTCTCAGTAATCACGCTGATTTCGATCACCGGGGTGCTGTTGGGCGTGGCCGTGTTGTGGGTGGTGGTTTCCGTGATGAGCGGGTTCGAACGGGAAATCAAGAACCTGCTGCTTGGGTTCGAACCGCACATCGTGGCCTTCCAGGCCTTTCCGGAGGATCCGGACGAGCCGGACCCCCTGGATTGGTATGACGTGTTGGACCAGCTCCGGGCCAATCCGGCGGTGGCGGCGGCTTCGCCCTTCGTGGCGGGGCAGGTTCTCTTGGTTTATTTTGAACAGCCATTGGCGCCCTTGCTGAGAGGGATTGATCCGGACGATGTCCAGCAGATGGATCAGTTTCGCGAGTTGCTGATCGAGGGCGAGTTGGATTTGTCGGGGGAAGCCATCGTGGTTTCCAAGTCCGTGGCCGTGAACTTGGCGCTGGGTGTGGGAGACTGGGTGACGGTGTATTCCCCGAAGAACATCGACGAGGCGGTGCGAGCCACTCGCCGGAGACATGAAGCGAGCGCCGCGAACGGTCCGCCAGACACCCCAACGAACGGCTCAGGCGAGGCCGAGGAGGAAGGCACGGAGAACGCGCTGGCTGGGGAGGGGCCCGGCGAAGGGCCCGACGAAGTGATCCTGCCGAAGGAACTGGAGGTTCGGGCCGTTATTGATTCGCCGTATTTGATCCCGTTTGTTATGGTCTCGCTGGAAGCGGCGCAAGAGCTTTATCAGTTGGAAGGGGCGGTCAACGGGATCGGGATCACCAGTCCCGATCCCTATCATGTGGACGTGACTGCGGCGGCGCTGAATCTGCCGTGGAACTGGCGCTCGGAGACGTGGATGGAGAATGAGAACAACAGCAGGAAGTTGCAGGCGGTCCGATTGGAACGGATCACGCTGAGTGTGCTCTTGTTTTTCATCATCCTAGTGGGCGCCTTTTGCATCATGAACACGATGATCATCGTGACGGTGCAGAAGCGCCGCGAGATCGGGGTCTTGAAGGCGATCGGCGCGCGAACGGCGCAGATCGTCATGGTATTTGTGGGCCAGGGGATGATTGTGGGAGTTTTGGGAACGCTGGCGGGCCTGGGGGTAGGCGCGCTGGTGCTCCACTACCGGAATCTGCTGCGCGACTTCATGGCCCGGTTTCTCCACATTGAGATCTTGCCGGAATCGGTCTACGGGATCACGGAGTTGCCGGCGCAGGTGGTTCCGGCGCACATCATGATCATCTCTGCCGGAGCGTTTTTATTGTGCACGCTGGCGGCCCTGCCGCCGGCCTATTTTGTGGCTCGAATGGATGCGGCGAGAGCGCTGCGAAACGAGGGGGGCTGAGGGGAAGTATGCAGGTGTTCTTAGCCATCGGCGGAGAGAAAAGGGGGCCCTTCAGTCTCTATGAAGTGCGCGAGATGATCTCGCGGGGAGAAGTCGAGGCGGACACCTTGGGATGGTTTCAGGGGCGGCTGGAATGGGAGCCGGTGGGCGCGATGCCTGCGTTTGACGACATCTTCGTCCGGCGGGAAGCCCAGGAACTGAAACAGGAGACCGAGTCCGAGCCGGTCCGGCCAATGCCAGGCGAGGACGCGGCCCGGTATCTTCCGACGGGGACGGTTCGTCCGTGGGTGCGGTTCTGGGCCCGCAATATCGATGAGTGTTTCCTACTGTTAGTCGCGGTCGCGGTTTTGTGGATGTTGGAGAATATCGGAGTCCCGGGAATATCGTTGAAGTCTTTCCCGACGGCCTGGTTTTTGTTTCTCTATCCGCCGTGGGTGTTTGGGGAGGCCTGGTTTTTGGCGCGCTGGGGCGCCACTCCAGGGAAAATGTTGCTCAATGTCAGGGTGACGAGACGCGACGGCGGGAAGCTCTCCTATGCCATGGCTTGGAGGCGGTCGTTGTCGGTCTTCGTCGTGGGATTGGGATGCCGGCTGCCCTGGTTGGTGTTTCTGACCCAGGCATTCAGTTATGTATTGTTGAGGCGGACGGGGCGAACGCATTGGGACCGGGGTTTGGATTTGCGGGTGGAACATGGCCCCGTCGAGTGGCCCCGGGTGGTGTTGAGTTTGGCGATCGTCTTGTTGCTGATGACGGTGCTGGCCCGGCCGCTGGAGGAGGTTCTGGGGCCCGGTTTGAAAGAGCTGGGGTTGGGAGAGGAATGGAGAAAGGCCTTGTCGAAGGAGGGCGGCCTCGACTGAGGGAGGCCTTTCCCCGAGGGGCGCGCCGGCTTCGGGGCGTGATTCGCGCCGGATCTCGAGTCTGCAAATGGGGCAAATGGGGATTGACGCCGCCGGGGAAGCCGGCCTTAGATAGGCGATGCTTATGAGAACCGTTCCGGGGTGGGCGTCGCGAATGCGGGGCGTTCTGGTGCTGATGTTATGCTCGAGCGGGATGGCGCGGGCCCAGATCTTCGTCGATCTGAAGATGGAGACAGAGACCGCGGTGGCTTACGAACCGGTGAAGGCGGTGGTCACCATTCAGAACCGTACCGGATCGGATCTGCATCTGCGCGGTCCGGCGGGGACGAGCTGGTTGAATTTTCAGATCCATGACGGGCGCCGCAATCTGGTGGCGCCTTTTCCGAACCGGGCCATCCCAAAGCCGGAGCTGCTCAAAGCGGGGAAGAACTTGAGTTTGCGCATTCCCGTCAACGCCATGTATCCGGTGAACGAAGTGGGAGGCTACCGCATCGTGGCGAGCGTCTATTATGAACCGCTGAGAACTTTCTTCGATTCGCCGGTCCGCCACTTCACCGTGGACGACGGGCGGACGGTGTGGAGCCGAGTGGTGGGCGCCACGGGCGCCTTCCAGCGCCACTCTCTTCTGCGATACCGGGACCGGACGGAGACGCGGCTTTATTACCGCTTGAGCGACGACCAGACCGGGGTTGTGCGAAAGACCTTCTCCTTGGGAAAACTGGTGAACTACCGGGACCCCCAGGTGGCGGTGGACGGGCGAGGCAATGTTCACGTGCTGCACATGGGCGCTCCACAACAATATGTTCACTCCATAATCGGGCCGGAGGGGACGGTGGATGCCCAGAAGAAATACGATGAAGTGGCAGGCAATCTTCCAAAGGTCGTTCAGGACGAAGACGGCGGAGTGCGGATCGAAGGCGGAATCACTCCGGAAGAGAAGGCGGAGGACAAGAGGGAGCGACTTGGAGAGTTGTCGAAGATCCGGCGGTTGTCGGACCGGCCCTACGGGTTTTGAGACCCGGAGGGAGCCCGGCCATTGGCAACGAGCGTCAGGACAGGGTGAGGCGATGAGGAGGAGGGGTGGAAAAATGGAACGCGGCATGTCTTGGCGCCGCCGCGGTCCAGTTTGGATGGTGTTGGTCATGATGATAGTAGGCCTGGCCACGGCGCTGGGCGCATCGACCGTGGTGATCGATGCCGGACACGGCGCCTACGATCACGGGGCGGTCAGCGGAGGCGTGATGGAGAAGCATTTGGCCTTTGATACGGCGCGGCGGCTGGAACGTTTTCTCGACAAACGGGGTGTGCGGACGGTGATGACGCGGGACCGGGACCGGTTCATTCCCCTTTCGGAGCGGGTTCGAGTGGCTAACCGGAGAAGCAAGGCCCTTTTCGTCAGCATCCATTACAACTCGGCGTCGAACCGGTCGGCCCAGGGGCTCGAGACCTATTATTACACTCCGCAGAGCGGCCTGCTCGCGGCCTACGTGCACAGCCACATTCTTTACAAGGTCCGGCCTCAGAACCGCGGGCTGAAGCGCAACGATTTTCATGTCATCCGGAACTGCCGGCATCCGTCGATCTTGGTCGAAGGCGGTTTTCTATCTAACTACACGGAACGGCAGAAGTGCCTCGATCCCGCCTACCGGCAAAAGATTGCGGAAGCAATTGGGGAAGGCATTCTGCGGTATCTGGGAAAGGGTTGAGTGCCGTGGACGGAGTGGTGCTGACCCCAGCGGAGATGCGGAGGGCTGAGGAACACGTCTTCGCCTCCGGGGCGTCCCCCGAAGAGCTGATGGAGGAGGCCGGATGGGGGCTGGCGCGGGCCATTCAGCGCTTTTTTCCTGAACCTGGGCGATTGCTCCTTTATTTGGGCAAGGGACACAATGCCGGGGACGCGTTGGCGGCGGCGCGGCATCTGGTTCCCCTGGGCTGGGAGGTCACACTGCGATGGGCGGCTCCGGCAGAAACGTGCAGTGCTCTGACGCGCCGCAAACATGAGCAGCTCCTCGAGATCCAGGGCGGGGGCAAGGGGGAAGGACGGATGCCGCGGTCCGCGTCCGGGTTTTCTGTGCAGTTAGACGGACTCTTAGGGATTGGAGCCACGGGTCCGTTGAGCGACGCATACGCGGCGCTGGCGCGAGAGATGAATGCGCGGCGCCAGGCCGGGAGGGCGGCGACGGTTTCCGTCGACATCCCGTCAGGGCTCGACGGAACCTCGGGCATCCCGGGGCCCGGCGCGGTGGAAGCCGACTACACCTGCACGGTGGCCTGCGCCAAGAGCGGGTTATTGGCGGACAGGGCAATTTCGCACACGGGCCGGATCGAATGCATTGCGCTGAGCCGGTTGCCGGGGGATTTCGAGCCGGCTGATGCTGGGCTGCGGCTGATCACGCCGGCGGCGCTCTTGTCGCTGTTGCCGCGGCGGCCCTTCGACTTTCACAAGGGCCAGGCGGGAAGGGTGGCGATCGCGGCGGGTTCGCGAGGGTTGACCGGGGCGGCGGTATTGACGGCGTCGGGGGCGCTGGCGGCCGGCGCCGGGCTGGTGACGCTCCTGGTTCCGGAGGAAGCCTATTCAGTCGTTGCAAGCTCCGCTCCTGCTGAAGTGATGGTGCGGCCCTGGAACGGGGACGCGTTCGAGACTTTGGGATCGTTCGCGTGGGATGTGCTCGCGGCGGGACCGGGTTTGGGTGTGCGGATTCCCGAGGGGTTGAGCGCGTTTCTCGAAGCGGACCCCCGGGCGGCAGTGCTGGACGCCGACATGCTGAACAGGCTCGCGGAGGCGGGGGAAAAGATCATCCGGCGCGTGTCCGATGCGGGCCCGCGCTTGCTGACGCCGCATCCCGGTGAATTCGCCCGGTTGGCGCCGGACCTGGCGGCGGAGGGGAAAGATCGCCGGTCTGGCGTGGAAGGCTTTGTCGAGCGATACCCGGCGACGCTATTGCTCAAGGGGGCTCGAACGGCGATTGGCGAGCGGGGCCAGCCGGTGTCCTTCAATTCCACGGGAGATCCGGGGATGGCCACGGGGGGAATGGGGGACGTTCTGACGGGAGTATTGGCCGGGCTGATGGCCCAAGGCATGCCGGCTTACGACGCGGCTTGTGCAGGGGCCTGGCTTTGCGGACGCTCGGCGGAATGCGCCATGATAGGCGGGGCCGCAAGCCGGGAGAGTTTGCGGGCGGGGAATGTGGTCGAGCAGCTCGGAGCGGCGTTCCGGTCTCTGCGTCAGGAAGGGGCGGCGTTGGACTGAGTCAGTCGATCCAATAGGTAGACCCGGGGCCCGTGTGGTAACCGACTTCCATCTCGGGCGTTTCTATGGGGACTTGACCCCGGTGCAGCGATTCCACCGCGGCCAGCGTCATCCCCGAGGTGAGCAGAGTGCGCTCGACCGGGTACGGGGTTCTGTCGTGGATGACTGTATCCTCAATGTGGCGGACGAGGGGATGAAAGAAATCGGCGGTGCTCGATCCGTGGGTAGGCATGGGCAGATACATTTGGCAGGACACAATCTCTCCGGTGTCGGCGCGCAACCCGGCGTAATTGAAATCCTGGATGCCCATCAGAAAGACGGAGGTGCGGAATCCGTCGCGGTGTTCCATGAAGTAGCCGAGGGCTTCGGGGAAGGCGTTGCGGGCCCAATCGAACGAGATGGGGCCGGTGTAATAGCCGCCCTCGACAGGAAGATTGTGGCTTCGGGTCAAGGCGGAGACGATGAGGCGGCGGGTTGCTTCGCGTTCAGGCGCGGAGAGCAGCTCCCACATGGGCGCTCCACGCAGGGCATGGACGGAGCGGACTCCGGTTTCGCCGCCCTGGCGGCGTTCGGACATGCACTGGGCCGTTTCCAGGGCATGGAAGTCATAACTATCGACGCCTCCGTAGGCAACGCAGACGCTTTCCTGCAGGGGTGTTCCGTGGGGCATGTCGATGGCGGGCAGGCGGCGGGTCACCGGCAAGGAGGAGCCCGCGAGAAAAGGAAATCCGAGCCGTTTCGAGTCGGCGACCATCTCGGAGCAGCGCTCCCAGGTGGTGGAAAGGTGTTTGTCGTTGAAGACGGCAACGGAACGTCCGCTCGCTTCAAATACGTCGATGCACTGTTTGAACCATTCGTAACGCGGGTAAAGCCGTTGGCCCTTTTCGTTTTGCGGGTAGTCGCCGTGCTCAGCGATGAGGACAACTCCGTCGACGGCGAGTCTTCCGGTTCCGAGAGTGAGGGCATCGGCGATGCTGGGATAGAGGGTGAGCTGATGGCGCGCGACGCGTTCGCGGGCGAGATCGTTCTCGGGGAATTGGTCGATGTAGACGGACGCGACCTCGACTCGCGGATCCTGCCAGGCGCCGTTCCAACCGTAACCCAAGGTGAGGCGGTCCAGGAAATGTTGGGCGTGCGAATGGGTGCGGACGACGGTGCCGAGGAAGGCGACCTTTTTCCGGCTGGTCGGGGTCTCCCCGGAGGATGGGACTTGCCCGCGGGCAGGGGCGGGCGCCGCCACGGCGGCTCCGGCGAGGGCCGAGAGTTGGGCGAGGAAGCTTCGGCGGGAAGGGGAGGCAAACATGATGGATAAGTGGGACGTGGAACCCTTTGTAGCGGAGGACTGTCCTGAGGTGAAGGCTAAGTAGGATGTTTGGCGCGCGTGTGTTTCCGGCGCGGAGCCGCCTGTGAATCGCTGGCCCGGTCACTGACCCCGAGCGTCGCGGAGCCCGGCACAGGCGGTTCACGGAATTCTTAGGATTCGGTAAATTGGCTTGCTTGGAGTCCAGGCTTTCCTCTCTGATGGTGCATGCGGCGCGAGTGGGTCGAGGCGTGGGCCGAAAAGTGGGCCCGAAAGAGGATTCTCGTCGTCGGCGACTTGATGCTGGACCGGTTCATCTGGGGCAGTGTCAGCCGGATTTCGCCGGAGGCGCCGGTGCCAGTGGTCCGGGTGGAAAGGGAGTCTGCGTTTCCGGGAGGAGCCGCCAACGTGGCGCGCAATTTGCTCCCCTTCGTGGCGGAAGTGCGCGTGGTGGGTATTGCCGGGACGGGGCCGCAGGGCACAGCCCTGTTCCACTGCTACCAGGAACACGGCATTCACACTGGCGGAGTGGTGCAGCATCCGGATTTCGAAACGATCGTGAAAACGCGGGTCGTGGCGCGGGCCCAGCAAGTGGTGCGGATCGACCGGGAACGAGTTCAGAATGTCGAGGGCGAGGTCGCGGATGAGGTTTTGCGGCGCGCGGAAGCGAGCTTGGAAGGGATGGATGCGCTGATCGTCGAGGATTACGGGAAGGGTCTGGTTACGCAGGAATTGATGGATGCAATCTTGGCGTTGGCGGCGCGGCGAAGCGTGCCGGTGACGGTCGATCCGAATCCTGCCAGCGGCTTGATTTGGAAGGGGGTCTTGGCGATCAAGCCGAACCGGCACGAGGCATTTCACGTGGCCGGGCTGCCGGAGCAATCGCTGGAACCAAATCCAGCCAGGCATCCTCTCACCGGCGAGCTGGAAAGGCGGCTGCGGGAATGCTGGGACTGCGCCCATATTTTGATTACTCTGGGGGAGGAAGGAATGCTGTTGCTGGAACGGGGAGCGGCTCCTTTCCACACGCCATCGCGGGCTCAGGAGGTTTTTGATGTGTCCGGCGCGGGCGATACCGCCATCGCCTTGTTCACGTTGGCGCTGCTTGGCGGCGCGACGCCGCGGGAGGCGGCGGAGGCGGCGAACTATGCCAGTGGGGTGGTGATTGGGAAAATCGGCACGGCGACCTTGACACTGCGGGAACTTCTGGACTCCGTGCCGGCAATGGAATCGAAGGGATGAGGGCCGGGTGATGATGATGCGGACACACATGCTCGGCGTGATACCTGCCCGGTGGGCGTCGACCCGGTTTCCCGGAAAGGTGCTGCATCCGCTGGCCGGCCGGCCGCTGTTGCAGCATGTCTGGGAGCGCTGTAAGCGGTGCCGGAGGTTGGATCGCGTGATCATCGCCACGGACGACGAACGGGTGCGCGCGGTGGCGGAGGATTTTGGAGCGGAGGTGCGGCTGACCGCGGCCACTCATCCGAGCGGAACGGACCGGGTCGCTGAAGTGATTCAGGCCGAGCCTGAGGCTACCCATGCGATCAATGTGCAGGGGGATGAACCGTTGGTGGACCCCGAGCTGATTGACCGCTTGGCGGAAGCCTTGAGCGAAGATGCGGAGCTGCCGATGGTGACGGCGGCCAATGCCCTGCGCGATCCGGCAACGGCGGCGAACCCGAACGTGGTCAAAGTGGTGGTGAATGCCTCGGGCGACGCTCTCTATTTTTCGCGAAGTCTGATTCCCTATCATCGCAACCCTGGCGAGGACCCGCCGTATTACCGTCACCACGGTCTCTATGGGTATTCGCGGAGCTTTCTGCTTCAATTCGTGGCTTGGGCTCCTTCTCCGTTGGAGAGGGCGGAACAACTCGAGCAATTGCGGGCGCTGGAACATGGCGCCAGGATCCGCGTGCTGATGACGCTCGGAGATTCGATCGGGGTGGACACGCCAGAGCAAGCTGAAGCGGTCGGGCGGCTTCTGGAAAGGGGCGCGGCATGAAGTACATTTTCGTCACCGGCGGCGTCGTAAGCTCGTTAGGAAAAGGTCTCGCTGCGGCTTCACTGGGCACATTGCTCGAGTTGCGCGGATTGCGAGTGATGCTTCAGAAGTTCGACCCCTATTTGAACGTCGATCCGGGCACGATGAGCCCGTATCAGCACGGCGAGGTCTATGTGTTGAATGACGGAGCGGAAACGGACCTGGACTTGGGGCACTATGAGCGCTTTACCAGCGGGTTGCTGACGCGCTCGAACAACTTAACCAGCGGACAAGTCTACGAAGCCGTGCTCCGCAAGGAGCGGCGCGGCGACTACCTGGGCAAGACGGTCCAGGTCATTCCTCACGTGACCGACGAGATCAAGAACCGGATTTACGAAGGAGCGCGAGCTGGCGTGGCCGACATGATCATCACGGAGATCGGGGGCACGGTGGGGGACATCGAGGGGCTCCCTTTCCTCGAGGCCATGCGGCAGTTCGCTCACGAGGTGGGCAAGGCCAATGTGCTCTTCATTCACGTGACGCTTGTTCCCTATATTCGGGCGGCGCAGGAGTTGAAGACCAAACCTACCCAGCAGAGCGTGGCCAAGCTTCGGGAAATCGGGATTCAGCCCGACGTGGTTATCTGCCGGACGGAGCTTCCTCTCGACGAAGAGGTGCGCAAGAAGATCTCGATGTTCTGCAATGTGCCGGTCCCCGCGGTGATCGAGGCGCGGGATATGGAGAGATCCATCTACGAGTTGCCGCTGGCCTTGCGGGAAGAGCGTTTGGACCGGCTGGTGTGTGACCTTTTGGGCTTGCAAACGCCTACCCCCGATCTGCGCAATTGGGAAGCCTTTGTGCAGCGCGTCGTTTCTCCGGCCCACCGGCTCACCGTTGCTGTGGTCGGCAAGTATGTGGGGCTTCGGGACGCCTACAAGAGCATCTACGAGGCGCTGACGCACGCCGGAGCGGCGCACGACTGCGGGATCACGGCGGAAGTGGTGGACGCGGCGGATATCGAGGCTCACGGCGCAGAACGTTACCTCTCCGGGGTGGACGGCATCCTGATTCCCGGCGGCTTCGGCGACCGGGGAGTCGAGGGGAAAATCTTGGCTGCCCGATATGCGCGGGAAACGCGCATTCCCTTTCTGGGTTTGTGTTTGGGAATGCAGATCGCCACGATCGAATTTGCCCGGGATGTCTGCGGGCTTGAAGGCGCCAACAGCACCGAGTTCGATCCGGCGGCGCCGCATCCAGTGATCTGTCTCTTGGACGAGCAGAAGGGAGTCACCGAGAAGGGGGCTTCGATGCGGTTAGGAACTTCGGACACCCTCTTGCGGGAGGGCAGCCGGGTGCGGGAAATCTACGGGCGCGAGCGCATCGCCGAGAGGCATCGACACCGCTACGAATTCAATCCCGATTACAAAGAATGTTTGGAGCGCTTTGGGTTCGCCATTTCGGGGACCTCCCCGGACGGGACTCTGGCGGAGATCATCGAGCTGCCGGACCATCCTTTTTTTGTGGCCGTGCAGTTTCATCCGGAATTCCAGTCAAAACCAAACGTCCCTCATCCCCTGTTTTCGGCCTTTGTCCATGCGGTGCTGCGAGGGAGCCGCCTATTGGTGGATTGATGAGGCGAGAGGATGCCGGCTGGGGAAACCTCATTCTGCCTCAGGGTTCGCATCCGCCGGGTCCAGAATGAGGTTCCCGTCTTTGTCGAGCAAGTCGCGCAGGGCGGGTAGGTTGAGGAAGTCGATGGATTCGGCGACGCGAGCCCGGAATTCCTGATCCTGAGACTTTGCCGCCGCTTCTTCGAGATGCGGGATTGCCGCCGGATCGGCGTATTGTTCCAAGGCGATGACAGCGGTAATCCGGACTTCCTGCGAGGGATGAGGGAGGAACCCAAGGATCCGCTCGAAGGAGGCGGCATCGTCTTGCATGGCCAGCTCGTGGAGTTCGAGCAGGATCCCTTCCACCTCATCGTCCGACACGAGGTTGTTGGAAGGAGGGGCGGCGGCGGAGTCCTCTGCTGGAACGGCGTATTCCTGAGTCGCTTCCGCATTGGAATCTCGCGATGGCGCGCCGAGAAGAGATGGGTTCCCTCCGCGCTCCTCATTTGGCGCGGATTCGGCGGCGTTCGAGGAAAGTGAGGGAGTCGGAGAGGGAGTGATGCGGCCGAGGAGGTAGACCACGAGGCCTGCCGCAAGAAGACCGGCCAGCAGCATGATGATGAGTCGTTTCATGGCTGGAAGCGGGATGCCCGAGAGCGATCGAGAGCGCCACTAGTGTATGGTGTTTGCAAAATACAAAGGTATGAGAAATGTTGGACGAGGATCCTGATTGTTGCGCACAGAAATAGTGGGAGACGCAGGAGCAGGGAGGGCCCTTTGCGGGCTTGTGCCGGACGGCCGGATGGAGATGCTGGAGGTGTGATGGAAACGACTTCCGGGGTATTCGAGAAGGTGAACCAGGCCGGTGTGGTGGCGGTGTTGACCATCGACCGCGAGGCCGATGCGGCGCCTTTGGCACGGGCGCTCTTGCGGGGAGGGGTCTCCGTCATGGAACTGACCTTGCGGACCAGCGCAGCCATGGGGGCCCTGCGCCGCATCGTGACGGAGGTGCCGGAGATGACTGCGGGCATCGGGACGATCCTGAGGGCGGGTCAGGCCCGGGAAGCGGCTTCGGCCGGAGCGGCGTTCGGGGTATCGCCCGGTCTGAATCCGGATGTGGTTCTCGCCGCGGCGGATGCGGGACTTCCCTTCGCGCCCGGCATCGCCACACCATCCGAGGTGGAACGGGCCTTGGATCTGGGTTGTCGCGTCTTGAAGTTCTTTCCGGCGGAACCACTGGGCGGCATCGCCTACTTGAAGGCCGTGGCGGCGCCTTACGCGCATCTGGGGCTGCGTTATTTGCCCCTCGGAGGGATTCATGCGGGCAACATGAGATCCTATCTGGAACAGAGTTTCGTGGGCGCAATCGGCGGATCCTGGATCGCGGAATCGAGTTTGATCCGGGAGCAGAGTTGGGACGCCATCGCCGGGCGGGCGCGTGAGGCAATGGATCTCGTAGCCCAGGCCCGCGGGGAGAAGACCGGCTGATCCGCGTGGACCGGGCTTTCCGCGGCGGTTGCGCGGTTGATGGGTTTGGACAAGCTGTGGCGGCTGGTCTAGTAGCGAGAGGTGTTGATCAAGCTGCTCATATTCGTCCTGATCCTGGGCGGGTTGATTGTGTTGCTGACGGTGCGTAAGGCGAGCCGTCAGTATCACCGCGGCGTCCGGGCGAGTTTATGGGATGGGTCGCCGCTGGACATGGATCCGGAACGCGCCCGGCGCTTCATCGAGGATATCCCGCGTCAGGCCGACAAGCACCGGGAGCTGGTGAAACGGAATTTTGCTACCGAGCTGAGCTACAGGAAAAGCGATTTTGCCCGGCTCGACGAAGTCATCGAGAAAGGCTGGGGGCATTCGACCCCGAAGCGGATCGACGCCGTTGTGGTCGGATTCGGGTGCTATTTCGGAGAGACTATCCGGCGATTGCAGGGAGGCGAGTGGGCCTATGATAAAGGGCGGGGAATCGTCTTGCGCGACGTGGGTGGGCGCGCGGTGGTCGAGCCTTTCGACAAGGTCCGCAGGCGATTCCGGAATGGCGACCGGGATTCGTTGTCCCTGTTCTACCTGGCCTTGACCAGGAAATTGGGAGGGGGCGGCCAGTGAGGCTGGCTCAACCTGCCCCATCCCCCGTCCAGGACGTGCCGGAGCCCGTCCCTCCACGAGAGCCGGATGGGCGGGGGCGGTCAGTGAGGCCGGCTCAACCTGCCCCATCCCCCGTGCAGGACGTGCCGGAGCCCGTCCCTCCACGAGGGCCCTGCCTGGGACAGGCGTCTCCACTGACCGCTGACCGCTGACCACCGGCCACTGACCACCGGCCACTGACCACTGGCCACTGACCACCGGCCACTGACCACTGGCCACTGACACTGGCCACTGACCACTGACCACTGGCCACTGACCACTGGCCACTGACCACTGACGAAGATCAGGTTCGGCACAACGCTTCATGAAAAGCGGCCCGGTTGTATTCGCGATTGAGCAGCGCGATGTAATCGGCGCTGATGAGCTTTGGACAGACGGCTTCGCACTCGAGCTGGTTGGTGCATCCGCCAAAGCCTTGTGCGTCCATGGCCTGCACCATGCGCAGAGTGCGAGCGGCGCGTTCCGGTCCCCCCTGGGGCAGGAGATTGAGGTGAGCGACCTTCGCTCCGACGAAGAGCATGGCCGAGGAATTCTTGCAGGCGGCGACACAGGCGCCACAGCCGATGCAAGCCGCGGCGTCGAAGGCGGAATCGGCGACGTTCTTGGGGATAGGGATGGAATTGGCCTCGGGACTCGAGCCAGTGCGAACCGATATGTAGCCGCCCGCTTCCATGATGCGGTCGAAGGCGCTGCGGTCGATCACGAGATCGCGGATGACCGGGAAAGGCCGGGCGCGAAACGGTTCGATCCAGATCGTGTCGCCGTTGGAGAAGCTGCGCATGTGTAATTGACAGGAGGCGACGCCTCTACCCGGTCCGTGGGGCACGCCGTTGATGGTGAGGGAGCAGGATCCGCAAATGCCCTCCCGGCAATCGTGATCAAAGGCCACAGGTTCCTTACCTTCGGCGATGAGGCGCTGATTGACGATGTCCAGCATCTCGAGGAACGATGCCGTCTGAGGGATTTCCTGGGCATCGATCGTCTCGATGCCGCCTGGAGCCTTGCGGCTTTCTTGCCGCCAGATCTTGAGGTGAAAATGCATCTCGCTTCGATCGGGTTACCGGTGAGCAACATCGGTGGATTTGCCTTCGTCAAGGAAGAGATGAAGCACAAACTTCAGTCCACTGCCTGTCCGGCGCCGGAGGCGTCGCAGCCCGTAGCCGGTGGTGAGCGCAGCGACACCACTGGATCACCGGTCACCCTCGCAACAGGACCCCGGCAGGGGTCCCAGCGCAGCCGAATCGCTTCGCGTTGGGTGTCAGCTCCCACCGTTTCTTTGCGAAAGGGGCGCGCGAAAATGGGAAAAAGCAGCAGCGCAGGGCGGAGAAGGTGAGAGAGGGAGGCGCTGGGCGAGCGGTTCGTCGTTGAGCGTTCCGCAGGGGTTTCCTTCCCACCAAACCCCAAAAGCGGGTGCGGCCCAGGATAGCTCAGGGGCTCAGGAGGTCGTGGACGGCGCTGCGGACGTCCTCGACGGAGATTCGGCCAGGTGCTCCGCTGGGATGACGCAGAACGTGGATGCCCGGGCGGCGGGGCGCCCAGGTTTCCGGTTCGGTGGGCCCGAAGAGCAGAAGGCAAGGTGCGCCCGCGGCGGCGGCGAGATGGCCGATGCCGCTATCGTGACCAAGAAAGAGACGACAGCGGCCCAGGATCTCGCCGAGGACCGGCAGCGGCGGCGATTCGAGGTGATGGAACGGCGCCCCCATCTCGCGGAGCCGGGCGACCCAATAGGCTGTCTGTTCCATCTCGGCTTCGCCAGTGATCACGAGAATCCGGGGCGCGAGCCGGCCGGCAGGGAGCCGGCTCAAAAGAGTTAGCCAGTTCTCGAAGGGCCAGTTCTTCGCTGGACTGCCCGATCCGGGATGGACGGCGATGCAGGTTTCCGGAGAAAAGCCGGGGGGCAAGAGAGCATCGGCCTGCGAACGGAGGGAATCGCGGAACTCGAGAGTGAAAGTGTGGTCTTGGGGTCCGAGGAACAGCGCCAGCTGGCTCAGCGGGGCGGCGAGTTGTTCGGACGCATGGCCCGCGCCTTCTCTGATTTTGGGTGAGATAGGGATGAGCGAAGCGACTCCGGCGCGCCGGAGATTGTTTTCGAAGAACTGATCGGGATCGTAAAGGTAACTGACGACGAGATCGAACTCCGCCAGCCACGAGGTCAGACTTTCCGGAAGCTCCGCGCCCGGAACGAAGAAGCGCGATAGGGCGGCGTAGTCGATCGAGCGGGTTTCATCGGCCCAGCCGGCTTCTGCGGCGACGGCAGTGATCCCGGGGTAACCGAGCAGGGCGAACCGGTTCCCGGGCAACGATCGTCGCAAGAGGTGAAGGGCGGGCAGGGTGAGGAGAAAGTCTCCGATGGCTCCGCCGCGAATGACGAGGATGGATCCCATGAATCGAGGATGTCAGAGCGGCGCGGCGGAAAAAGGGGAAGTGAGAGCGCGTCACTCTCTGGGTCGCATGTGAGGGAAAAGAAGCACGTCCCGGATGGATTCCGCGCCGGTTAGGAGCATGATCAAGCGGTCGATGCCGAGGCCGATCCCGCCGGCGGGAGGCATCCCGTGTTCTAACGCCAGGAGGAAGTCCTCATCCAGCTTCTGAGCTTCCTCTCCGGCCTGATCCTCGAGCCGGCGGCGTTGCGCCACGGGATCGTTCAGCTCAGAGTAGCCCGGAGATATCTCCTGACCATTGATGATGAGTTCGTAAACCTCGACCACAGAGCTGTCGGCAGGGTTCTCCCGCGCCAAGGGGACAAGTTCCCGCGGCAGGGAAGTCACAAAGAGAGGATCGAAGGTCTTTTCTTCGACGAGCTTTTCGAACACCTGTTGCGTGACTTCGATGTCCTCGCGGCACTCGCCGGCATCGACGCCCAATTCGGCGCAACGTTGGCGCCGTTGTTCGGGCGTGTAATCGAACCACTGGGGATCGATCTCCATGATCAGGTCTCGGTAGGTCCGGCGTTTCCACGGGCGCCGCAAATCGAGGACCCGGAGGATCTCGCCGTCTTCATTCTTGTGCTCGATTTGCAGCCCGCCGCTAAAGGTTTCGGCGAGCCCGCAGATCAACTCTTCGACCAGCTCCGCCATTTGCTCGAAATCTGCGCAGGCTTGGTAGGCTTCGAGCATGGTGAACTCCGGATTGTGCCGTCTCGAGATGCCCTCGTTGCGGAAGTTGCGATTGAGTTCGAAGACCTTGGTGAATCCGCCGACGAGGAGGCGTTTGAGGTAGAGTTCAGGAGCGATGCGCAGGTAGAGGGTGAGATCGAGGGCGTGATGATGGGTGGAAAAGGGTCGCGCTGCGGCGCCGCCGGGAATGGTTTGCAGCATCGGGGTTTCGACCTCGATAAAACCGCGCTCGTGCATGAAACGGCGAATGCCGGCGACGATGGCGGAACGTAAATAAAACAGGCGCCGGCTTTCGGGGTTGGCGATGAGATCGAGATAGCGCTGGCGGTAACGGATTTCCTTCTCGGTCAGACCGTGCCATTTGTCGGGCAACGGCCGCAGCGCCTTGCTCAACAGCGTGAAACGATCGACGCGCACGGAGGGTTCGCCGACGCGGGTCCGGAATGTTTCTCCTTCAACGCCTATCCAGTCTCCGAGATCGAGCAGGCGGAAAATCTCGAAGGCTTCCGCGCCGACTCCCGGGGCGTTGAGAAAGCATTGGATCCGGCCGCTGGCGTCGGCGATGTCGAAGAAGTGGCTCTTGCCCATGTCCCGGTGAGCGACGATTCGGCCGGCGAGGCGCACGGGGAGATTCTCGGTGAAATGGTCATGGAGCCCGCCAGGTTCGTGAGTGGCGTCGAACCTGCCGCCGTAGCCGTGGACGCCGAGTTCGCGCAATCGCCCCAGTTTTTCCAAGCGGGTTTGGTAGAGGTCGCGCTCGGTCGCTTTGTCGTCCATTATCGCAACAGCAAGCGCTGACTTATCGGCTGACAAGGAAAAAGAACGGAAAAACTCTCTCCTCAAACATGGCGAAGCACTATCGTTCCGGCCAGGCGGTGTCGGACAGCTCGATTTGTGGGTTCTTCTCGGTGAGATAGCCGAGCGACCAAGCGTTGGAGAGGAGAATGACCAGGGCCTTGCCGGCATCGTAGGCAAGGGTTGCCCCGATAGGTAGGATCAAATCCTGCGGGCGGGCCGGCCCCGATGGCATTCGCACCCATCGTGCGACGGTCCAATGGGCCGCTTCGATCCTGCATTCGGCGCCGTACTCGCTTTCGAGGCGGTATTGAAGCACCTCGAATTGGAGGGGCCCGACGGCGCCAAGAAGCGGGATGCGAGCGATGGACTTCTCGATCGCGAAGGCCTGAGCGACGCCCTCCCGGAGCAGTTGGTCTAGCCCTTCGCGAAAGCGTTTCGATGTCGCGCTGCTGGTGTTGTGAATGTGGGCAAAACATTCCGGCGAGAAGCGGGGAATCTCGTCGAAAGCAATCGATGCATCCTCGCTCAAGGTGTCGCCAATGCAGAAATCCTGATTGCCGACTATCCCCACCACATCTCCCGCCCAAGCCCTATCCACGGTTTCGCGCTCCTGGGCGAACATGCGCTGGGCATTCGACAGTCGCACGGGCTTGCCGCTGCGGGGATGCGCGACGCTCATGTCGCGTTTGAATTCCCCGGACACCACGCGGATAAACGCAACGCGGTCGCGGTGCTTCGGATTCATATTCGCCTGGATTTTGAAGACGAAACCGGAGAACGCCTGGTGGCTGGGAGCGACCGGACCATTGATCGAGGGGCGGGGAGCAGGACAGGGGGCCAACTCGAGGAAGCGGTCGAGAAGGAGTTGGACGCCAAAGTTGTTCGTCGCGCTGCCGAAAAACACCGGCGTTATTTTGCCGGTCCGCACGGCGGCGGGATCGAACTCGGCGCCTGCGCCTTCCAGCAACTCGATCTCCTCGCAGAACTGGGCATAGACATCGGGGTAGATGACGTCCCTCACCTGCGCGTCCTCCACTCCGCCCACTTGGACGGGAGCGCGGAACGCTCCATGCGGCGTACGCTCGAACAGATGCGCCTCGCGGTTTTGGCGGTCGTAAATGCCGCGGAAATCCGTTCCGCTGCCCAGCGGCCAATTGAGCGGGACGGCGCAGATGCCTAGCACGTTCTCCAACTCGTCGAGAAGCTCGAGTGGGGGGCGGGAAGGCCGGTCGAGTTTGTTCATAAACGTGAAAATGGGCACGCCGCGCCGGCGACAGACCTCAAACAGCTTGCGGGTCTGCGACTCGATTCCTTTGGCGGCGTCGATGACCATCACGGCGGAGTCCACCGCGGTCAGCACGCGGTAAGTGTCTTCGGAGAAATCTTCGTGACCCGGCGTGTCGAGCAAGTTCACCACACAGCCGCTGTATTCAAACTGCAGCACCGTCGAGGAGACGGATATTCCACGCTGACGTTCCAATTCCATCCAGTCGCTGGCCGTCGCCCGTTGGTGCTTGCGGGCAGTCACGCTGCCTGCGAGCTGCAAGGCGCCTCCATAGAGGAGGAACTTCTCGGTAAGTGTGGTCTTTCCGGCGTCGGGATGGGAAATGATCGCGAAGGTGCGCCGGCGGGCGATTTCGCGCTGGGCCGAGCCGGTGTCCGCGGAGGGAAGTGGGGAAGCCAATGGAGAATGCAGCATGGATTGAAGAAAAGTGAGTCAAGTGAATAACCGGCCCAGAATTGCGAATCCGGATCCCGTCCGCGCATGAGGTTGGGGGACCGGCAAGGCCGGGAGTACCGGCGGGGGGACTCGAACCCCCACGGTGT
>DATKCT010000129.1:0-33267 GCA_035513055.1 Verrucomicrobiales bacterium | reverse complement strand
TTTGATCCGCCGTCGCCCGGCTCGCTCGTATGCGATAAGGTGCGCGAGTTCGTGCAACAGCGTTTGCTCCACCTGCGACTCGGCCACCTCACTCAGTTTCGAATTCAGAGAAATCCGGCCGCTCTCGTGCTGGGCGTTGCCGGCGGTGGAGGTAAGGCGGACGCTCCAAACCACGTGCACCCGGCTGGCCAATTGGGGAAGCCCCAAACGCCTTGCCCAGTCCTGCGCTTGCAGGGTCAAAGCCCGGTCGGGGCCGCTCCTGGGCGCGGCCGCCTTCGTTCGCGCTGTTCCCATAGGTTCCTCCAAGGGCTTGAGGGCCCGTTTGCTCTTGTCCAGTATCCGATGCTCCAGTTCTTCCAAAGCCACCAAAGAATTCGGCGGGACGCTGCGAACGAGAAAGGCGCTGGCGCCGATGGTCGTATTTGCGCCGATCACCGTTTCCCCGCCCAGAATCGTGGCATTGGCATAAATGGTGACGTTGTCTTCAACGTCAGGATGACGTTTGATGCCCTTGACAATGCGTCCGTCCGCATCCTTGGGAAAGCTCCGCGCCCCCAAGGTCACTCCGTCGTAAAGCTTGACATGATTGCCGATCCGCGCGGTTTCTCCAATGACCACCCCCGTGCCGTGATCGATGAAGAAATGGGATCCGATCTCTGCGCCTGGATGAATGTCGATCCCAGTCCGCGAATGCGCCCATTCCGTCATCATTCGCGGCAACACCGGCAATCCCTCCTTGTAAAGCACATGAGCGACGCGCTGCACCGATACGGCCTCGATCGAGGGATAAGCGAGAATGACTTCCTCGAAACTCCGCGCCGCCGGATCGCCTTCGTAAGCCGCCTCGACATCGGTGCGCAACAAGCGCCGGACCCCCGGCAAGGCTTCGAGCAAGCGAAACACGAGTTGGCCCGCACGGCGGCAGCAGTCATCTTCACACAAACCTTGAAAGCGGAGACTCTTGGCGGTCTGGTTGTGGAGTTTGGCGCTCATCGCCATAACCCGTTCCCCTGTAATCATTTCCAACTGCGCATCCGCCACAGCTTGACCTTCGAAATACCCTGGAAACAACAGAGCCAACAGCTCCTCGCAGATGACCGCAATGGCCAGTTTCGAGGGCAAATTCTGGCCGTCCAGCTTGTTCAACCCGCCGATTTCCCGGTAGGATGACACCAGTTTTCCTGTGACCTCGTCGAATCGCGATTCCATTCCCGCCCGTGCAGGCAAGAAAGCCTGGAAGCCTCCAAGGTCAAAGGGAAACGCCGTCACACAACCATCTGGAACCTCCGCCGGGCTCATCACCCCCAGCGACAGGCCCCTTGCGCCGGTCGCCGCACTGAGGTTGACGCGCTCCTTCTTTGAACGCCATCCCCTGAGCTGCGCTCGCGATCTGGTCGGCGCCGTACTCACCTGGGATGGATGCAGCGGGCTCGTTGTGGAAACGGAGGCCTATGCGGCCCAGGGCGACGAAGCCTGTCATACCTTCACGCGTCCCGCCAGCCGCCGATTCGTCGCCGAACACAAACCGGGCGACGCTTACGTCTATCTCAACTACGGAATGTATTGGCTCCTGAATGTCCTCGTCAAAGGCGGTGAAAACGAAGGCTTCGTTCTCATTCGCGCCCTCCAACCGCTCCGGGGTCTGCGGATCATGCAGGCTCGCCGTGGCCCAAAACCCGCGCGCCAGCTCTGTTCCGGTCCGGGCCGGCTCAGCGTGGCCCTGGGAATTGACCGCAGCCATCACGGTCAGCCCATCTTCCGGCGTTTCCGCGCCCCCGTTCACCCACTCCCCGTCTCCGCCTCCCCTCGCATCGGCATCAGCCGCGCCCGAGATCTTCACTGGCGTTTCACGGCCGACGAAAACCCTCACGTCAGCGTCCCGCCTTGAGGGCCTGTTGATTTACTGCATTTTCAGCCGGAACTCGAGCCGCTCTCCCTCGCGCACAGCTTCCACTTCTACGTCGGCGCCGGCCTGACGTTCCAGCATCCGAGCGATCAAGGCGCTCTCGGTCACGTCCGCATCGGAGCCATCGTAGCTCACGATGATGTCGCCTTTGCGCAATCCGGCGTTCTTGGCGACCGCGTGTTCTCCAAACTCTCCGACGTGCCGGGCGCGCAAAGCCATTTTTCCCGGCGCGATTCCCAACTTCGAGCGTTCCTCGCTTCCCACCGTTTCCAGAAACATGCCGCCCAACACCATCCGGCGCAGATCCCAAGTCGATACCCGCCAGGCGATGTCCGATTGTTCCCGCCAGTCCTCTTCCAATTCCAAGCCAAGATCGAGCCGCGCTTCGTTCCTTTGGATGGTTAGGCCGACGGCCTCGACATCGCCGGCGTGATGCAATACCCACTGCAGATCCGCAGTGGACACCACGGCCTGACCAGCGGCCTCCAGGATCGTGTCGCCAGGACGCAGCCCCGCCGCATGCGCCGCCGTCCCGTCCTCGACCTCATCCACAGTGGACAACGTCGCCGGATCCATGGAAAACCCCACCGTCTCCGGCATGGGCCACGGATAGAGGATCTTTTCCGGCGTCCTCTCTCCCCTCTCCCGCCACTCCAGTCTCATGGCTTCTTGTATCTGATGACAGTGCAAACAACTCGCCACAGGTTGCCCCGCGAAATCCACCGCCGGCGGATACTTGCCCAAGCCGGGAAACTGCTCCGGCAACGCGCGGGCGACGGGACGCGGTTGTTTGCCGCTCAACAAACTGCGATTGGCGGGATAGCCGGCATGCAGCGTCAGCACTGCTTCCAGCGTGGACTCCAACCCCGCCAGCGAGATATCCCGGTCAGCCTCATCGCCTGTGGCCGACCGGCTGCCGTAACGTCCGTAGACCGTCCCGTCCGCGTTCAGGAAGGTCACTGCAAAGGACATATCGTAATCAAACTGAAAACGAGCGAGATCCATGGCATTGGCTTGAATCATCCGGACGCAAACAAAACGATCCATGAGCGGCCCCAGATCTCCTTCGCGACCGGCGAACTGCCGGTCAAAATCCGCGCAAGCGTGTCATGGGACGCAGCGATGAACCACGAGCAAGGGCTTGCCCGAACTGCGCGCCGCGGCTGTGCCTTCCTCCAGATTGTTGTAGATCCACTGCGCGCTGGTTTCGAAGGCGGCCTGGTCCTCCCGCACCAATTCCACCCGCGTTTTCGGCTCTTGCCCTGCCGCAGCGCAACACGCGGCGATTCCCAACAGGGCGAACAGGGAGCGTCGTAGGGGATGATTCATTGTCAAAAGGTAACGGACACCAGCCTCAGGACACAAGCCAAATCACAGGCCGGGCATCGAGAAAGTCCGGATGCAATCTCGCCGCCATCCTAGCCACTCTATAACACTAACGCTGATGCTGCCAAAACAGGTTGGGGCCCGCTGCTTGGCGCCCTCCGGGACAACCTGGCGATAGGATTCCCGCAGCCATTCATTGCAGAGGCGAATAATCGGTGGCCTGGAGAAACTCGCTCTCCACTTTCATGACGATAGGCCCGTCCTTATGCGACTCCTCGTAGGCCTTTTTCCACACCGGATCCTCCATAAAACCCTTCCAGGCCTTCTCCCGGGCTTCCCGGCTCGGATAAGCCAGCAAGTAGATCAACACTTCCGGTTTATCATCGGGCGTCCAATAGCCAACCAGAGTCATGCCGTGCTTGACGAAAAGTGCGTTGGTGTGCTCGCGGAATCGCTTGTGCAAATCCTCCAGCTTTCCCGGGTGCGTGTAGTAGGTCCGCAATTCGAAGCATCGCTGACCCGGGGCGAGAGAGGACGAAGAAGCGTTCACGTCGGCGAAAAAGGTTGGGAGCACTCCAGCGATGCCGAGAAAGACGGCGGCGAAAAGGGGAGGGGCGAGTCGATTCATGGCGGTCGAAGTCCCGTCTATTACACAAGCTGTTCCCGCCGTTGTCGATTGCGGATTCGAGCCAGCGAACGCGGGCGCAATTCTCACATCAGCTTCTTGAGCTTGGCCAGCAGCACTTTGTCAGCTGCGCGCCGGTTGAGGGCGCGGGCGTGGGACGCCGAGTTTTTCCGGCACACGAGACTGTGCGGCGCGCCCTCCTTCACGGTCCGGCAGACGAGGTCGAGTGCGTGCCTTCGGATGAACTCCTCGAGTTGCGTCCGTTCGGCCTGCGGATACTTGAAGCTATAGACTTCGGCGGCGGGATCAGCCATGAAGTCCGCCAGCTTCCTCTGGATGGCCTCGATGCTATGGGCGTAGCCCAATCCGTACTTCCGGCCTCGCTCCTCGCCGATCGGCGGGCACGGCCGGCGCCAGTCCGGGTAAGGCTTAAGCGGCCGGGCAATCTCCTCCCGGAGCAGGCGGAGGCTGTCCTCCAGCAGCCGGTGGAAGAGCGATTTCGGATGAGCGAAGTGCCGGCGGTGAGTGGCGATGAGTAACGCCTGGCCCAGGCAGTCGCGAACACGATTCAGGGGATCCTCGCCCAAGATGTTCTCGCGCAGGCGGGTCCGGGCTTTGGCCGGCGTAACTAGATGGGACGCCGCGATCGCCATGTGCAGGCGCAGTTCCGGTGTTGCGATCGAGGCGTCGCCGGGCTTGCGGTGAGATGGCCGATTGCACTCGGCGATGTCCGGCGACTCAGCGAGCCGGTTTGCGAAGCTGACGGCCACGCTGGGGACCGGCTTGAGCGCCAACAGGCCGCCAAGCGCGGACAAGAGCGCGTCCTGCCGGTGAACGGACTCGTCCTCCGGCCCGGCCCCGAACCAGGCCAACCACCGCCGCGCGATTCCATCCCCGAAGGCGGCGAGAATCTTCCCCCACAGCGGCGCGCCGGCCCTCGAGAGCATCTCGAACAGGAGGCTCTCGGAGCACGCGTCCAGCAGCGCCCGGCATTTTGCGGTCGCGATGGCGTCGAGGATCGGTAAGGCCGACGCGCACGAATGGGAGCGCCAGTAGGAGGCATTCGAGGAGCCCAAGCGGGCATCCGCCTCGGCGAGGAGCGCCCGGCCAGTCAGGTGAAAAGCCGGCTGATCCCCGGCTCCGGCGCGCGAGGCCTTCCGCAGAAGAGCGGCAGCGGTTTCCTCGAACCGGTAGTGGGCCAGCACCCGGTCCTGCGCTATCTGTGGCCAGATCACGATGGCGGCCCTGCGGTACCAATGTTCCATCGTGCAACCCGCGTTGCCGGTGTAGCCTTCCGCGAACTGTTCGTCCGGTTCTCCCTCGTCGATGGCCTGGCTCGCGAGGATCCTGGAGGGATCGATACGGAAGTCTCCGAGCCTGAGGCGCCGGCCGGCGCTGTCGCGCCAGGCAGAAATCGTCAGATTCTCATCAAGGATCTCGCCCATCACGCCGTCCTCCGTATCTCCACCTCCGTAGCCGTAGTCATCGCTGTCGAGTTGGCCCATCTGGTAAAGCGAGACCAGCGCGAGGTGGGCGACGAAGTCCGCCTGGCCGGCGGCGATTAGCAGGGCCTCGGCGCGGGCGCGGTCGTGGTTCTTCAGAGACCGGATCGACAGGTTGGCGGACGTGTAGCGGTGCTCCAAGAGGAGGGCGCACAGATCGCTGTCCTCGGTCCGCGCGAGTTTCTGAAGGTGAGGAATCAGGGCCGTGGCCTGGACGGCCGCGGGCCGGTTCAGCCTGGAGGCGTCTCCCTTTTCCAGGATGAGGTTGAAGACGAGACAGAGGCGATAACCGGAGGTGATCCGCTCGACCTCGTGTTCGCAGTCCGCGAAGAAGGCGGCATATTGAAAAGAGCGCATTCCTTGTTCCCCGGCGAAGTCAACGCTGACCTCCTCGCCGTGGTGACGGATAAGGAGGCGTCCGCCTTTGTGGGCCGAGGGCAAGGCGAGGATCAGGGTACCGAACATGGCGCCCAACTTCTCCGTGTCCCGATGCGGCCGGAAGAATCCGCCCTTCTCATAGAGGAGGAGCTTGTAGGGCTCGGCCTTGACCTTGCCGTCGATGCCAAGATCCGAGGCGACAGAGGAGACGATGCCGGACAGGAGCCGGTCCCATTCCGGCCGCTTCCATTTGAGCTTGGAAGCGTCGACCTGCCAGCACTTGCGCACCTTCTCGTCGTGGATCGTCTCCTCGCCCCGGCCGTAGGGCGCAGGTTCGGCCCGCGCCTTGATCGCCGCAGCCTGCGCCCGCGGCAGAGGAAAGGCCAGCTCCTCCTCCCGGCCCAGCCGCAACCCGAGAAGCGCAACCGGCCGGACACCGGTGGAATGAAAACGGCCGGTTCCCCGGATGGCCTCGAGAGCCTTGACGATGGGCGGGATCTGATCGGCCATGGCATGCGTGATCGCGGAATTCGATTGGCCACCGTAGCGGACCGGATGCAATCTTTCGATCGAAATTGGAATTTGGCCTTCACAGCATCCCGTTCGGCGATGCCGCCTGCCCCGGCGGCGTTGTCCGCGTCCTGTGCGCGCCCGGCGACGATGCCCATGAAGAAGAGGGTCAGAAACGCGATGCCTCCGGACAAGCGTGGTCCTGGGCAGCGAGACGTTCTGGGAATTTGTCCGGCCACAAATCCACTGGCTGAATGCAGACTTATTCCCGAAGCGACTGAGGGACGGGAAAGGAGAGATGGCGGAGAGAGACGGGTGCGGGGCCAGCAGACTCCGGCTTGACTTGACCGAACAGTCAATTCATTGTGGCCCCTATGTCTCCCGTTTCCTCCGCTCGGATCCGGCTCCTCGAAGCCATGATCGAGACCATCTGGGAGCGCAGCTACCGCGCCGCCTCCGTCGACGCCATCTGCGAACGTGCCGACGTCCGGAAAGGCAGTTTCTACCACTTTTTCAAGTCCAAGACCGCCCTCGCCGCCGCCGCGCTCGACCACCTCTGGGCAACCCACAGCAAACCCGCCCTCGACGAAATCTTCTCCCCGTCGCGCCCTCCCCTGGCGCGCTTCGAACGTCTCATCGACTACTGGTACGAGCGGGCCGTGGAATGTCAGCGGGATCATGGCCGGGTCCTCGGTTGCCCCTATTTCAGCCTCGGTTCTGAAACAGCCGCCGCCGAGCCCGAGCTGACCGCGAAGGTCCGCAAAATCCTCGACCGTTACCAGGGTTATCTGGAATCCGCCCTGCTGGAAGCTAAGGCCCGCGGCGATATCAAGATAGACAGCCCCGCCGAGGCCGCCGCCTGCATCTTTTCTTTGATCGAAGGCTGCTCCACCCAAGCCAGGATTCACAACGACCCGGAGCGGGTCCGCCATTTCGCCGGCGCGCTCGAACGTCTCATCGGCGCCGGGATCCCTTCCACAACACCTGCGACCGCCGCAGAACTTTGAGATCAGCCTGGTGTCTTCTTTACCAAACCGTCAACTCCCCGGCGCATAATGGCCCGGTCCTTCTCCCGTCAGACTCTCGCTTGGGCAGGCGTCCTCATTCTGCTGCTCCTCACGGCCTGGTTCGGATGGAGAGCGCTTCGCGATGCCCGGCCGGAAGGCGGGGCCGCGAATGTTTCCGTTCCGCGGCCGAGCACCGTTATCGTTCAGCCAGCCGTCGAGCGGGAAGTGGTGGAAACGCTCGTCGCCACCGGCACGCTGCGGGCGGTCCGCAGGGCCGAGGTCGCCGCACGGGAAGTAGGAGCCGTCGAGGCTCTTGGAGCGGACGAGGGCGACTTGGTCCAAGCCGATGCGGTGATCGCCTGGCTCGATCCGCGGAGGCTGGAAGCACAATGGCAGGAAGCCAGCGCCGCCCTCACCGCGGCACAGGCCGAGTTGACCCAGCGCGAGGCCGAGCACGAACGAACCATCCTCGATGAGGAAATGATGCGTGGTCTCTGGAACGAGAAAGCTGTGGCCGAACGCGAGTATCTCGACAGCGTCCGCGAGTTGAAAGTCGCCGAAGCCCGGGAGAACGCGGCGCGCGAAGGCATTGAAGCCGCCCAGAAACGGCTCGATCTTCTCGAAGTGCGCCGCACCGACCTCGAAGTGCGGGCGCCGTTCGCGGGCCGGGTGGTGCAGCGTCACACCGAGATCGGAGAATGGCTGAAAGAAGGCGACCCCGTAGTTACCCTCGTCTCGACCGGTGAGATCGAGGCCTGGCTGCAGCTTCCTGAACGCCATGTCGAAGCCCTCAAACAAACGGCGCCCGAATCCGTGGACTTGCGGCTTCCGGGACGAGCCGAGGCGCTCCACGCTGACAAATTAACCCTGGTCCCCGACGTCGACGGCCGCTCCCGCCGTTTCATCCTGATCGCCCATATTCCGGACCCGGAGAACGCGCTGACGCCGGGCAGTTCCGTGGAAGCCAGCGTCCCGCTCGGCCGTCCGGAGAAACGGCTCGTCGTACCCTCCGACGCCGTGCTGAAAAGCTACTCGGGCGACCATGTCTTTGTCCCCGAAGAGAACGGTCAGGGACCGCCCCTGGCGAAACGGGTGCTGGTCGAAGTTTTGTTTGAGCGTTCTGGAGTAGCCGTCCTCGCAGCCGGATCCCTACGCTCCGGAGATTTGGTTATCGTGGAAGGAAACGAGCGCCTCTTTCCGGACACTCCCTTGGATCCCCGGTCCCCGGACGATGTGAGGATCCTCGGTTCCCCGGGAAAGCTCGAAACGGTCCAAACCCGTTGAAGCGGTGAAAGGCTTGATCGAACTCCTGCTTCGCCAACCGGTGACCGTCGCCGTGGGCGCGATGCTCGCCGTATTCACCGGCATTCTCGCCATCACCAAGGTGCCGGTCCAGATGGCCCCCGAGGTGTCGTCGGTGGTCATCGCAGTGACCACCAATTGGGAGAACGCTTCAGCCGAGGAAATCGAATCGGACATCATCGAAGAACAGGAAAGGGTGCTCGGCGAAGTCACCGGCCTCAAATCCTTGATCAGCACTAGCGCGGCAGGCCAGGGCACGATCCGGCTCGAGTTCGAGACGGGAACCGACATCCGAAAGGCGCAGGAGCAGGTCCTCCAAAAACTCGACGAAGTCCCCGGCTATCCGGATGGCGTGCTGCGTCCGGTGATCGAGGATTTCGACCCGGAATCCGCCGATTACATCGCCTGGATCGGTCTGTTCTCGACCGATCCCGAATTCGACCCTGGGCAGCTCTTCGACTTCATGGATCGCAATATCAAGCCGCGCTTCGAGCGGATCCCCGGGATTAGCCAGGTCGGAGTCCGCGGCGCCACTGCATCCGAGCTGCAAATCATCGTCGATCCCGCGGCCCTCGCCCAACGAGGGATTACATTCGCCGAACTTCAATCTGGCATCGCCGCGGCCAACGCCAACTTCTCAGGCGGTAACATCGAACTGGGCAAACGCGATCTGCGCATCCGGACTACGGGCCGCTTCGACACGCCCGAATCCGCCGGCAGCATGATCATTTTTCGTGACGAAGCCGGACCCGTCTACCTGAGCGATGTCGCGGAGATCCGCACAGACTGGAAGGAGCCGACGTCTTGGGTGCGATCACGGGGTCAGCCGGGCGCTTTCTTCAACTTCCTGCTGCAACGCGGCGCGAACCTGCTCGAGACCATGCGCCTGCTCCAAGCCGAGGTCGCCGAACTGAACAAACCCGGCGGGTTGCTGGATGAAAGGGCCCGTCAACTCGGCCTGGACGGAACGTTCGAACTGGTCACGACCTACGAAGCCTCGACCTACGTCGAGGACGCCTTCGAGCTGGTCCGCTCGAACCTCATCCTTGGCGGCGTGCTGGCCACCATGACCCTCCTGTTTTTCCTTCGCAGCCTGCGCGCGGTGGGAATCATCGCCATCGCCATCCCCATCTCGACCATCGCATCCTTCACCGTTCTCGTGATGTTAGGCCGGTCGATCAACATCATTTCTCTCGCCGGACTCGCCTTCGCTGTCGGCATGGTCGTGGACAACTCGATTGTCGTCATCGAGAACATCTTCCGGCACCTCGAGATGGGCAAAAAACCGGCCGCCGCAGCGCGCGACGGAGTCGTCGAAGTAGGCGGAGCGGTCCTGGCTTCGACCCTGACCACGGTGGTCGTGTTTGCGCCCATCCTGTGGATCGAGGAACAGGCTGGACAGCTCTTTCGCGACGTGGCCCTGGCCCTCATGGCGGCCGTGAGCCTTTCCCTCATCGTCAGCCTGACGATCATCCCAGTAGCTTCCGCCCGCTGGTTCGCCGAGCATCGGGAAGGCGACGGTCCCTCTTTGTTTGACCGGATCTTCGGCTCGCGTTTCTTCCGGATTCTGGGACGCCCCTTTCAACCCGCGCAGCGTCTCTTCGAACGGATGCCCAATCTTTGCGCAAGCGCGGTGGCCTGGCTCACGGAGACCTGGACCCGGCGCTTGACGCTGATCGCGGTGTTCACCGTCGTCACCATCGCCGGAACCGGAATCCTGCTTCCCCCGCTCGACTATCTCCCGAAAGGAAACCGGAATCTCGTCTTCGGGCTGCTCTTCCCCCCGCCTGGCTACAATTTGGAAGCTCTCTCGGTGATGGGCAGCCGCATCGAGGAACGCATCCGCCCGCTGTGGGAGGCGACCCCTGACAAATACGGAATCGAAACCCGCCTCTCCGGCGGGAGAATGGTCATGGAGGACAAGCGCCAGCCAGTGCAGCTTGAGGACGGCTCCGGGCGAAGCGTCTTACCCCCTGCGCTCAGCAATTACTTCCTCGTCTCTTTCGAAGGCCGCATGTTTCATGGCGGGATCGCGGCCGACAAGTCGCGTGTCGCCGACCTCGTTCCCGCCTTCAACGCCGCAACCTCGGGGACGGCTGCGCCCGATACGCTGGCTTTCTCCCAACAGATGCCCCTGTTTCGCGTTGGCGGGGCCACCGGTTCAGCGGTGCAAATCGATTTCCGCGGACGCGACCTCGATGCCGTCGCGAGCGCTGCGGCAGCGACCATGCAAGAGCTGATGGCGGCCCTGCCGGCTGGCTCCAACATCACGCCGGCTCCGCCCAATTTCGCCTTTCCCCTCGATGAGATGCGCATTGTTCCCGACGACGCGCGATTGCGCGAGCTGGACATGACTCGCTCCGATCTCGGTCTGGCTGTGCAAGCGGGCAGCGACGGCATTGTTCTGTTTCGTGAATACGAACAGAACGGCGAACTCAAAGACATCAAGATCCTAACGAAACGCGAGGAAAACCAGCAGCCCCTCGACCGCCTCCTCGACCTTCCGGTCGCCTCGCCTTCCGGCACGATCGCCGATCTCCGCTCGATCGCCACACTCGAGCGCGTGCGGGGCCCTGACCAGATTCGCCACGTCGACCGCCAACGGGCGGTAACCTTGGAACTGACGCCTCCGCCCGGCGCTCCCCTCGAGACCGTGATCGAGAACGTCAATGAGATTGTCGCCGGGATGAAGGGCCGGAGCGCCATCCCTCCCGGAGTCGACGTGCGCCTCGCTGGCTCTGCCGGCAAGCTCGCCGAGATCAAGGAATCTCTGCTCGGCAATGGGACGTTGACGGGCACAGCCGGCAGCAGCCTCTTCCTGGCTTTCGTCGTGATCTACCTTCTGATGGTCGTGCTGTTCCAAAGCTGGGCTTACCCGCTGGTGATCATGCTCAGCGTTCCGTTGGCGACCTTTGGCGGGTTCCTCGGTCTGGCCATCGTCCACGGATGGAGCCAACTCGACCGCCACATGCCGGTACAAAACCTCGATGTGCTCACCATTCTCGGCTTTGTGATCCTGGCCGGCGTCGTGGTCAACAACGCCATCCTGATCGTCCATCAAACCCTGAACTTCATGCGTCATCAGAATCTCGATCCGCACGAATCGATCGTCGAAAGCGTGCGCAGCCGGGTCCGGCCCATCCTCATGTCCACACTCACTTCGGTAGGAGGCATGGCGCCCCTGGTGCTCATGCCAGGCGCAGGCTCGGAACTCTACCGGGGGCTCGGAGCTGTGGTTGTGGGCGGGCTCTCGGTAAGCGCCGTTTTCACCGTCTTTCTCGTGCCGGTCGTCCTCAGCGTCCTCTTTGCCCTCAAACAGCCCGAACCGGAGGCCCAAGGCAAACTCGCTCAAGCCTAACGCATTCCACGCCACGCTTTCAATGTCTGCTTCCCCGCTCGCCCTCACCCTGCTCGCCTCGACGGCCCTCGCGCTCGCCTCCTGCGCAGTCGGCGTGGATTACCAAACGCCGTCATCCGAATTGGAAGCCTCCTTCAAGAACGCAGGCTTCGCGCCTCCGCCTCCCCAGGGCTCGTGGTGGTCCCTTTTTCACGATCCCGAACTCAGCCGCCTGATGGAAAGCGCGGAAAGTCAGGCGCCCGATGCGCGAGCGGCGTTGGCCCGCTATGACCAGGCCCGGAGCGCCCTGGGGTTGGCCCGCGCAGACGCCTTCCCCGTGGTGACCGGCGACGCCTACGGCCGCCGCCAAGCCGACAGCCCCAACTCGCACTTCTCATCGGGCACCTACGAGGATTATCGCGCCGCGCTCAATCTCTCTTGGGAGATCGACTTGTGGGGACGCGTCCGGCGACAAATTGGAGCCGCCCTGGCCGACAGCGACGCCGCGGGCTACGATTACCAGGCCGCTTTGCTCTCGCTTCGCGGGGAAATTGCGCGCGCCTATCTCTCCCTCCGCTTCGCCGACGCCGAGATCGCCTTTCTCGAGCAAACCGCGACGCTGCGCCGCGAAGCTCAACGCCTGATGAAGACGCGTTTCGAAGGAGGTATCGACAGCCAGATCGACTACGAACGCGCCGTCACCGAGTACGAAAGCGTGAAAGCGGAACTCGAGGAACTCCGTGCCCAGCGCGGCCGTTATGAGAACGCCCTCGCCGCGTTAACCGGCCGGAGCGCCGCCGGATTCTATCTCCCGGAGACCGGCCGGCGACCTGCCATTCCCTCCGTTCCGGCGGCGGTGCCTTCGGACCTCCTGCGGCGCCGCCCCGACATGGCCGCAGCCGAGCGGCGTCTAGCCGCCGCCAGCGAGAGGATCGGACTCGCCATCGCCAGCTACCTGCCGCGCCTGAGCTTGCATGGAGAGGGCGGCGTCCAGTCGCTGCGCGCATCGGACTTGTTCGATTCCGGATCGGTGCTGTGGAGCTTCGGACCGGAACTCGAAGTCCCCCTCTTTCAAGGGGGCCGCGCTTTCGGCGACAAGGGCCGCGCCGAAGCGGCGTACCGCGAGGCGCTCGAAGACTATCGCGCTACTCTGCTCAGGGCCATCCAGGAAACGGAAGATTCGCTGGGCGACGCGCGCGACCTTGCTCACGCCTCGCAGTCCCGGGAACGCGGCAGTGAAAGCGCCTCTACCGCCGCCAGTCTCACCCGCAAACGCTACACCGGGGGCGCCACAGACTACTTCGAGGTCGTCGACGCCGAGCGCACTGCACTAACAGAACAACGCGCCCAGCTCTCCGTCGATCTCGCCCGCGCCCTCGCCAGCACTCGCCTCATCGAAGCCTTGGGCGGAGGTTGGACGAAATAATGCCGGAGTGGATTGCGTTAGGCAAGCTCGAGGGTTCTGGCTGCGGCAAGCCGGGAGGAAAGGCGGAACTGCCTCACCCGCATTTCCCAAAGCCTTTCTGCTGCAACGCGCCGCGCACCCTGATGCGCGCGTTGGGCTTCCTCGGGCTCAAGCAGGTCTACTCGGCGCCGAGCTCGATGCCTTTTGAGGATCGCAGCCCGCTGCGCTCTGCTCGAAATGGGATACCGCCGGGCCGGCCCCATCACCCAGCAGACCGGAATGCTGTCGCTTTGCTTGCCCAAGGTTCCCTTCCGCCGCTATTCTGCCCACGAAACCCCATGCCCCTACTCCCGCCATGACTCCCTCTCCCCATCCACTCCGCCAACACCATCGCCGATTCTGGTCTTCGCCCTCCCGCCGCCGGAGCTTTTTCCGCGATCTGTTCGCCTTGGGAAGCGGAGCTGCTGCCCTTGGCCTCAGCCAGAACACTCTCCGCGCCCAAACCACGCCGGGGGCCCGGAGATCCGAAGCCGAAGAATATGGTTCGCGTGAACCCAACATCACGGGAGATCCGCCAAACTATCCGGTTAAGCTGCGGGTCACGCGTCTGGAAACCTACCTAGTGAAACCCCGCTGGCTCTTCCTGGAGATTCACACCGACGAAGGGGTGACCGGCCTCGGCGAGCCGATCCTGGAAGGACGAGCACGCACCTGCGCGGCCGCCGTCGAAGAGATCGCTCCCTATCTCATTGGCAAGGACCCCCGCAACATCGTCCATCACTGGCAGGCCATCTATCGCCATGCCTTCTACCGCGGCGGCCCCATCCTCACGAGTGTCCTCAGCGGCATCGAGCAGGCGCTCTGGGACATCAAAGGCAAGCTCCTCGGCGTGCCCATCTATGAACTCTTTGGAGGTCCGACCCGGGACCGCGTCCGCGGCTATGCCCACGTCCGCAACCGGCCCGAACGCCTTCGCAGCGGAATGGAAGAGGGTTTCACCGCCTTCAAAACTGGGATCCGCGACAGTCTCGAATCCGGCATTGTCGCATCCAAACACTTCGTCGACCAAGCCGCCGAAGCCTTCGCGGAACTGCGTGAGATCGCCGGACCTCATGTCGACATTGGCATCGATTTTCACGGGGCCATCAGTCCCCAGAACGCCAAACTCCTGATCCGGGCTCTCGAACCCTACCAACCCATGTTCATCGAGGAACCGGTTCAATGCCAGAACGTCGATATCATGGCGGACATCGCCCGCGGCACGCACCTCCCCATCGCCACCGGAGAGCGGCTCTTCACCAAGTGGGACTTTCGCGAAGTGCTCGAAAAGGGCGCCGCCAGCATTCTCCAGCCCGATCTCTCTCACGCCGGAGGCATTCTGGAGACCCGGCTGATCGCGGGCATGGCCGAAGCCTATTACGCCGCCATCGCCCCCCACAATCCGCTGGGCCCCATTTCCCTGGCCGCGGGACTCCAACTTGCCGCCTGCATTCCTAACTTCCTCTGCCAGGAGCAGGTCTCCCTCGGCGCAGGCTACCTCCGTGAGCCATTTCGCATCGTGGACGGCTACATTCCCATCCCCACCGGCCCCGGGCTGGGAATCGAACTCGACCACGACGCCGTCGCCGAACGCAAGGATCACGATTGGAGAAACCGCGAGACCTATTTCGAAGACGGTTCCGTCATCGACTGGTAGCCCGGGGGTATCACCCGCGTTCGCGGGTTCAACCCCCGGCTACCTGCTGCCATCGCCCGAGAATCTCTTTTGGGTCTTCTTTTCCCTAAGAACACCCTTCGAAGCGTCAAGTGATTAGCGAACGATCCGGCGTTGGCAAGCTTCAATCGAGCGACCGTTTCAACCGCGCGACCGGATCCCCGAAACCGACTGAAAGATCGCCGCTACGATCGAATAAGCCACCGCCGTCACGATGATGGCCATGAAGATGATGATCACCGGCGAGATCAGCGCGGTCAGACGCTTGATCCGTCCATCCAATTCCTTGTCGAAACGGCGCGCGGCCTTTTCTAAACTGCGGCCCAGCGTGCCGGTCTGCTCTCCCACGGCCAGAAGATCCACCAGCAAAGGCGCAAATCCGCCCACTCGCTTCAGCGCCCCGGCCAGGGAATCCCCGCCGCCTACCAAGTCGCAGACCTTCTGCAATGCGTTGCGGTAGTATGCGTTGCCGGTAGCCTTGGTCATTAGACGCAATCCCGGGAGCAACGACACGCCGTTAACCACGAGGGCGCCCAGACCCTGGGCGAAGGAAGCGCTGAAGCGCGTCTCCAAGATGGGCCCAAACAGCGGCGCCCTCAGTTTCCACCGGTCCCACCACAGCCGGCCCGCGGGCCGGACCAGAACGGAACGAAAGCTGAGCAGGCCCAGCGCCGCCGCAATAGCGAACACCCACCACCACCTCGAGAAGAAGGCGGTCGTGTCCACCAGAATCCGGGTCGGTAACGGCAGTTCCTGCTTGGCGCTTGCCAACAGATTGGTCAACTGCGGCGCCAGCACAGTCATAAAAACCACCATGAGCAGGATGCAGGCGAGGATCAAAAAACACGGGTAGATCATCGCCGAGAGCATCTTTGTTTGCAGCTCGTAGAGAATGGTCAGATTGGCGGCCAACCGCCGCAAAATCTTCGCCAGCGAGCCGCTGACCTCTCCCGCCGACACCAGATTGCAGTAGAAATCGTCGAAGCTCGGAGACACTTTCCGTAAGGCCGCCGAAAAGCTCACTCCTTCCCGCAGTTCCTCACGCAGCAGCAGGGACACTTTCCGGATTGACGGATTCTGCTGACGCCCGTGCAGGATCGCCAACGCCTGCTGCAGTTGCACCCCCGCATCCAACAAGTCCGCCAGTTCCTCGGTAAACAGGATCAATTGGGCGCGCTTCAAGCGGGGAGGACCCGATGGAGAATCCTCCGATTCCGCCCGAGCCTCTCCTTGGGCGGCGCCTCCACCTCGAACCTCGACCGGAGTGAGGCTTCGCTCTTCCAACTGCCGGTAGACCTCCTGACGGCTGCCCGCAGCCAGCCGGCCCTCGATCGTCCGGCCCGTTCCGTCGATGGCCGTGTAGGAGAAGTCCGCCATGATCCGCCTCAGACCGCCGGCTTGAAGGCGGACCACGCGCTCTCGAGATCCCGGCTCCCGCCGGAATTGTCGCCGGCCGTCACCGCGAGCACTTCGTCGATCGTAGTCAACCCCTGCGCGGCCTTGTTCCACCCGTCATCGCGCAGCGCCGTCATCCCCTCCTCCAAGGCTTTGGCGCGCAAGGCCGAGGCCGAAGCATGTTCCGCGATGAGATCCTGCATCGCGGGCGTGACCTCGCAGATCTCCATCAGCGCCATACGTCCATGATAACCGGTGCCCCGGCACTCCCGGCAACCCACCACCCGCATCAGCCCGCCTCTCCGGTCTCTCGGAAAACCGATGTGCTCCAGATAGCCATCGTGCATATCCTGCGCCGGCGCCTTGCACTCCTCACAAAGCTTGCGGACCAGGCGCTGGGCCAGAAAGCACCGGACCGATGATGCGATGAGAAAAGGCTCGATGCCCATATCCAGAAGCCGGTGAATTCCGCCGACGGCGTCATTGGTATGCAGTGTGGAAAAGACCAGGTGCCCCGTCAGCGCGCCCCGGATGGCGATTTCCGCAGTCTCCACGTCGCGCATTTCCCCTACCATGATCACATTGGGATCGCCGCGCAGAATACTGCGCAGTCCGCTGGCGAAGGTCAACTCGATCTCGGGTTTCACCGCGATCTGCACCACGCCGTCCAACTTGTTCTCGACGGGATCCTCGATGGTCACAATGCGCCGGTCCGCCGTGTTCAACACCCGCAGAAAAGTGTAAAGCGTGGTCGATTTCCCCGAACCGGTCGGGCCGGTGACCAGAATAATCCCGTTAGGCAGCTTCAACATGCGCCGGATCTTTTCCGCCGGTCCTTCCTCGAGTCCTAGCGCCTCGAAATCAAACTTTTCCCGGCTCAGAATCCGCAAACTCACGCTCTCGCCGTTGACCGAGGGGATCGTGGCGACCCGGACGTCGATGCGGTCTCCATCCACCTCCAAGTTGATCCGCCCGTCCTGCGGAAGGCGCCGCTCGGCGATGTCGAGTTGGGCCATGATCTTGAGCCGGGATATCAGGGAGGCCTGCAACAAACGCATATTCGGCGGCACCTTGACCTCCTGGAGCGACCCGTCGACCCGGTAGCGGATCCGCAGATCCCTTTCCAGCGGCTCGACATGGATGTCCGTAGCCCGTTCGTTGAGCGCTTCCCGGAAAACCTGATTCACGAAGCTCATGACCGTGGCCTCGTCCTCGTTGTCGAGGACGCTGACCTCTTGGGCCAACGCGTCGGAGCTGTCGTCGCCCTCCCTGCCCTCGATGAGTTCATCGAAATTCGCCGCTCCCACTCCGTAACCCAGCCTCAGCGATTCGAGGATGTAGTGGCGCGTTCCCAGCACCCAGACCACGGGTTTGGCCACCTCTTGCCCGAGATTCTGTTTCGCCTCCAGATCGAAGGGATTGTAGGTCATCACCGTCAATCCGTCCGGACGAATCTGCGCCGGCAAGACCCGGTGCCGCAAAGCCAGTTTCGCCGGGAATTTGGTATGGAGCGGCTCGGACAGATCCAGGCTCGTGCTTTCCATGAAGGGAATGTTCAGCTCGGCCGACAGCGCGCGAAAAAATCGTGCTTCATTGACTAAGCGCGCGTCGAGCAGCGCGTCTATCAGGGGAAGACGGCGGCGGCGGGCGCTCTTGAGGACGGCCTGGCAGGTCTCCGGAAGAGAGCAACCGCTCTGGCGCGCCGCCTCCGTCAGCAAAGGGATGAGTCCCATAGTTCTTCTGAAACCGTTTTCGCGGTTCGCCGCAAAATCTCGACGCCGCTCCACCGCTTTGACAAGCAGAAGGTCAACCCTCTCTCCAGTCCGAGCCCGCGATTCTCCTCAAATTTTTCCCCTGTTCTTCTCCTCATGAACAAACTCCGCTTGGTCGCCGTCGCCGGCCTGGTTCTCGTGACTCTTCTCCTCGGAGTTCAACTCTTTCGCATCGAGCAAAGACTCGTCTCGCTCGAGTCGTATCCAGCTTTCACGCCACCGCCGCTGCCCGCCGCCGGGAACTCGATCGATGGTCCGTCTGGACCGCCGTCGCTTGGCCCCGAATCCCTCGAAACCACCGTCCACAATCTTCTCTCCGATCTGCAAGTGGCCCGCGCCGAACGGACCGCCCTGCGCCAGGAACTGGAGGAACTGCGCGAGCAAGCGCGCCAAATTCAGACTTCGCAAGGAGCCATCGATGCTTTGTCGCCCGATTTCCCGGGGATCCACATCTCTCAACGCGAGCGCATTGAACGCTGGGAAGGCGGTCCCAAACGCAGTTGGGGACACGAGCAGGCCGCCGGCGAACCCGATACCCACCAACCCGGCGACATCCCCTCCGCCTGGGCGTCGAAACGGCCCGACGGAGGCGAGGAATGGATCCAATTGGACTACGACGATCTCGTCGATCTCCACCAGGTCAACGTCGTCGAAAGCCACAACCCGGGCGCCATCAGCAAAGTGTCCGCCCTGCTTCCAGACGGCAGTGAAACAACCATCTGGGAAGGAGCGCTGGAGGCATCCGCCGAGGACGAGCTGGTGACCTCCGAGTTCCATGTGAACCACGCCCTCCGCGCCCAGTCCATCAAGGTCTACCTGGACACCACTCGCGTTTCCGGCTGGAACGAAATCGACGCCGTCCAACTCATTGGCCGCGACGGCAGCAAGCAGTGGGCTTCCGCTTCCTCCGCCAGCAGCAGTTTCGCGGATCCCTAACCCGCCGCCTCTTCTGCTGCGGCGTGCTGGGGTCCACCGCGGATTCTCTATCCCCAAAGACCCGCGGCGACGGCAACGCCGCGCGCAACCGAGGACTCCGAGCTGGGTGCGGACACCCTGTTCCATTCCGAGGCAAGCGGAACGAAGGCGGCATGGAGCGCCCTTTATCCGCCACTCCGGCAGGCGGCAATCAAGCCTTCGACATAAGAGACGATCTCTTCCAAACCTTCTCCGTACACAGTGCCCGTCAGCCCTTCCAAAGCAGTTACCCCCTCCTTTAACATGCGTTCGGAGGTGGCCAGGGCCGCCTCGATCGCGCCCTCGTAGTCAGCGATTCCCGCCAGCACCGACGCATCCACGGGTTCTCGCTGCAAGAGCATGGCATTGAGTTTCGCCTTTTGCGCCTCTGTGGCCTCCTCGATAAGCAGTATCAACGGCAGCGTCAGCTTTCCTTTGGCCAAGTCCGTGCCCAGCGTCTTTCCCGCCTTCTTTTCACTGCCGATCAGATCGAGACAGTCATCATAAATCTGATAAGCCGATCCCAGCTTGAGTCCGTAAAGTCGCAGCCGGGCGCACACCTCTTCGCTTGCTCCCGACAGGTAGGCCCCCACTCCCGTGGCGCAGGCGAAGAGACTCGCCGTCTTCATCTCGATCATCCGGAAATAGTCCTCCCGCCGCAGATTGAGATCGAAACGCCTCTGGGTTTGGAGGATCTCGCCCGTACACACATCGCGAGAGGCGGCCGCCACGGCGCGGCTCACCACCGTATTGTCATACCGCGAAGCCAAATCGAGCGCATGAGCAAACAGACAGTCTCCCAGCAGCACGCTCAAGGCACTGCCCCATTTGGCTGCCGCCGTAGGCATCTTCCGGCGCAACTCGGCGCCGTCCATGATGTCGTCGTGCACCAACGTGGCCACGTGGATCAGTTCCAGAATCACACCCAACCGGCGATGCCCATCGTGCGGCACTCCCGCCGTCGCCCCACCCGCCAACAAGGCCAAAGCTGGACGGAAGCGTTTCCCGCCGGAATCCAGCAAATAGCTGATGTAGACCTGAACGCCTGGATCGAATGCGACAGCCTGCTGACGGATGAGGTCTTCCACGGCATCCAGGTCGGGGCGCAGGGCCTCGAACAGGAATCCCTGCCTGATTTGCTCTTTCAGCATGTCGGCGGTCGAACTTTGTGAATTTTTTCACAAACTGGGCCTCCCGGCAAGCCCAGGTTTCGAACGCCCACCGGAGATTGGCCGCGGATTCGCTTGATCCGGCTCGGACCCCTCGCGCGTCAGGATTGGGCGACAATCCCTGACCCGGACGGTCGAGCGAGTCCGCTGGTGATCCTCAAGAGTTCGCGGGCTGGAGTGCCCGCGCCACGATGATTGCCTCTACCGGGGGGCGGACAGTCCTGACTCCATGCCTGTCCGCCAACTCTGATTCGCCATCCTCTCCCTGGTTGGGTTGCAGCAGCGGCTTCTCGGTTACCGGTGACCGCGGCCGTAACGATGCCCTCGATGCCCATGACCGTAGTAGGAGCGATGACCGTAGTAGGAGCGATGACCGTGAAGCACGACCGGTCCGAAGCGCACCGCCACGCTGGCATGCGGCCGGTAGTAATGCGCCGGCGGACATGGCGCGTAATAGCGGACCGGCCGCGGAACCACGTGCGCGTAGCCGTAGCTGTAGCTGTAGACCGGACGCCCCCAGGCGTCGTACCCGGCAAAATGCCGTGTGTGACCGGCGGAAGCGGTCCGCGGCGCAAAGACCCCAGCCAGAAGCAGCGCACAGGCGGCGCCGCTCACGATTTTCAACAGAGTTTTCATCATTCTCGGCCCTTTCGATTGAGGTTGATCTTCACTTTTTGCGACGCCGGAACCCCCCGGCTTATTCAATTCTCAGGCGGACTTGTTTCTTTCCCGGTGGGCGGCATTCTGTTATAGTCATCCAACGATGGCGCTTTCCGTCAGCCAAACCCGGGTCGAGCCCGCCACTATTGAAGACCTCGAAATCCTCACCGAGATGGTGATGTCCCTCCTTGGCGAGGAAGAAGATTTCACGCCGGACCGGGCCAAGCAGGAAAAAGGGATCCGGCTGATTTTGGAAGAACCCAGCCGCGGCCGCATCTTTGTGCTTCGCAACGACTTTCTGGTGATCGGAATGGTCAATTTGCTCTTCACCATCAGCACGGCGGAAGGCGGCTTCGTGGTTATCATGGAGGATTTCGTGATCCATCCTGAGCATCGCCGCCGGGGTTTTGGAGGCATTCTCTTGAAGCACGTCATCGATTTCGCTCAAGACCGCGGTTTTCTCCGGATCACCTTGCTCACTGACAGAATCAGCGCCGAATCGCAGGCTTTCTTTCAGCATCACGGATTCCGGCACTCCAGCATGATCCCCATGCGCCTGACCTTTCCGGAGAACCATCATTGATGAAACTGCCGTCGATCGCGGCCCGAGCCGTGCCTTGGCTGGCGGTGTTGATGACCCTTTCCCCGGCCGTCTGGGCACACGGCTCGAGCTTCGCTTTGGGTGACGCGACCTCGCCCGCCGCCAGGGGCATGGCCCTGGCCATGCTCGGTCTGATCCTGCTCGTCGTCTCCGGAGTCGCCGCCCTGGCTCTCTATCTCCGCCACAAGGCGAGCCACCCCTCGGCAGTCCAGAACATGCTCGACCATTTGCAGGCCGAGAACCGGCGGCCGGGCCCTGAGACAAGAGACCAGGAACAGCAATCGCCGGCTCAAGAATCTTGGAGCCGCTCGCCGGACTGGTGGAAGCGCGAGAAACAGTAGGAAGAATTCCGCCTGGCGCAGCAGCCGGTTCACCGGTTTACGCCGAAGAGCGATTTCGGCAATCGGGTGATCCTGCAGGCGAGATCGGCCTCGCCCGACGCCACGAGCTAATGTTCATCCTCAGCGACGATCCCGGTGATGAAAACCACGTCCGTCATACCGTCATATAGTGCAGATCGTTGAGGCGCTCGATCAGCTCGGGCCGTGATTCCAGCAACGGCGTCTCGTCATGCGCCTCGAGGACTCGCTCCGGCTCCTCCAGATCGAGCAAGGCCCAGAAGGTCCGGTAAACGCCACCATGAAATGTAACGATCGCGCATTTCCCTGTCAAAGTGCCGCGAAGCGGGCCAGTGGAATGCCGGCCGGACGGCGAGGGGCTCACGGTTCCCTGAAGGCGGCGGACACGACCCTCAACTCGCCAGCCTGCCCCTCTTCGGCAGGAAAAGAAATCCGTCCCCGCCGGATTCCATGGCGCGGAACAAAATCCACGGTGAATAGAGCGCGCTGCTCGCTTTCACCAGACCGCCGGACAATCTCGATCTGCACTTCGGCTGCGACCCGGTCTCCGTCATTCGAAACCTCAACGGGAAGCAGGAGGATGCCGTCTTTGATATCGGGAATTCCCAATTTTGTTGTTAGCTTGGCGGGAGAACCCCGCCAAGTCGCCGCTTCCACCGTCAAGACGCCGAGAGTGGCGAGAAGCAGCAAGCACGAAACCGCGAAGACAATCCATTCCAGCGGGTTTTTTCCTGAAGTTTCATCTGCTGGTTTTCGGATCCTGTTTTTCATTGTGTCAGCCGGGTTCTTATCTCACTGTGGAGAGCTGGTTTGGATGAGCAGACGCCCGGCCGAAGCGCCGAGCGTCGCAGGCACTCCGGCAACCACACACATGGAGAGGGCTATGCCCAGTGGCTGACCATCAAATCCGCCGAAAAAATGAAGGCAGGCGGCCGCGCCCGCCAGGGCTACCGCGTAGGTGGTGAGGAGGCCGCGGACCTTGAGGAAGAGCGTGTCCTTGGCCACGTGCCGCTCTGCCCCGTACATCCCGGAATAATGAAGGACAGCGGCGGCGGCAAGCACCGATCCGAGCGCCAACAGGAGGATTTTCCATGGCGGGCTTTCCATGGCGATGATCGCCACTTCCTCCGTTGGCGCGATATTCGCCGCGAACAGGATGGCGCCGCACAAGGCGATGGCGGCTTGGGGAACATATTTGGACTCTTCCTTTTCGTCGTGGCCGGATACCCCTTCGTCGCCGCCGTCGTCTCCGCCAAGCTGGGAGCTTCCTACCGAAACGCCAATGGCGACGGTCATCGCTTCCATAACGACTTTCCCCGTCATTTCCAAGATTTCTGTCTGTAGATCAATCTGCCCGGTCAGCCAAAGGATGAGGGCGGCAAGGATCAGTCCAATCCCCATTTCCTCGACAGAATCAATCGCCACCTCGACCATGCTCGCATCGCGCCTGAGCCCTGCGAACCGGTTGTAGAGAAGGAGCAAGCCGAATGTTGAGATCACATACAAAAGGATCCGCGAGGGGTTGAGAACGAAACCCGCCCACCACACCTCCATCGTGTAAATGAGGGGTAACGAGAAGATCAGACCTCCGGCAATCCCGCGGCCATATTCGAGCGCCGATTCCGAAACGGCGCGGTGGTGGCTGAAGTTCACATCTCAATCAGCAGCATCCGCAGGCGCCGCGGTTTTGCGGGAGCGAACTAGCAACCCGGTCCGCCGGTTCCAAGCCACGCAGTCGGCATAACGCACCCCGGTCCCACCAAAGAGATCCAGAGCGCTGCCAATCGTTAAATCCACCCGGCCTTCGCTGACCCGCTCGACCGTTTCCAGATCCTCCAAGGCCCGGGCCCCGCCGGCATAGGTGACGGGCAACCCGCTCCAGCACCCCAACATCGCCACCAAATCCTCATCCATCCCCTCGCAACGCCCTTCCACGTCCGCGGCATGCACCAGCAATTCCGCACAGGACCCTCGAAACATTTCGAGCGTCTCCGCCGTCAACCGCAAGCCAGTCCTTTTCCGCCAGCGCTGCGTCGCCACTGTCCATCCGTCCTCGTCCCGCCGGCAACTGAGATCGACCACCAAACGCTCCCGTCCCGCCTCCCGGATCATCTCCTCCAGCGCAGCCGGGCGAAATCTCCCCGCCGCATCGAAGAGATACGAAGTCACGATCACATGACTCGCTCCGCGCTCGAGAAACCAGGCTGTGTTCTCCGGACGCACCCCGCCCCCCGCCTGCATCCCTCCGGGATAAGCCCGTAGCGCAGCCTCCGCGGCCGCTTCGTTTCCGGGTCCCAGCAAAATGACGTGGCCTCCTTGCAGTTCGTCCCGGCGGTAAAGTTCCGCAAAATAGGCTGCGGTCCGGTCGCTGACAAAATTGGTCTGCAAGCCTTCCCCGTCATCGCGCAGACTTCCCCCCACGATTTGCTTCACCCGGCCCTCGTGGAGGTCAATGCAGGGGCGAAACAAGGTCATCCCGCATTCTATCCACGGTTTTGGGCGGCGCCGCATCCAAATCCTGACCCGAATCCGCTTGCTCCGCGACCGGCCCGGCGCTCACTGTGAATCTCTCCCTCAGCCATGGCCACGGTCCGTATCGCCCTGCTCCAAGACGGATCCGCTCCGGATCGAGACGCCGCCCTGCAATCCACCGCCGGCGCTATACGCGCCGCAGCCGCGGCGGGAGCGCAGATCGTTTGCACGAAAGAACTCTTCTTGTCCCCTTACTTCTGCCAGACCCAAGATCCCGCCCATTTCAACCTGGCCGAAACGGTTCCTGGACCGACCACAGATTTTTTCCGTCCGCTGGCGGCGGAACTCGGGGTCGTCCTCATCCTTTCCCTGTTCGAGCATCGCAGTCCCGGTCTCTATCACAACACCACCGCCGTCCTCGACGCCGATGGCGGTTACCTGGGGCGCTATCGGAAGATGCACATCCCCCAGGATCCCTGTTTCGAGGAAAAGTTCTATTTCACCCCTGGCGATGCCGGGTTTCGAGCTTGGGACACCCGCTACGGCCGGATCGGCGTTATCATTTGTTGGGATCAATGGTTCCCCGAAGCCGCTCGGCTCACGGCCTTGGATGGAGCGCTCATCCTCTTCTGCCCCACAGCCATCGGCTGGTTGCCCGGCGAGAAAAGCGGCGCCGGACAACGCCAACGCAACGCCTGGATCGAGGTACAACGGGGACATGCCGTGGCCAACGCTTGTTATTATGCCGCCGTCAACCGCACCGGCACGGAAGGCGCCATCGAATTTTGGGGAACCTCATTCGTCAGCGATTACACCGGCGAGATCCTCGCCCGCGCCGGAGAATCCGGGCCGGAAATCCTCGTGAACGACTGCGATCTCGACGCCCTTGAGGAGCACCGGCGCATGTGGCCGTTCTTTCGCGATCGCCGCGTCGACGCCTACGGCGATCTCAGCCTGCGGTTTCGCGATGCCTGAAACCATTCCGCCCCCGGCTCGATCCGGTCTGCTTCGCGTGCCGGCCGAGTGGGAACCGCAGGAAGCACTCTGGCTGAGCTGGCCCGCAAATCCCAACACCTGGCCCGGCCGGCTCGACCTCATCCAGGGGTGGTTCGCGCGTTTCGCCGCGCTCGTCGCCCGTTTCGAACCCGTCCGCATCAACGCCGATCCACGCCTCCACTCCGGGATCAAGCGCCACTTGGACGATGCCGGCGCTCCCGCCGGAGAGGTCGAAGTCCTGCCCATTCCGGTCAACGACGTCTGGTGCCGCGACCACGCCGCCGTCTTCGCATTCGATCACAAGCAGAGATTGGTGGCCCTGGACTTCCGTTACAACGCTTGGGGCGGGAAGTTCGCCCCTTGGGACCTCGACGCGCTGGCCGCCGGCCGGATGGCCGAGGCTCTCGGCATTCCCTGTCTCCAGCTCGACTTTGTCTGCGAGGGGGGCGCCCTTGAGTTCGACGGACAGGGCAGCCTCATCACCACCGAGTCGGTGCTGCTCGATCCCGCACGCAATCCCGGCTCCAGCCGAGCCTCGATCGAAGCCCGCTTCCGCGAACTGCTCGATCTCCATACTTTCTGCTGGCTCCCAGCCGGCCTGCACGACGACGACACAGGTGGACATGCCGACACCTTCGTCCGGTTCTTCCCTCCCGCTGGGATCCTGACGCTCGAAGCTCCTGCCTCCCATCCCGATGCCGCTGTTCTTGCCGGCAACACCGCCCGGCTCGCCGCCGCCTTCCCAGATCGAGACTTGGTGACTTTGCCCCTTCCCTCCCTTCCTGCTCCTGCCGGGTGGAGACAACCCACTCTTCCCGCGCTCTACGCCAATTACGTCGTCCTCAATGGCGCCGTCCTCGTCCCGGCCTACGGACTCTCCTCCCCCGATACAGAAGCCGTTGAGACCCTCCGAACCTGCTTCCCAAGCCGCGAGATCCTCTCCGTCGACTGCCGCGATCTCATCCTCGAAGGCGGAGCGCTTCACTGCATCAGCCAGTATCAACCGGCTGCTTAAAAGTCCCGGCCTGCGCCCAAAAAACCAAAGTTCGCTTTCCTTTCCCCTGCCTCCCTCTACATTCCCCACCCGTGACCTACCAGGTCTTTGCCCGAAAATACCGGCCCCGCACCTTCGACGAAATCCTCGGGCAGGATCACGTGGTCCGCACACTCAAGAACGCCATTGAACGTCAACGAATTGCCCAAGCCTACCTCTTTGTCGGCCCCCGCGGGACGGGCAAGACGACCACCGCCCGGATTCTGGCCAAAGCCCTCAATTGCACGGGCGGTCCCAAGGTCGATTTCGATCCCGAAGAGGATATCTGCCGAGAGATCGCCGAAGGCCGCAGCCTCGATGTCCTCGAGATCGACGGCGCCAGCAACAACAGCGTCGAGGATGTTCGCATTCTCCGGGAAAACGTCAGTTACGCTCCGGCCCGCGGCCAGTTTCGCATCTACTACATCGACGAAGTGCATATGCTCTCCGCGGCCGCCTTCAATGCCCTGCTCAAAACCCTGGAAGAGCCGCCTCCCCATGTGAAGTTCATCTTCGCCACCACTGAGCCGACCAAGATCCTTCCCACAATCCTCAGCCGCTGCCAGCGCTTTGACCTGCGCCGAATCCCCGAACCAGTCATCGCTCAGCACCTTCTCGACATCGCCGCCAAGGAAGGACTGACGCTCGACTCCGGCGCCTCGCTCACCATCGCCCGCGGCGCCGACGGAGGTATGCGCGACGCGGAATCCATGCTCGATCAGTTGGTGTCGTTCTGCGGCGACGAGATCACCGAGGAAGATGTCACCACCATCTTCGGGCTGCCAGGCCGGCAGACCGTCGAAGCTCTCACCCGTTTCCTCCTCGAACAAGACACCGCCGCCGCCCTTCAGGTCGTGCACGAACAAAGCGAAGCCGGCCGGGACCTGTCCCGCTTGCTGACCGATCTGATTTCCTACCTGCGAGCGCTGCTCGTTCACCGCCTCGATCCGAGTCTCGGAGCCGCCGCGCTCCCGGAGTCCGAACTCGCCGCCCTCTCCGCTCAACCTTCCAACGTCGACACCGAGCGGCTCCTCGATCTGATCGACCTTCTCGCCGACGCGGAAGGCCGCCTGAAAGCGGCCTCGAACAAACGTCTTCAACTCGAGGTCACTTTCGTCAAAGCCATCCAGAATCTCGGCGCTTCCAATCTCAGCGACGTCCTCACAGCCTTGGGAAAAGTCATGATCTCCTCGGGATGGACGGATGATTCCAGCCCAATTCCAGACCTTCGAGCGGCCCCGCCGGAGAGGATCCCTCCCGCCACACGAAGCGCACCTGCTGCACGCACCGCTCCCGCTCCGCAATCCAAACCAGCGGCGCGGCGGGCGGAGCCGCCCGTGGAACCTCAACTCGCTGAAGGCTTGCCCTTCCCTGGGCCCGGAGCTGCGTCCCCGCCGCCCGCGCCCCCCCCGGACCCGGCCAAAGCCGCCGCCAAACCCGAACCCAGCTCAGCCTCTAAGGGCAGTTTCGATGGAGAGATCTGGAAGCAACTCTTGGAACATCCCGATCTGAGCAACACTCTGGCTCATACGCTCAAAGCGGTCGAACCCCGGCCAGGCAACGGTTCACTTCTCACCCTCGGTCTTCCCGAAGGCGCCTCGGCTTTCGTGCGCAAGCTCGTCCAAGACGAGATCCCCCGCATCGCGGCCTTGCTACGGTCGCTCAGCGGCAAGGCCTGGTCCATCGACATCGGCACAACGTCCCGCCCCACCGAGCCCGCGCCGGCTCCGCCCTCTCTCTCATCCGCTTCAACTCCCGCCCCATCCGATCCTAGCATAGATCCTAGCATAGATCCTAGCCTAGATCCTATCATCGAGGCGGCCATCGAGAAATTTGCAGCCGACATCGAACCGAACACCAACCGCCGTTCTCCCCCTTCCTAGCCCGGTATTTTGCAACCACGGCTGACCCGCATAGGTCAAAATGGTTTGAGGAATGCGGGCGAGCTGTGAAAAATGCGAGTCAACCCTATCTCACGTTCCTCATCCCCACCCATGAATCTATCCAAGATGCTCAAACAGGCGCAGCAAATGCAGAAGAAAATGCAGGCTGCTCAAGAGGACCTCGCCCAGCAGTCCGTCGAAGCCGCCGTCGGGGGAGGTAAAGTACGGGTGGAGGCCAACGGGGCCGCCGAGATCACCGCCATTCATATCGATCCGTCGATCGTCGATCCCCAGGATGTCGAGTTTCTCGAAGGGCTTCTGCTCGAAGGCGTCCGTCAGGCTCAAGAAAAAGCCAAGCAACTCGCCGCTGAAGAAATGGGCAAGGTCGCGGGCGGTCTCGGCCTGCCGCCGGGGATGGGATTCTAGCCCCAGAACTCCTCGAGAGCGCCCGCGCCACAAGTTCACCGGCAGGAGTGCCTGCGCTTCATAGGAACACTGACTATTCTCCCGATGCCGGTGACCGCGCCAGAAGATCGGTCCGGTTCCGGCTCCACCACTCCAAGAGGCCACTCACGTTGAACCCCTCGACTTCTTCGCAGGCCGTGATCGCCACAAACGCATACAGCGCATTCACCAACACCTCGAGATCCTGCTCGTCGCGCATGACTTCCGCGAGCTGATCGACAACCTGATAGTCCCGGGTCGACCGCAACAGATAAGCCGCGCGCGCCCGCTCCAAGCGCGGGCGACGGCCGTCGGCCATGATCCCCGTCAATTCCATCGCCGAAAGCTGCGATTCCCGAGTCTTTCCGGATTCCGGCAACACCGCGTCGACTTGCAAGCTGTAGCGCGCCGGCCGGTCGCGGAATGCCGCCAAAACCGTCCCCTCCTTGGCCACTGCAAAGCGGTAAACCAGCCTATCCAGACCCGCCGAATTGTAGGTCCGATAGAACTCCTCGAGAAAGCGTCGCTCTCCCGTCACCAGCGCATGATCGGCCAGAGTACTCAACACGAGCAGCGCCTCCTCACGAACCAGTCCCGCTGCGCTTGGCACCAGTCCCCCGGCGCTCAGAGGGTCCGCGGCCGCAGCCGTCGCCATCCCACTCTCCGCAACCCGCAACTCCACTTCACGCTCCATCCACTTCGATCCAAAGGCCTTCCACAACACGGCCGCCAACAACAGGGTGATCCCCGTCTGCACCAAAACGGCGCAAGCCACCAGAGCCCCCGGCGACATGTGCTTCCGGTTGGTCCCGGGAACCGATCCCAAGCCCCAACGCTCTCGCGTCTCGGCCGGAGTCCCAAAAGTCGCGCCGCTCGCCGCCAAAACCTCTCCGGACTTCCCAGGGTCATCCGAGGACGGCGTGACCCGTTTCCGCCCCTCGGTTTCCTCGCGAACGGCCGCCCGCCGGTCGCGTTCCGGGCCTTGCCGGACCGGAGAAGGAGCCGCCTCCGCCCCGGCTATCCCCGGCAAATCGGCCGCAAACTGCCGCGGGGGAGTTTGTGAATCGCGCCTTTGAGGAAGCTTGCGCTCAGGGGCCCGATTCTTCGCACCCTCCGCCGCAGGACCTGCGACGAGGTCCCGCGCGGGATCCTCCCGGGCCGCTGCCTTCGGCGCCCCGGTCGCCGCCCGCCTCGCAGTAAGCTCCCAGCTCGCCGCCTTGAACGGTTTGCCACCTCCCGGCGCCCCAGAAGTCCCCGGATCACACAACGGCAATCCCGGTTGGGAAGCCGGACCAAAAACCCCCTCGCCCACTGCTCGCTGCGGACGAAGCGACGGACGCAACGGATCCCCGGCCCCGGCCGGCGCCGCAGGCTTCTCCCTCTTCCCGCTCTCAGGAGTCCCCGGCCCTTTCGATGTCTCGCCCTTTTGCTGCCGCAGGTCGTCCAAACCTTCCAACACGATGGACTCCGAGGAGGTGAAGAGATTCTGCAACTTCTTCACGTCCAACGGACCAGGACCAGCAGTCTCGTTGCCGCGGCGGGTGCTGTTGCTCATATCCGGAACAATCAGTGGTTCACTGACAAGGGTCCGCCAAGAACCGACCCGAGGACCCAAGCAGGCTGAAAATTTTAATTCGAGCGACTATTAAGAAAATCCAATCTTCAGGCGCAAGGAAAAACTGCAAAAATTTGTCTCTTTTTTTAGAAAACTTCTCGCCGGATGCGAATCTCTTTCTGGATTCTTTCCCCAGACTTCATCCCTGCTCTCGCAAGATCTGGGGTACGTGCAGGCGCGCCCGTCCCTCCACGAGACCCGGGGACTCCACGTTCACCAAACCTGGCCGGACTTTCGCAACGCAGCCTTCAGGGCTTCCTCCGGAGATTGCTGCGTACTATCTCTAGGTCTGCGTCGTCGGTCAGGGCATCGAGGTTCAGGTCATACCTGCTGGGCCCGCCTTTGTATTTGTGCACTCCGTGCATGTCCCTGCCGTCAACCAATTTGTCCAAATTCCCGTCGCCTTCCACGAAAACCTCCGAAGCGATGAGCGCCTCGGCTTCCTCTTTGAGGCTGTCGAAATTCGCACGTTGATCAGGAGTGAGGTTGCTGAGCGGGTCGGCCGGCCCGGCTTCCTCGAGAACGAGGTTGAATGGGCTGTTGTCGAGGCCCAGCGGATTCAGCGGAGGATTTGGAGTCAGATCGTAGAACTCATAGGCGAATAAATGATCATCGCAGGGCGCGCGTTCGAAGCGGATCAGCTTGTAGCGTTCGTTCTGGATTTGCCACGCACTCGTGGGAAGGATCTGGAGGCTCGGATAGATATCGAGATCGCGGACTTCGCATCCGCTGGGAACCGGAGGATCGGCGAGGCCGCCGGGTCCGAACCACTCGCCCTTTTCCAGATCGGCGACTTCCTTACTGGTGATGAGACTGTCGTTGCAGACGAAGCCCGGGCCGATCTGGAACACAGTGGGCCAGCTCCGCACACCAGGAGGCTTGAGCGAAGTGCCAAGCTCAGCGAAAGTAGTGCGCCGGATCGTTTCCTGCGCGGGGTTGGTCAGATAGGCCAGCATCGGCTGGCAATCGAGGATGTGGGAGGCGGGAACCGCCCGCGCCAAGTCCACCCGGGCGAGGTCCGCGAAAAGCTGGAAAAGGTCCACACAATCGACCAGAGAGTCGACGGCCCGTCCCGGCTGCTGCACGGGCTTGCCGGCGATGATCAACGGCGCCAGCACACCCGTCTGGTAAGGAGTTCCTTTGGCCCGCACGAGGTTGTAAGGGGCCTTTACGCTGATGTAAAAGGTTCCGTTGTCGCCGGCGATGACGATCACGGTGTTGGATGCCTGCGGGTCATACACGAGTTCACCGCCGGAGCCATACGTGGCGATCCCGGCGCCCACGAGCAGGCGTCCGATCTCTTTGTCCGTAGCTGAAAGCATCAGATCGCTCACAAGCCGGATGGCCTCGGTGTTGGTCGAATCTTCCTCGGGAACATGCGCCGGCCACTCGTAGCCCGCAGGGTAAAGCTCGTCCGGCGGCTGTTGATACGGTGTATGAATGGTGCTGTAGCTGACGGTGCACATCCACGGGCGCGGGCGGCGACTCTGCTCTTGCTGCTGGATCCACGCGATGCCCGCGTCGGTCTGGGCCGTGACGGCATAACCGCGACCGGCGCCCTTGATGACCGTCTTCCCATCATTGATGATGCGGGGCCAGACATAGTAGCCGTTAAACTGAGGCGATCCGTCCGGTTTCTGAAACTGGACAGTCCGCCCCGAACTGAGCGCTTCGCCGCAGCTCTCAGCGAAGCCGCCGGCGGCGTTGAGCGCAGGAATGCCGCCAAGATTCACGGCCTGTTTGCCGGTATAACCCTGGCCATTGTTGTCATCGCAGCCGATCGTCCCGTCCGGGTCCTGGAACCAGGCCACGCCCGTCTGGTCGCCCAGCGGGAAACCCCAGCCATAGGTGGAATCATCCGTGGTCCACTGGCCGCCAAGCGTTGGGTCGATGGCTGGAGTGGCGCCTTGCGGATGCCATCGAAGTAATCCCAGCCAAGCGCGGCGGGAGTCCCATGGCTATCGGGGTTGAGGGTGGGCCCGCCGAGATGGAACTTGCCGAAGAGCGCGCTGCTGTAACCTCCCCTGCGGAGCACCTTGGGCGTAGTCGCTTCATAGGGTGAAACCTGTGACTGAGGGAGATCCTGCTCGAGGATGGCGGATTTCACGCCGGTGCGCAGCGGGTACCGGCCGGTAAAGAAAGCCGCGCGACTGGGCGAGCATTCCGGCATCGTCGTGAACCGGTTGAACTGCAGGCCGGCTGCCGCAACGGCGTCCATGTTCGGGGTTTCCGCCGCCTGGACGGCGTGCGGGTTAAAGATGCGGAGCTGATCCACCCCGACATCGTCGAGGATGATGAACAGGATGTTCGGCGGTGGGGCAGCGGCCGCTTTCTTCGGCTGGGCTGAGCCAGCATGCGCCGGCGGGGCAGGCGCCGCTTTTCCCGGCTGGGCTGAGGCGCCACGCGCCGGTGAGGCAGACGCGGCTTCACCGCTCACAGCCGCGCCCAGAAACCAGGCCAGACTGAGGACCGTGCGCAGAGCGAGACTGCGGGTGCTTCTGGAAGACGCAATCGACTTCCCCGGCACTGCGATCGGCAGTGTAATCATCAAGTGCAAAACCCCTTCCTGACGCGTGCGGAGCCAAGATGGAATGCCTCCCTTACAAGCGACAGCAGAGAAGGCAAGGACCGAAATGCTAGGAACTCGCTTTCTCCAGCTTGACGTGACTAAGTTATCGTGTCAGACAATAATGTGTCAGACACCAAATAAAAAAGTTGACGTGGAGGGCGCGGGGGGTCCAGGGTGGTGGCATGAGAAAGTTGCGCCGCTTCCTGCTCGGTCCCAAGGGGCAGACCCATTGCTATCACGTCGTCTCCCGTTTCGCCGGCCGTCACATCGTCTTCGGCCAGAGCGAACGGGAGTTCTTCCGCACCCTGCTGCGCAGACAACTGCGCTTCAGCG
>DATKCT010000128.1:0-12619 GCA_035513055.1 Verrucomicrobiales bacterium | reverse complement strand
AAATCCGACAAAAGCAGTCGCAAGCGGTTACCATGCCGAACACTATTGGCGGCGCGCCCGCCCCTGGGGCCGGAGTTCGAACTTCTGCCCGTCCCAAGCAGAAACGCACTTCCCGGTTCAACTCAGATGAAACGGCCCTGGACCGGAGTCTGCCTTTGGGGTCTCATTGACAGACAGCCCGAGTTTTCGTAGCTTAAACGGGCGTTTTAGCGAACGCCTGTTCCCCATGAGCTGGCGTTTGCATGTAGGCCGCGTCGCGGCGGCTTTCGGCGTGGTTGGACTGTCGCCTTTGCTGCAGGGCGAGATTGTTATTCACGAGATTCACTATCACCCAGCTCACGTTTCCGGCCGGGAACCGGTGGATCAGGAGTTTATCGAACTCTTTCACACCGGGGGACCTCCGGTTTCGCTGGAGGGATGGCGATTATCGAGAGGAGTCGATTTTACCTTTCCCGCGGTCACGTTGCGGGCAGGAGAGTTCCTTGTGGCGGCGGCGGATCCCGGGAAGCTCCAGGACGCGCACCCGGACCTCGAGACGATGGTGGTGGGCGGTTGGACCGGACGGCTTTCCAACTCGGGAGAAGAGATCGAGCTGACCGATTCCCAGGGCGAGATCATCGACGCGGTGCGTTATTCCGACGAAGGCGACTGGGCTCAGCGGCGATTGGGACTGGAAGATCGCGGGTATCGCGGATGGATCTGGTTAGCGGCGCACGACGGCGGCGGGCGGTCGCTCGAACTGGTGGATTGGGAACGGGATAACGGCTTGGGAGCGAACTGGGCGGCGAGCGCGGCGGACGGCGGCACGCCGGGAAGAGAGAACTCGGCGCATCGCTCCGGATCGGCCCCTTTGCTCAGCGAGGTGCGGCATCTGCCGGCAGTCCCGCGTTCGACCGAGGAGGTGTATGTCGAGTCCCGGGTGAGTCCGGATGGCGCGCCAGCGACCGTGGGGTTGTTCTATCGGCTGTCGACGGAGAGTCCCGGAGTATTTGCGAGCACGCCGATGAACGACGCGGGAGAGGACGGCGATCTCCGGGCGGGCGATAGCGTGTTCACCGGGACGATTCCTCCTTTGCCTAACGGAAGCGTGGTCGAGTTTTATGTGGAAGTGTCCTCCGCGGCGGGGCGGCGCACTTGGCCAGCTCCGTCTACGGTCTTCGGCCAACGGGTAGCCAACGCCCTTTATCAAGTGGACGACGCCGCGGACCCGCCCGGAATGCCGGTTTACCGCTTGATCCTCTCGGTTCCCGAAGAGCGGGCCTTTCGGCCGGGGAGCTTCGACCGGCGGAGCGATGCCGAAATGAACGCGACCTTCATCGCCGGCCGGGGCGCGGAATGGGAGGTGCGTTACCTGGCCGGGGTTCGTTACCGGGGCAACAGCAGCCGGAATCAGGTTCCCCCCACACTGAGAGTGAATTTGGCTGGGGATCGTCCGTGGAACGGCGAGACGTCGCTCAACCTGAACGCTCGCTTCGGATTCTTGCAAGCCCTGGCAATGGAGACCTTTCACCGGGCCGGGCTTCCCGCTCCGGAGGCGCGGCTGGTGCGCCTTCATATCAACGGAATCGATCAGATGCCGCCGTCTTCGAATACGGCAACGCATTACGGTGCCTATGTGCACATGCAACCGCTCGGATCCGATTTCGTGACGGACCAGTTTCCCGGCGATGACGGGGGCAATCTCTACAACAAACGCAGCGCGGATCCCAGCCGGGATCGCAAACGCTGGGGAGTGCATTTCGACACTCAGATCGTTTACAACCAGCCGGATTGGCATCGGATGGACCAGTGGTCCAAGGCCACAAATGCTGCTGCGGACGATTGGTCGGATTTGCAGGACTTCATCGTGACCGTCAACGAAGCGCCGGACGCGACCTATTTGGAAGAGATGTCCGCACGGATCGATATCGAGCAATGGCTGCGCTGGTTCGCCCTGATGGTTTTGATGAACAACCTGGAAACCAATCTCAGCAACGGGATCGACGACGATTATGCAATGTATTCCGGGGTGATCGACCCTCGATTCGTCCTGCTGCCCCACGACCTCGACTCGGTTTTTGGAGGGGACACCAAAGCCACGCTGTTCCCCATGTTGGATTCGACTTTCGGAGCGGGTCAAGCCTGGATCCCCCAACTGCAGCGCTTCTTCGATCATCCCGTGATCCGCCGAGGGTACTTCCGGGCCCTGCGCGACTTGTCGGAGACGGCGTTATCGGACGCGGTTTTTGGGGAGACGGTGGAGAATCTGTTGGGAGATATTGTGCCCGCAGAACGGCGCGCCGAGATCCGGTCTTGGATGCGCGCGAGAAACGGCTACGTCAGGAGCCGAGTGAATCCGCCGCTGGCGAGCGAAGCGATGGCCAGCGAAGTTTCTGGTTTTCCGCAGGTTCTGGAACCGCGGGCGACGTTGCGCGGTTCGGTGGGGATCGTGGATGTCGAGCGGGTGCAGGTCAATGGATTCGAGGCGGAGTTAGACCGGGCCACCGGAGAGTGGAGTTTGACGCCAGGCGTTCCGCTGTCTCCGGGAATCAATCGGGTGATCGTGGAGGCGTTGGACGGAATGGGCGCCATCATTGAAGAAGACCACGTGGATGTTTGGTATGAGAACGGAAGCAGAACGGTGTTGGAGGGTTTTGTGAATGTGAACCGGACGTTGACGGCGGCGGGCGGACCATACCTGATCCGCGGTTCGCTGGTCGTTCCAGCCGGGCGCCGCCTAGCCATCGATGCCGGAACGAATGTCTTCTTTGAAAGGGACGCCGAACTCAAGGTGCTGGGCGAGTTGGCGGCCGAAGGACGGCCCTACCGGAGGATCCGATTCAGCAGCGCGCCCGGCGCCGCCTGGGTCCCGGACATCCGGCCCGGGCTGCCTGAAGGCCCTCCAAAGTGGAAGGGCATTCATTTCGAAGGGACGCTCTCGGAGGAGAACCGGATTGTCTCTGCCGATATCATCGATGCCCAGGACCTGGGAGGAAGCGTGGGTCTCGTGCGATCCCGCGCGCGGCTCTCCGCGTTATCCTTCGCCGGAACGCGTCTGCGTATGGTTTACGGGGACAACGCCGCGGGCTTTATCGAAAACTCGCGTTTTCCGGACATGTTCGGACCCGGTGAGGATCCGGCGGCCTTGGATCTCGACAACATTTCTGAACACATCAAGATCATTGGGCGAATTCCCGCCGGGGAGCGGTTGGTTATCCGCGGAAACCACTTTGGAACCAATCGCGGGCACAACGACGTCATCGATGCGGACAGCGGTCAATTGCCGGGGCCCATCGTGGAGATTCTCGACAATGTCTTCACCGGGGCGGGCGACGAACTTTTGGACTTGGGCGGCGATGCTTACGTTGCGGGCAACTTTTTCACCCGCGTGTTCAAAGACGGGTCGACCTCGGATCGTGGTTATGCCAACGCTATTTCGCAGGGGGATGGGCCAACCGGAGTTACGGTCTATGTGAACCGCAATGTCTTTTTTGATGTGGACCACGCAGTGAGCGTGAAGAATGGGGCCGCTACGGTGTTCGAAAACAACACGGTGGCGCGTGTCCACCCGGATTTCCGGGACCGGTTTGACCAGCTCAATGTGGGATCGGCAATCAATCTTTTCGTGGACGAACCTGGAGCAATCACGGCGCGGGGCGCCTATGTCGCGGACAATATCTTCGTCGATCTGCCGCGGGTCTTCGGAAACGTGGATCTTCCGGCGGGTTCCGGACATCTTTTGCGATTTCATCACAACATGATTCCGCCGGAGATTGCGGGAGATCCCGTGTTGCCTCGCCAGGACACGCTCTTTGCGCTTGGAGAGGGGAACCGGGCGGGTCTCCCGGCTTTTGCCGGGCCGGAGCGGGGCGACTTTCGATTGGCGGAGGATTCTCCGGCGCGGGGCGCCGGCGGCTTGGGGCAGGATCTGGGGGCAATGATCGAGCCGCGGATGTATGTGGCGGGCGAGCCTGACTGGGTCACGGATCAGAGAACGGTGGTGCTGAGAACGGGCGGTCCTGGCATGGCCACATTCCAGCACCGGGTCAACGGCGGTCCTTGGAGTCTCGAAGTGAATCTGCCGTCGGGATTGGAGCCGGCTGGCGCCGCGCGCCGGGAGGGCCGCATCGAGCTGAGCGGCCTGACGCCGGGCGACTATGTGGTGGAAGTGAGAGGACGGGATTTTGCCGGGAACCTGCAGGCCGAGCCTACGGCTTCACGGGTATGGACCGTGGGCGAACCGCCCCAGGACGGCGCCTTGAGGATCAGCGAAGTGCTTGCCGCCAACGTGAGCGTGTGGGAATGGAACGGCGTTTTCCCGGACTTCGTCGAGATCCACAATGGCACAGACCGGCGCGTGGATCTGTCGGGAATGACGCTCAGCGACGATCCCGGGGCGCCCGGAAAGTGGGTTTTTCCGCAGGGCTCGCAATTGGCGGCGGGAGCCTACCTGATTCTTCCCGCGGGAGGTGAGACTCCGGACGGAGAAGCGGTCCTGCCTTTTGGCTTGGCCCGGGAGGGAGAGGGTGTTTTTCTTTATGCCGCGCCCCAGGATGGCGGGATGCTCTTGGACTCGGTGGTGTTCGGGCTCCAGCTTCCCGATTACACCGTGGGCCGAGTTCCTGGAAGCGGAGCGCCGGGAAGCGGGACGGCGGCGGGCGGTTGGACCCTGTGCCGCCCGACGCCGGGCTCCGTCAACACCGCGGCCCGGCTGGGTTCGGCGCGCGGGTTGCGCATCAATGAATGGTTGGCGACATCCCGGGTGCTCTATCGCGGGGATTTTGCCGAGATCTATAATCCCGCTCCGGACCCGGTGGATCTGGGCGGATTGTTTCTGACCGACGATCCTCGGCGCCGGCCGGAGAGGCATCGGATCCGGGATTTGAGCTTTGTGGCGCCAAAAGGGTTTGCCGTGTTCGAGTTCGGCAGGGAGGCGTCAGCGGCCGGATCGGCTGCTTTGGTCGAGTTTGGATTGGCGGCCAGTTTTGACCGGCTCGCGTTGCTGGACGAAGGCAGGCTGATCGATGAGGTGATGATAGGCGCCGAAGTCGCCGACGTGTCTCGGGGACGGACTCCCGACGGCGAGGGGCAGTTCGCTGATTTCCGCATACCAACTCCGGGGGCGCCCAACGCCGGACTGCCCAGCGTGATTGGACAGGAGTTGACGGCCTGGGATGCTGTGTGGCGATTCGATCAGTCGGACACCGGCTTCGGTCCGGCGTGGAAGGAGACGGAATTCGACGACTCCGGATGGGAATCGGGAGCGGGGGTCTTTTTTGTCGAGAACGCCTTTCTGCCCCTGCCCAAAATGACGCCGCTGCGGTTGAATCCGCCTCATACGCATTACTTCCGCCGCCACTTCGACGCCGGAGAGGAACTGTGGACGCAAGCGCGATTGGAGCTGTTGGTGGACGACGGAGCCGTGGTGTGGTTGAACGGGGAGGAACTCTTGAGGCTGCGAATGCCCGATGGAACGGTGGCGCACGAAACCTTCGCTTTGTCGGGAGTGAACAATGCTGTGGTGGAAGGGCCCTTTCCCGTCGAAAGCGGCCGGTTGCGCCCGGGTCCGAACGTCTTGGTGGTGGAGGTGCACCAAGACGACATATTCAGCAGCGATGTGGTCTTCGCCGCGAGGCTGTGGGGGGCGCGGCAGGAAGGGGGACTGGGTCTCACCCGGCTGATTCGCATTCTGGATCAGCTCCGGATCACGGAAATGATGGTGCAGCCGGCTGGGGGCGAGCCCTGGGAGTTCGTCGAACTCCAGAACGTGGGCGCGGAGCCTTTGCAACTGGAGGGGCTGCGTTTCGTGGATGGGATCGCTTTTGTTTTTCCGGAGTGGACCCTGGAACCGGGCGCTATTGTGTTGGTGGTGCAGAACCGCGCCGCATTTGAAGAACGCTACGGAGGCCAATGGCCGGTGATCGGAGAATACAGCGGGCGCCTCTCCGACGACGGGGAACGCATTCGCTTGTTGTTGCCGGAGCCTTTCGATGCGGCGGTTCTCGATTTCCGTTTCAATGGCGGATGGTATGCGGAAACGGCGGGGGGCGGTTCTTCCTTGATTATGACCGATCCCAGCCGTCCAGCGGCGGTTTGGGATGATCCGAGGAGCTGGCAGCCGAGCCCGATGGAAGGAGGAACGCCCGGACGGGGCGCCGCTCCGTTGATCACGAGCGCCTTGTTTGTGGAGACGACCTTGGGCGATCCCTTTACCTATGCCATCGAGGCGACCAACAATCCCGTGACTTACATGGCCACGGGCTTGCCTCAGGGGCTTGCCTTGGATCCCCATTCGGGTGAAGTGGCGGGGATTGCCCAGGAGTACGGTCTGTTCCGTGTGAGCTTGGAAGTGTCCAACTCCGTGGGACCGGTCAGGCGCGAGCTGGTGCTGCTGGTCAAAGCCTCCGGACCCGCGGCCGCCTTCGTTTTCGAACCCATGACGCCGGGGCAACTGATGGGCATTCCCTTTGCGGTGGGACTGCGCGCTGTCGATGCGGCGGGACGCACGGTGGTGGATTATGAAGCGCCCGGTCCGCTCGATTGGGTGGCTATCGGTATGACAAACGGCGCGCCGGTGCGCATCACGGAGATCGGCGACCGCGAGATTGACTTTGTCGAATACCAGAACTTGGGGACCGAGACAGTGGATACGTCAGGCTGGGTCTTGTTGTTCAACGACGCCTCGGAGGGATCGATCACCCACGTGCATGGTCTCGGACGCGAGGGGGTCGTCTGGAGGTTGGAATCCAGCTTGGCCGGAGCCCGGACACGATGGGTCAGCGATCATCCTTCCGTTCTCTACGTGGGAGGCGACATCGCCTGGAATCATGCCTTCGTCCCAGTCACCAACGACGTTCGGAAAGGATGGGCAATGCTGTTGGACGCGCAGGGCGAGGTCGCCGATTTTGTGGTTTGGGGTTATCCGGAAAAGGAGATCCGCACCCTAACGTTCGATTTCGAAGGCCGGCGAGTGACGGTCGAGGGAGCTTGGAACGGCGGTCCGGCGGAATACCGGCCTGACTTCGGTCTCACTCTGCAGCGACGCGGGGCTGTGGACCGGAACCACGCTGAGGATTGGGAATGGGCCACAGACACCGCTGGCTTTATCAACGGAGGTCTCGAGTTTCCGTTGTTCACCGATGAAGTGCACCCGGTGGAGGTCGTGGACGACCAGAGCTTCCACTCTGGACGGTGGACGGGCCGGATCCGCGTCCATGGAAGCGGACCGGGAATCCGGTTGACGGTGAGTGATGGTGAAGGATTGCGTGGGGAATCGGCGGCGTTTGACCTGGCATTGCCTGCTCCTCCGGTGATCACAAGTCCGCTGGAGGTCGAGGCGGTGGTTGGCGAACCGTTTCATTACCGGATTGAGGGAGAAGGCTATCCGGACCAGTTTGCCGTGGAGAATCTTCCCGAAGGCTTGTACCGGGATGGTGTAGACGAAAGCGTGATCCGCGGCGCGCCCGAGGAGCCGGGGGAGTATCTAGCGACGATCTCGGCTGCAAACGCGGTCGGGGAGGACCAGGCGACGCTTCGCATTCAGGTCTTGGTTGACGGGGATGGAGATGGGATGCCCGATTCCTGGGAAATCGAGCATGGCTTGGATCCAGAGGTCTACGGCCGGACCGAGGATTCGGACGCGGATGGAACAACCGATTGGACGGAATACCGCGCGGGGACCGATCCCCGGGATCCCAAGTCGGCTTTTCGCATCGTATCGGTGGACCGGGAAGGAGACGCGGTTCAGCTTGTTTGGACTTCCAAACCAGGACGCCGCTACCGGGTTTGGGAGGCGTCCTCGTCGCCGGAACCCGTTTGGGTTCCGGTGATGGGCGGCGAGCTGCGGGCGACGGGCGTCGAGGCCGCGTTTCGGCATCAGCTTCCAAGCGGACAGGATCGAGCGCAACGGCTTTACCGGGTTGAGGTGCTGGGCGATTGATGCCAGGATGCCGCCCGGTGAGGGATCTCCTGAGATGGATGCGGTATGCGAGCCGCGACACCCGCTTTCTGGGCAGGACGGCGATGGGGATCGGCCTTGCGGCGGTGGCGACGGCCTTGGTGTTGTCCTGGTTTCCCTGGCCGGAAAGGCGGCCCAACGTAGCGCAGTCAGTGCTTTCCCTGCGTTATCTGGTCATGGAGGAAGCGCCGCGGGGGAACGCGTTGCTGGTGGAAGCGGCGCAGGCCTTGACCGGGGACGGCCCTCGGGAACTGGTGAGCGCTTATTTGGCCTGCGTTCTCAAAGCCGCCAACGCTGACGCCGGGCGAAGTTATCTGCGGACCGCGGCGGAGGAGGATCCCCCGGCGCGCTACGCCAACTTGTTTCTGGGTGATCTGAGCCTCTTGGAAGGTAATCTCGAGGAGGGGCTGCGTCTCTATGAACGAGAAACGGCGTTGCCGGACGCGCACTACGCTGCCGGCGCTATCGCGGGCGCTCTGCGGCGCGTGGGAGACAAGGATCGCCTGCGCGCACTGCTGCAGGATGCGGATTTTCGCGACGCATTGACGATGCGGGAGCGGGTACGGGCTGCGGTCTACCTGAGAGATCCGGCCGGGTTGCTGCGCGCCGTTTGGTATTACGACTACACCGGTGTGGCCTGGCATGTCCTGCTTCTAACGGGAGTTTCCGCGGCGGTCTGGTTTGTGATTCTGTGGAAGCTCTACGGGATGCGGGGCGCCGCAAGCTTGCTGGGATGGGGCGGAGGAGGAATGCTGCTCGGAATCTTGAGCGCCAGCGCCACCCTGTTTGCAGTGATTTGGCAGGAGCAGGTCTGGGGATTCGAGACGACGGGGGAACTGGTCAATGACTTGGTCGTATGGATCTGCGGCGTCGGGCTGCGTGAGGAAACCATCAAGCTGTTGTTTTTTCTTCCGCTCCTCCCTTGGCTCTGTCGCGAAGGGAAGGGCGGGACGGCGCTCTATGCCGCCTCCTGCGTAGGACTGGGCTTCGCCTTACAGGAGAACCTGGGTTACCTCGGCGGGTTCTATGGGGAAGGCGCCGCCTGGGGAAGGTTTCTGACCGCAAACTTTCTGCATTTGGCGTTGACCGGTCTTTTGGGGTTCGCGGCTTTCCGGTTTGCCATGGCCCCTGCCCGCGAATGGGAGCGCCTGCTCGGGACCTTCGTCGCGGTGGTTCTGGCTCATGGATTCTACAACGCCTTCCAGAGCATCCCTGCCTTCTTGCAATACGACTTCCCTATCTTTTCCATCATCGTTTTGGCCGGCGTCGCCCACGCCTATTTCGTCTTGGCTTGGAAGCAACGAGAGCGCAGCAAGCAGAACATTTCGGTGTTGGGGGTTTTCGTGATTGGGGGCGCGACGCTGCTTTGGCTGAGTCTCGGGCTGATGGGTTGGCGCTACGGGTTCTTGGATGGGCTGCGCGCGTTTGGGCCGGCCTTTCTCGGCGTCTTTCCCTTGATCTTCTTATTCGTGCGGCAGTTCCGAGACGCCTAAATCAACAGGCCCTAAGGACGTGTCGATTTATTGGGTGATGCCGCGCGGAGCGTGTTGGCAGGGTTGGCGCGACACGAGGAGGGAGCGAATTGACATTCGTGACCGCCTCCCCCAGGCCAGGACGTGCCGGCGCGAATCTACCGTGGCGCGGGCACTCCTGCCTACGGCTCTTGCGGCCCAACGTAGGGGCAGGCGTCTCGCCTGTCCCACTCTTCACATTGGGGCCCGGGCACTCCTGATCGCGGCTGGAGCTTTTACATTTCTGGCCTGCCCGGGAGGCCGAAGATGCGGTGATCCCGAAGGGATCAGAGCTGGGAAGCCTCCGGCTTCTCTCGAGGCTCTGCAAGCTCCTTCGATTGAAGGCGTCTCGCGTGTCCCCTTCTTCACACCGTGGCGCGGGCACTCCTGCCCGCGAAGGCTTGCGGCATGGTGGCGGACAGGAGTCTCCGCCACCCCGGTACAATTCCGCGACCTGGGTGAGGAGGGAACGATCCGGCAGGGCGGAGGCGAACTTGTGCAACCGGTGGATTTCCTTCGCAAGGTGTCGTTTCCAAATTGCTTGCGCGGAACGCTTTGCTCTGCCAGAGAGAAGAGTGGGAAATCCGGTGAGGAACGGCGTTTTTGTTAGCATGAGATTGCTTAACCGGCGCCGGATTTCCCGCGCCTCTTTTTTTATCTCCATTTACCGCCTCTAAATTCCGGTCAACCGCCTTAACCTTGCGCCATTCGGACCAAGGACCAATCAGCTTATAGCATGACAGAGGACAACACCATGAAGAACCACCGTGTCGCGATCTGGGCGGTGGCAGTAAGTAGCCTCTTGTGGTTGGCGGCGCCAGCCACGGCACAGCTACCGCGGGAACGTCTGTTCGCCCGGCTGGACGCCGACAAGGACGGCAAGCTATCCAAGGAAGAGTTGCCGCCGCGGCAGCAGTCGAACTTTGAGGAAATAGATGCCAACGGAGATGGCTTTATCTCCCGCGAAGAGTTCGATGCATACTCTGGACGCGCCCGGCCGGCCCGTGAGCCGGGCCGGGCTCGCGTCCAGCGCATGCAGCCGGCGCATGCAGACCTCAGTTATGGTCCGCATGAACGGAATACGATCGACCTGTACCTAGCCGAGTCCAGTACCCCCACGCCGCTGGTGCTTTACATTCATGGCGGTGGTTTTCGCTCGGGGGACAAGGGGAGCGTCGGCCGGGAAGACCTGCGGACCTTCTTGGGCGAGGGTTGGTCGGTGGCGGCCATCAACTACCGCTTGACCGACGTTGCGCCCGCGCCGGCCCAATACCTGGACTGCGCCCGGGCATTGCAATTCCTGCGGCACAACGCCTCGAGGTGGAATCTGAACCCCAAGCTGGTTGCTTCGACCGGGGGTTCGGCCGGCGCCGGCACATCGATGTGGCTGGCGTTTCACGACGACCTGGCCGATCCCGAAAGCGAGGACCGGATCGCGCGGGAATCGACCCGGCTTACCTGTATCGCGGTATCGGACGGCCAGTCGTCGTACGATCCGCGTTTTGCCGAAAAGATCGGCATCCCGCGTCCCAACTTCGAGCGGCACGGTTTCTTCGAGCCGTTTTACGACATCAAATTGGCCGGCGAGGATACGCCGGAAGCGTATCGCCGCTATGAAGAGGCGGCCCCCATCACCTACCTGACCAAGGACGACCCGCCGGCGTTGCTGCAATACAGCTACGCAAACGAGGAAGTTACGCCCGAGAGTTCGCTTGGGTTGGTTGTCCACCATCCGAAGTTTGGCATCGCTTTGAAGGAGGAGATGGACAAGCTGGGAATCGAATGCGTTGTACAATTCCGCGACCTGGGTGAGGAGGGAATGATCCGGCACGGCGGAGGTGAACTTGTGCAACCGGTGGATTTCCTTCGCAAGCATTTCCAGGCTACGGCCGGCAAGGAATGAGGTGGTCAGTGGCCGGTGGTCAGTGGTCAGTGAAGAACGGGAGAGCCGTGAAGAAAGAGAGAGAACCGCGAATGAACGCGAGTATAGAAGGATGCAGGATGCAGGATGCGGGACCGCATCGGCGGCGCAGCCGCCTCTGCGTACTCTGCGTATTCTGCGGTTAAAACAAAGGGCCGTAGCCAGGCGGCTGAGGCTGGTTGAGTGGGTGTTGGTTGATTCTGGAACGGCGCGGCGCGCGAGGGCCTTGAATTGGGCCGGGCTTTCAGCCCTCAAAACGAACGGGTGACGAGAACCCGGGGCGTTGCCCCGGGCTGAAATAGACCGCGCCTTTGGCGCTATGTGAGGGTTTGTGTTGGGTTTTCGCCGCGCAGCTTGCTGGCACCCCTGCCGGGGTGCGGATCGATTTCCACTTCACACCGGTGGTGGCGCGCAGCGACACCACCGGCTACAAGCTTTGATCACTCCGGGATCACGGCGGGAGGGAGGGGGAAGAGTCCTTGGTCCTTCGTCCTTGGTCAAGAGGTCAAGATGGCGGGAGGTCAAAGGTGGCGGGGTTAGGGCGGATGACAGAGAGGGGTCTGGTGGACGGGGGGTCGAGCCGCGACACTCCACAAGGTCCAACGAACCCAGGAGCCTGACTGGATTTCATCCTGCATCCTGTATCCTGCATCCCGTATCCTGCATCCCTTGATCCTCATGGCCAGCACTCGGGGCCACTCAATACTCTCAAGACTTTGGCTTCGTGACTCAGCAGTACCTCATTATGCACACAAGGCTTCAAGACCGGTCGATTGCCTTCGTAGCCTGTGACGTAAATGGCAAATACCTCGTGCCCATCCGAAGTTTGTCTCACGCGGTAATAGGCATCCTCCGATCCGCCTTCTGGCAGCTTGCCGGACTGAAGAATACCGCGCCAGGCAGTTGCAATAAGATCTCGATCCTGCTTCGAGAACCTCGTGTGGTCGACGCGCAGGAATTCATCGCTCAGTGCCGCTGGCGCGTCTGCTGGCAAAGCCGCAGACCGGTGCGATGTGCGGAAAGCACAGAGAGTCAGGAGAATACAGAGTAATAGCGTGTTCTTCATGCATGTGAGACACATGACCAGCAAATTCCTTAGAGACTATTTCGCCGAACGACAAAGCTGAGCGACAGCCGCCCGGCACGCGGTGGGAGAGTGGATGGAGCGTGCAGATTTCCGCTCAGCATCGAGCGGAGAGGCGGGGGCGGCTGTTCGTCTCCAGCGTCTGGTTCGGCCTCCGGTTCATTTCC
>DATKCT010000127.1:0-31137 GCA_035513055.1 Verrucomicrobiales bacterium | reverse complement strand
GCGCCTGGCGGTATTCAAACGCGGCCATAGCCCAGCCAGTCCGGCAGGTTCTCCTCGCACCAGCGCCGGTAATCCGCAGTCGTGTGGAAGGCGCGGAACGGGGCGTCATCGAGCACGGGTTTGTAGGTGTGAATAAAAGCGTAACGAAAACGGATCTCCAGGGGACGGCGCGAGGCGGCTTGAAAATCGGCGAGCCAGTCCGGCGGAATTGCTTCCGTCACGCCGTACGGCGCGCGTTCTTCCTTCAGTTCGTCCATACGATCGCGATGTGCCGAGAATGCGATCTTCCCTTGCCGCTGGCAACACCTTGATTGGCGATCTCGTGGTCCGGCCCGGTGTCGTGGCCCAATACACCGCCCCCATTCCGCCCGGGCGGCGGAAGCTCAGAGCCGAGCGTGCTTCCATTGGGCGCCGACGCCTTGTCGAACGATCCACTCTTCAAGAGCGCCGTAGTCGATTTGATCGGCGGAAACATGGTCCGAACTTGCGCGAGAACCATCTCTCACGCAAGCACAGCGGCATGACGGTTGGGCGCGGTTCTTTACTGCATAGACACGCCTGAGTCGTCATTTCTTGGGGTCGGCCGCCGATTCCGGAAACTCAGGAATCTCCGCCACCCCAGGCAAACCGCCGGTCCAGAGCCCTCGCCAGGGTAACCTGATCGGACCCGTCCAATCCGGCTCCCGCGGGCAAGCCCTGGGCCAGCCTGGTCAAGCGCACTGCCATGGGTTTCAACAGATCGGCAATGTAGTTCGCCGTGGCTTCGCCTTCGACATCGAGGCCCAAGGCAAGTATCACTTCGCCCACAGGCTCTTCCCGGACCCGGTCCACGAGTTCTCGCAATCGCAAGTCTTCCGGACCACAATGGTTCAAGGGCGACAACCTGCCTCCGAGGACATGGTACCTGCCCTCGAATGCCCCGGTCCGTTCCAGAGCCAGCACATCAGGCGCCCGTTCGACCACGCACAACACTCCCGCATCACGCCGCGGATCCCCACAAATCGGGCATCCCTCTTTGCCCGCCAGAAAACCGCAACTCGAGCAAGGCCGGAGTTCCTCCCGGGCTGTTGCTAACGATTGAGCCAGACTGGCGGCGGCGCTGTCCCCGGCTTGCAATAACCACAGCGCAATGCGTTCCGCGCTCCGCGGTCCGATCCCCGGCAGCCGTTTCAACGCGTCGATCAATTCTCGAAGCGCCGCAGGGTACTCCGCTCGCTTTCCCGTCATACCCCGCGCTGTTGCACTCCGATCCGGCCCGTCCCGGCATTCAATCCGACTCGAGCATCTCGATCAGCTTATCCCGGTCCGTAACGGGAAGCTCACAGGCGAAATTGCGGCACACGTAAACGGTGGCTTTCCCATCGATGGCGCCGTGTTCGGCGACATAGGGCGCCAATTGCGCCAGAGCCTCTCCCGCTTCGCCCGTCTCCTTGAAAAGGACCACTTGCCTCGGAGCGTATCTCTGCCGCACCGCCGCGAGCAGGGCCTGCGTATCTTCGGCGCCGCGCTCTCCCACCACCACTATCTCTCGCGCGTCGCCGACGAGGAAATCCACGGCAGCAAACATCATCGAACTGCCCGAAGCGCGTTCCGCCAAGTCACCGGAAAAGGCCGCCATCAGCTTGCGCGCCCTCTCTTCCAATTCCATCCGGCCGGTCATCCTCGCCAGGCGCACTAAATTGCAGGCCGCCACGCCATTCCCCGAAGGCAATGCGCCATCGTAGGCGTCTTTGCCCCGCAGGATCAGTCGCTCTCCGTCGTCCGCGGTCTGGAAAAATCCGCCGCCCTGCTCGTCCCAGAAACGTTCCAGCATCAGGTCGGTGAGCCGCAACGCTTCGGCAAGGTAACGCGTCTCGAAACTGGCTTCGTAGAGTTCAATCAAGCCCCACACAAGAAAGGAATAATCCTCCAAATGCGCTGGCAACCCCGCCTCTCCGTCCCGGTAGCGCTTCAACAGCCTGCCTTCGGAGTCGACGAGAGTCTCGGCGATGAAATCCGCCGCGCTCCGAGCCGCTTCCGTGTAACGCTCATCTCCCAGCGCCACGCCTCCCCGCGCCAAGGCCGCGATCATCAATCCGTTCCAATCCGTCAAGACCTTGTCGTCTTTCAAGGGCCGGATACGCTTCGCGCGCGCTTCAAGGAGGCGGACCCGGGCCGACTCGACCTTCTCCTGGAACTCCGCCTCCGGGATTCCTTCCGCTTCCGCCAAAGCCGTCAGCGGCTCGCGCAGGAAAAGGATATTCCCTCCGGTCCGCCTGCCGCTGGCTTCTTCGACGTAATTCCCGGCGCTGGTGGCGCCAAAGAAGCGGCTGAAGCTCACGGCCTCTTCCTCGCCCAATACGTCTCGAAGCTCGCCCTCGGTCCACAAGTAGAACTTGCCTTCCTCGCCTTCGCTCTGGGCGTCTTCCGCGCTATGGAACCCGCCTTTTGGCGAACGCAAATCCCGGAGCACGTAGGTGAAGATCTCCTCGGCCGTGCGGCGCCACTCTGGCGACCCCGTCGCTTGGTAGGCTTCCAGATAGGCCAGGGCCAGCAAGGCCTGGTCATAGAGCATCTTCTCGAAATGGGGCAGAAACCACTCCCGGTCCGTCGCATAACGGTGCATCCCGAAGCCGACATGATCGTAAATGCCTCCCAGACGCATCTTGCGCAGCGTCTGCACCACCATTTCCGAGGCCTTGGGACTGTCCATCCGTTGCCCATAGCGAAGCAAAAAGACCAGATCATGCGGCGCCGGGAACTTCGGCGCCGTTCCGAATCCGCCCCATTCCGCATCGAATCGCTCCATGAAATTCGCGAAGGCGCGGTCGAGAACGTCCGCGCCGATCATCTCGCCCGGCTTGGCCCGGACCATCTCGGCGATCGCCTGGGTAATCCGGTCGGCTTCCTCGACCACCCGCTCTGGCTGCTCCTGCCACACGTCGCTGAGTTGAACGAGAATCTGCTGCACGTCCCGCTTCGGTATGTAGGTGCCTGCGAAAAAGGGCTTGCGCTCCGGCGTCATCACCACCGTCATCGGCCAGCCTCCGCGGCCCGTCAGGGCTTGGGTCACCGTCATGTAAACATGATCGATGTGCGGGCTCTCTTCCCGGTCTACCTTGATGCAAATGTAACGCTCGTTGAGCAACTGCGCCACCTCTTCATCCTCGAAGGACTCATGTTCCATCACGTGGCACCAATGACAGGTGGCGTAACCCACCGAAAGGAAAACGGGACGGTTCAATTCCTTCGCCGCAGCGAATGCCTCTTCGCCCCACGGATACCAGTCGACCGGATTTCCAGCGTGTTGCAACAGATACGGACTCTTCTCGAAGACCAAGCGGTTGTATTCCGGCCCTCCGCCGGGCGGAAGATTCGCCAACTCCTCCGCCGGAGGAATCGGCTTGCGCTGCGGACCCGGCGTCTCCGCCGCGAGAGATTTAGACGACGGGCTCATGACGATGAGGCAAAAAACAAGCAGAAAGCTGAGCGCAAGGCGGATTAGGGGGAGGCCCCGCGGGATTCTCATGTGAGGAAGAGACAAAATGCACATTCCCTTCTAATCAGACACCAGTTCAATGGGAACACAAGTCCGGCCGGGCGGGAACCCCCCTGAAGGGCGTGTGGCTGTATTCTGGAACGTCGCGTCGCGGGAGCGCAGGCAGGAGAAAAGCGTGGCTCCGCGAGCTGGTTGGCGGCGTGGCCCTTCAGGTGGAACTTGTTGGTAGTGCTGGCTTTGTTGCTCGCCGGCCACGAATCTCCATTGGCGCCCTCCTCGTGTGGCGCCCGTGTGGCGCCGAACCTCGCCCACAAGTCCCGCGCCGCATCGCCGAATCCATCAACGCACCCAGGGACGTCGAGGGGTCTGGCGGTTTCTCATCTGCGAAAGGATTGCCTCACGGAAAAGCGCAGCCCATAAATACCCGGCCCACGATCCGCGCCTCCGTCATCACCGGCCCGCCATGCCCTTCCTCAGCAACTTCGCCCGTCAGGCCAAGATTCGCTTTTTCTTCCACGATGTCTGCAAGCAGGCGTCCATCCTGGAAGTGGGCTGCGGCGCCGGTTGGCTCGGCTCGGAACTGGCTCGCCGGGGCTTTTCCCACTACAGCGGGATCGATCTCGAACCCCCCGCCGGCATTGTGGGCGACGTCCGGAATTGGCGGAACCTCGGGTTGTCGCCCGCCTCTTACGATGTCGTGGTCGCTTTCGAGGTCATCGAACACGGCGACTTCTTCCCCGCATTTGACGCCCTGCTCAAACCGGGTGGCCGGCTCATGCTCACCTCTCCTCTTCCGCACCGGGATTGGCTCATGCAGCTCCTTGAGAGTATGGGCCTCAACCAAAGAAGGACCAGCCCTCATACTCACCTGATCTATTTTACGGAGATCACGCCCTTTCGGCCCCTGGTAATCCGGCGCGTCTGCGGACTGGCCCAATGGGGCATCTTCGAAAAGCCAGTTCGCGCCGAGCCGCTCATCTGTTAGTTTCCCTCCCCATGCCCGCCCGCGCCTGGCAACTCACTCTCATTGGCATCGTCTCCCTGTTCGCCATTTCCGGTGTGTTCAAAGATATTCGACACACCGCTGAAGGCGGATCCATCGACCTTCGCAACCGCGTCACTGGCGCCCGCCTCGCCGCGGAGGGCGTCGATCCCTACTTCTACAAGTGGAAACCGGATGACAGCGAGCGCTTTTGCGATCCTTACAACGCCTCCCAATACCCCGTCAGCAGAACCACCGTCACGCCCCTGGTTCTCGCCCTTCACGCCCCCGTCGCTGGATTACCCTATCGCACCCAACAATGGTTGTGGCTTGTCTTGCAATACGTTCTGCTCCTCGCCAGTTTCGCCGCCTGGGTCCGTAACCGCTCCGAACCGGACCGGCTCTGGGGGCTCCTCTTTCTTGTGACCCTGTGCGCTGCGCCTTTCTGGAGACTTCACGTGGACCGCGGCCAGATTTACGTTCTCTACGCGGCCGTCTTTCTCATCCTGGCCACCTGTCCTGCTCCAGCCGGCCGCAAATTCCAAGCCGCGCCCGCCTTCGGAGCGGCGCTGCTTGCCGCTCTTCGGCCTGTCTACCTGATCTGCTGCGCAGTTCCGCTTCTCCGCTCACCTCGCCAAGCGCCCACAGCGCTCGCCGCGGGCGCGGGCGTCATGGCAGGGGCGGGAGTCGCGGCCGCCATCCCCATGCTACTTTGGGGCCCGGCCATATGGACGAGCTACGCGCAGGCCATGCACAAACACGCCCAGCTCTACCTTGAGCGTTTTCAAGACCGGGCGCCGGCCACCGCCTTTCCCGCCGAGATCGAAGGGATTGCTTTGGACACCCTGGCCCATTTCGCCCGGATCCCTTTCGCCGACGTCTCGATCTACCGGCTCGCGTCGTTCGCACTCTCGCCGGGCTGGCTCCTTGGGCTCTGGGCTCTGCTCCTGGTCCCGGCTCTCGCACTGCGCGCGTCGAAGCTTTCCAAAACCGCGCTTTGGTGGTCCGTCTCCTCCTGGGCCGTCCTTGGCGATTTTATTCTGCCTGCGTTTCGCAATACCTACAACGATGTCCTCATCTTCCCCATGCTCCTCCTAGGTCTGGCGTCGCTTCGCGCACCTTTGCGCGGCCTTTGGATTTCGGTGAGCAGCGTCTTCCTCGCCGCCCATCTGAGCATTGGATGGCTCCCCAAAGCGTGCTTTCCGGCGCCAAGTCTAATTGGGATGATCTTGGCTCTCGCCGCAGCCGGCGCCACGACCTTTCTGCCCCCGAAGTTTTTCACGGCTCGCAATGAAGGTTAGCATAAGCAGGATCCCGGCCCCTTCTCCCGCTGCCGGTTCACGCGGCCGTCTCTGGGACGCTCCGCAGTCCCGACGCCCCTCCGCTCCCCGGCCCGCCCTCGTGATACTGCGCGTCCTCGTTCACCATCCAAGGATCGCGGATTCGCTGTCCAGCCAGGATGTTTTCCACGCAGAGCATCGCCGTCATCATGGAATGGTCCTGATTGTTGTACTTATGCATCCCATTGCGTCCGGCCAGATGGAGACTGGGAAAGCGTTCTTCGAGCGCCTTCCGGATGACCGCCACGTTCTCGGCATAACCGGCATCGTAAACCGGGTAAGCCTTCCCCTGACGCACCACGCAGGCGTCGACGATGTCCTCTGTCCGGGCCAAGCCTAATTGCACAAGCTCGCGACGAGCCAGACCTTTCAAATCGCCATCTGCCATTCCCCACAATCCGTCCTTGCCCGCAAAACAAAAGTATTCCATCCCATAACAAGCCAGCCCGGAATCGGGAGTCATCTCCGGGGACCAGGCCTTGAAGTTTTGGATCCGGCCCACCTGCACCGCTGGATCGTGCACGTAGATCCAGTGGTCGGCAAACCCACCGCGGTCCTTCACCATCACCGCCACCAAAATGAAATCGCGATAGCTTAACCTGCGCGCCGCCGCGTGCACGTATTCCGGCAGTGCGGGCCGGAGCATGTTCACCAACTCGCGCAAGGGAGCGCTGGAGATCACCGCCGCCGCCGTGATCGTCTCACGGGTTCCGGCGGCATGGCTGACGGTCACCGCCCAGGTCCTGCTTTCCTCTTGGAACCGGCACTCGCACACCCGCGCGCCCAACCTCACTTCACCGCCCATCTCCCGGACACGCTCGGCACAGCGTTCCCACAGCATCCCCGGCCCAAGCCGCGGATAGCGAAAAGCATGAATGAGCGTCTTGACCGGATCCGCCCCGCGCCTCCTGCCGGCCCACGGGAATACCGCCGATACGATGGCGCGGCCCAAATGGAATCCCTTGATCCGCTGCGCCGCCCAATCCGCAGAGATTTCTCCGCAGGACGTGCCCCAGACTTTCTCGGTGTAGGTCTTGAAGAAGACCCGAAAGAGCCGCCGCCCGAAGTGATTGGCGACCCATTGCTCGAAGTTCTGCGGGTCCCGAATTGGAAATAATCGGGCCCGGACATAGGACGCCACGCAGAGCAGCGACTCGAGCAAGCCCAGGTTTCGCAGCGCCTCGAGGGCCCGCAGCGGATACGAGAAGAACCGGCCCCGATAGAGAATCCGGGACATCCGCCGCCGCGATGGGAAGTCCTCCGGGGAAAGAAGTTGGGACCAAAAATCCTCGATCTCTCGAGACTTCGAAAAGAAGCGATGACCGCCGATGTCGAAGCGGAATCCCTTGTGACAGACGGTCCGGCAGATGCCGCCCACCAAGTCCGGATGCGATTCCAGAACGACCACGGGCCTTCCCTGTTGACACAGCAGGTAAGCTGCGGTGAGCCCCGCCGGACCGGCCCCGATGATAGCCGTCAGCCCGGGGGACATGACGCGGGAAAACTGGGCACGACCGATGCTTGCTGCGTGCCGCGATGCTGTCAAGGTCTGCCCCTACAGTCGCGCACCGGGCTCACAGCCTTTGCAGCAACGGGCTTGGGAAAGAGCGGCGATTCTCGCCGCAGTCAAACAGCCTCCGGCTCAAGAGCTTTCGGCTTCCCTTGGCCGTTGATTCCAAACGCATGGAAGTGTTCAACTCCAGTACCTTATCCCGATTGGCGCGCCGGGCCAGTGGCCGCCCGGCGCTCGAATTCTCACCATCGGGTCGAGCTTTCAAAACTCTCTCCGACCCAACTCCGGCGAAAGGCCGACGATTTCCGCAGCCTCGCATCGCCAGGGCATTTTCCTTGACTTTCCGGACACTTCCCAGACCACTAGTTGTCCGGACGACGGCGCCCAGCCGATGGTGGCTTCGCGCCGGAACAAGCCTTCAGAAGCTTTCCCCGCGCCGTCACTCCCAGCAGACTTTCCTCCGCTTCGCCGATGCAGAAAACCGTCCGCCAACCTCTCTCCACGCACGAGGAGAAACGCCGTTTTCTGCGCCGCTTCCGCAGTTCTACGCTGCATCCGGGAAGCGATACCTCCCTGACGGGGCTCCTCTTCGGCTACGTCGTGCGCCTCGTCCTGTTCGGCATCGTCGTGTTCGCGATGGGGTTCTACATGTGCAACAAATACTTCAACGGACAGGGGTTTCGCGATGGGATCAAGATGGAGCTGGACCGGGTCCTCGGGGTCTCGGAATCCACCCTCCGCCCTTTCCGGTGGAAAGACGACCAGGCCGTTTCCGTGGAATACAGCGCCCAGGGCGGACCCCGCGCCTTCTTCAACGATTTGAAAGCGAACCGGATCCGGGGCCGCGCCTCGTGGACCGACCTCCTCTCCCAACGCCACTGGAACATCCGTGATCTGGGCATCGGCGGTCTCACCTTCAATCTTCGCTCCGGCGCCCTCGGCGGCACCGAACAGATCGAGCCCTCTTCCCCCGCTCCACCCAGTTTCTTCCGCGCCACTCCCGATTTCTCGCACATTCCCTTCCGGCGTCTGACCATCGACCGTCTCTCCGCCGCTTGGGGCCGGCTTTGGACCGCGGAAGGCAGCCTTTCCGACGCAGTCGCCGAGGCCGTCGTTGAAGACGGCATTTGGAACATGGCCCTCACCGGCGGAATTCTCCGCCAGAATTGGCTTCGCGATCTTCAGCTCGCCAGTCTTCATGTCTCGGTGGAACCGTCCCGCATTGTGTTGAAAGACGGAATCTTCAGCCTCGGGAAAGACGGCGCCGGGCAACTCTCTGGCCTGATCACCTTCGGCGCTCGCCCAGCCTTCGACATCGATCTCTCCGCCCGTTCCGTCACCCTTGAAGACCTCGCTCCGCCGCATTTTGGCCGTTTTGTCACGGTCGGAGGCGACCTCGAACTCGACATCACCGGCACTACCGGAGCTGCCTCGGGAATCGAAACCCAAGGAAAGCTCACCGTCTCCGGCGGCCGTATTCGGAATGTCTTTCTCTTCGGGACGCTGGCCAATCTCACCAACCGGCCCGAGATTCGCACTCTCCTCTTCGACAGCGGCATGCTCAGCTTTCGCACCGCGGAAGGTCAGCTCTATGTCGACGACCTCTCCCTGGTCTCCCAAGGCTCCCTTGGGGGTTCTCCCATCGTCTTGATCAACGGGTCTCTCGAATACCGCACCAATGCCTCCGGTCGCACCGCGGGGATCGAGGCCGGGAATCCCAGCTCGAGCGGCACCGCCTCCGTCGGTTCTTCTCCCGCGGAATCCGTCCGCCGTTCCGAACTGAATGTCGATACTCCGCCCGATCCATCCAAACTCGAAGAATGGATCGCAGGCTCGCTTCAAATCGACGTGCTCGCCAGTCTTCTGGAAACATTCCCAAGCCTCCGGGACAAGTATTTCCGCATCGAGGGCGACTATGCCCGGATCGAGGTGAAACTCGATGGACCGGTCGATTCGTGTTCCGACGCCCTTGCCAGACAGATTGACGACGATATCAAGCTCTTGGTCAGCCGGACCCGTTTCGAGGAGTAAATCCCCCATGCCCGTTTCCGTCCGGTTTGCCCGTAAACCGGCAGTGGTCGCCATGGTCCACGTCGCCGCCCTCCCCGGGACACCTGCACACCGGCTCCCGTGTCAAGACATCGTCCGGCTCGCCGAAGAAGAAGCCCGCCTCTGCCGGGAAGCCGGCGCGGATGCTGTGCTCCTCGAGAACATGCACGACCGGCCCTACCTACGGAGCCAGGCCGGCGCCGAGATCACGGCCTGCATGACCCTGCTCGGAGCGGCCGTCAAATCGGCGGCTGCCCCTCTGCCCTGTGGCATGCAGATCCTCGCTGCGGCTAACCGCGAAGCCCTCGCCGCCGCCGCCGCCGCCCAGCTCGACTTCATCCGGGCCGAGGGCTTTGTCTTCGCCCACGTCGCCGATGAAGGCTATATTGAAAGTTCAGCGGCCGACCTCCTCCGTTACCGGCGCGTCATCGACGCCGAATCCGTGGCGGTCTATGCTGACATCAAGAAAAAACACGCCGCTCATGCCCTCACCGCCGATGTTTCTCTCGAAGAAACGGCCCGGGCGGCCGAATTTTTTCTCTGCGACGGGGTCGTGATCACCGGCGCCGTGACCGGATCGCCTCCCAGCAGCGAGGAAGTCGCCGCCGTAAGCCGGGCCGTATCCGTTCCCGTCGTCGTCGGTTCCGGTGTGGATGCCGGAAACGCGCAGTCTTTGGCCCGCCACGCCGACGCGCTCATCGTGGGTTCGGCCATCAAGCGCGACGGGAATTGGGAGAACCCCATCGATCCCTTCCGCCTCGAGCAACTGATTCAGACCCTCCGCTCCTAACGCACATTTCGCACACCCTATCGGCTGTCGCGCGCTGCGCCTCACTCGGCCGGCGGTTCCGGAAGGCCGGCCACCCGCAGCCTGACGTACCCACCTCCGGAGCCTTCCTCCGCCAGCACATCCACCCATCCCATTGCGGCGCCGCGCAGCCTTGCCGCCGGCACGACCTGCCAACCCTTCAAATCCCCGCTCTCTTCCGCCATGACATCCACATGGCAAGCGGCGCCGGGATCGGGCCGGTAACTGAGAATTCGTCGATTCTCGTCCCCGCTGTTTCCCAAGCGCAACACTGAGTCCACATCCGGCGCATCGGGCCGGCTTCCCAACGCGAATTCCACACTCAGCGGCAATCCGTCCCCATCTTCATCAGCGGTCGCGGCGGCCCCGGTCAAACTCCAGATCTCCAGCCAGTCCGCATAATCCGGCGCCGGATCCAAGCCCAGGATCTCCCGGGCCTCCTCATCCTCGATCAACGGAATGGGGACCGCGTCGCCCAACGCGTTGAACGCTTCGAGTATCTGGTTGGCGAAAATGATATGTACGGCTGTGTTCGGATGAAACCCGTCTGGTGAAAAGAGAAACTGCTCGCGGTTCGATTGCGGCAGCGGATCAAAACCCTTCTCGAATCCAATGCCCCAGCGGCAAAAGGGCCGTGGTCCTTGCACCTCGACGGTGAGATCGAAGATCTCGGCAAACCCGATTCCCTGCTGTTCGCTCCAAGCCCGCAAATCATCGTTGATGGCCCTCGTCATTTCCGTAACCAAGGCGCGTCGCTCCGGATCAGGGAACTCCGTCATCACTTCCGGAGTTACCCCCACATCCGGCCAACCCACCACCACAATCTGCATCGAGGCATTCCGGTCTCGCAAGTACTCGACGGTGTCCTTCACGTTCCCGGCCCGGCGCGTTGCAAATCCCCCGGGTTCCCGTCCGTCATAGAAGTCGCCATAATGATTCTTCAAATCATTCCCGCCGAGAAAGACCACGGCCCGTTCCGCAGTGTCCTGAATCTGAAGATCCATGGGCGCCCGCAGCAAGAAATAGAAATCCTCATCGAGGATGTCGTGCCAGTCAGAGGATTCCGCCCCTGGAATGGCCCAGTTGTAGGCATGCCAGGCCATATCGGCATCCAGCCAATCCAAAGCCCCGCCAAACAAGCCCAGGAATCCGGCGAAAGCCCCAAACCACTGCGCCTCGCTCCCCATATCGAAACGCTCCGGCCGGTGTTCCTGCAACAACTCGGCCCAGTTGCGCGCACCCCATGCCTCGGGACGGTTGGGAAACAACGCCGGAAACTCGATCGCATACTCCCGGGATAAACTGTCGCCCACGATCAGAACATCCTCCGCACGCGACGCGGCCATAGTCAGCGCAGCCGCCATCAGAAAGACCGGTGTCGCTGCCCGGGCCTCTCCCCAGAATACCCCACGCATTCTTTACTAAACCCCGTTCTCTCTCCTGAGGCAAGATTGGACCACCCAGCAAACCATCTCATACCCTTTCTGCTGTGGCCTGCCGCACCCTTTGCCTACGTTCCGCTTGCCTCGAGCTTGAACAGGGTGTAAAGTATTTTGCTGTTCTGGGCCCTCGGCTGCGCGGTGGCCTTAGCAAGGAAGGGGTTCGCAGCCTCTCGCGACGAAACGACAGGAGAAATGCGGGTTAACTTTTCTCAACCGGCACGCTCCCCGGGCCCTGCCTGAGGCGGACTCCCGTGACACGACCATCCTCGACCGGAGACGACGCCAACCCGCCCGCTGTCTCGCCGCTCTTCACGACGACGCGTTGGTCGGTGGTGCTCTCGGCCAAAGGCAAAGATTCCCCAGAGGCCGCAGGCGCGCTCGAATACCTCTGCCGGGCTTATTGGTATCCGCTCTACGCCCATGTGCGGCGAACGGGATGCAGCCCAGCCGATGCGGAAGACCTGACGCAGGGTTTTTTCGCCCGGCTTCTGGAAAAGGACTGGCTCGATGCCGCCGATCGTGAACGCGGCCGGTTTCGTTCGTTCCTGCTGGCTTCGCTCAATCATTTCCTCGCCAACGAATGGGATCGCGGGCGCGCTCAGAAGCGGGGCGGACGATTCCAGATCGTGTCGCTCGATGCGCTGGCGGGTGAGGAGCGGTTTCGACACGAGCCGGCGACCACCGCGACTCCAGATCGCGACTTCGACCGGCGCTGGGCCTTAACCTTGCTCGAAGCTGTGCTGGCCCGGCTCAAGCGCGAGTACGTCGAAAACGCTAAGGCCCACTTGTTCGAGCAGCTCAAAGGGACGCTCAGCGGAGATCGTTCCGGGATTCCTTACGCGACCCTGAGTCGCGAACTGGCCATGAGCGAAGGCGCCGTCCGAGTGGCGGCCTACCGGCTGCGCCGGCGCTACCGGGAACTTCTCAGGCAGGAGATCGCAGGGACGGTAGTCAACCCGGGTGAGGTGGAAGATGAATTGCGCTGCCTTTTTGCCGCCTTGCCGGGCTGAATCGAAGGCTCCTGCCGGGCCTCTTCGCGGCCGTGCGCGCCGGTTGACCGCGGATTCCGGCGTGAAGATAGTTTGTAACGCGCGGCCGGCATTTCTTCAGTAGTGAGTGAAGGGATCGCCAACCAGCCCGGAACCTATGAACGAACCCACCCTATGCCCGCGTTGCGGCGCCACCATCGAACCATGGTCCCCGGAGGGACTTTGTCCCCAATGCGTTTTGGCGGCCGGGTTCGTGTCCCAAACCGAGGCGGAACCGGCGCCGGCAACAGTCCCCATTCCGACCCCCGCAGATCTCTCGGCTTTCTTCCCTCAGCTCGATATCCTCGACCGGCTCGGGCGAGGCGGCATGGGCTGGGTCTACGAGGCTCGTCAAAGGAATCTCGATCGCAAAGTCGCTCTCAAAGTGCTGCCGCCCGACGTCGGCGGAGATCCGGCCTTTGCCGAGCGCTTCCTCCGCGAAGCCCGCGCCTTGGCCAGGCTCAATCACCCCAACATCATCGCCATTTACGATTTCGGTCAGGCTGGTCCTTACTACTACTTCGTGATGGAGTTCGTCGACGGAGCCAACTTGCGGCAGCTCGAACGCGCCCGGCGGCTCAGTCCTGAGGAAGCCTTCGCCATTGTGCCGAAGATCTGCGAGGCGCTGCAGTTCGCCCATGACGAGGGCATCGTGCATCGCGACATCAAGCCAGAGAATATCCTGGTGGACAGCAAAGGCCGGGTGAAGATCGCCGACTTCGGCATCGCCAAGATCGTGGGCAAAGAGCAGGACATCGCCCTGACCGGCACGCTGCACACTCTCGGCACGCTGCACTACATGGCGCCCGAACAGATCGAAGCGCCGGCCAATGTCGATCATCGCGCGGACATTTACGCGCTCGGGGTGGTCTTCTACGAAATGCTCACGGGCGAGCTGCCGATGGGACGGTTCGAGCCGCCATCGAAAAAGCTTGAAGTGGATGTGCGCGTGGATGAAGTGGTCCTCAAGTCGCTCGAGCGAAACCCTGAACGGCGCTACCAGACGGCCGGCGCCGTCAAGACGGACGTCGAAACCATCGCCAGGAGTGAATCCTCGCCGGACACAGCGCTGCGCGAAGCCGCGGCATCGACTCCCGTCCTAACCACGAAAGGCCGGGTGGATGCGCCCGCGTTCTGCCTGCTCGTCAATGTTCTCCTGAATTGGGTAACCATCTGGGTTTTCAGCCTGGTCGCCCTGAATCATTCGACGCTTTACACGGCATTGCTCGGGACGGTCGTCGGCATTAACGCCCTGGCGATGTTTGGGGCCGTCGAGATGTTGCGCCGCAGATCGCTGAAGGCAGCGATGATGGCTGGACTGGCGGTGATGGCCGTGTCTCTCATCCTTGCCTTTGCCATGCCGGCCTTGTTCTGGGTGTGGATCGGTCTTCCGGTGGGCGTCTGGGTCCTGACGGCGCTCTTCAACCCCGAGGCGCGCTCGGAGTTTCACAAACCGGCACGGCGTTCGTCGCCGGAAGCTTCCAAAGAGAAGCCGCCGCTCGCCAGGGTGCTCGACGCGCTGGTGTTGCTGCTTGTGCCGCTGGCGTTCCTGGCGCTCCGCGGCGGCTTCGACCGTTGGATTCCGTTTGAAGGAGCGGTCTTCGACGCGGTCAAGGCCGGCTCTTTCAGCGGATGTCTGGGTCTTCTGTTCTGGTATTTCTGGGCTCGAAAGCCGGTCCCAGTCGAGTCGCATCCGGAGCGCAGCGCCTCCCCGCCAAAGAGCGCGGCACAGCCGGCTGACGCAGGCGCCTTCAGCATCGTCGGTCGCGCCTGGCATGATTGGTGGGCCGAGCGGGCGAAGTGGTTCGCGATCACGGTGCAGGGCCTGCTCGTGGCCGCGCATCTCTTTTGTTTGATCGCATTCTTCAGCACGTCGATCAAGAGCGCCTGGAACGATGAAGGCGTCCGTCAGTTCACGTTCGCGGCGGGAGCTGGCGATCCCTGGTTCCGCTACGAAACCTATCCGGCTCCGAACACGCCGTTTCGCTCCGGCTTCAATCTGTTGAGCGGCTCGATGCTGTTTCTAGCCGCCGGCTTCGTTCTTTATTACGTGGTCTGGCGCATCGAGAAGGTCCGCAAACCCAAGGCCGGTTTCTGGAGTTCACCGGCCGCGATGGCGGCGCTGTGGGCCATCTGGGCAGCGTGCGTGGTCGGGTTGGGAACCACGTTGGGCCATAATGCGCTCAAAGACAACCTGGCGGGAGGCGGCTTCCACGCCCCGCAACTGCGGATCGCGCTCAAGATGCGCGACGCTGATGAACGGGACGACGCGCTGCGCAACGTGGCGTTGCAGGCCGCTCCAACGGGCGAACTCGAGACCTTGACTCGCGCCATCAAAAACATTCTCAGCGGCGAACTGCGCGACCAGACCGCCGCCCAGTGCGCTTTCGCCTTGGCAAAGCTCAAGGGCGGCTCCGAAATGGCGGTGGAAGCGGCAGGTTTGATCGAAACCGAGTCGTTGCGAGAGGAGGCCCTGGCGAAACTGGCAATCGAGGAATCGGCCAAAGGCTCAGAGCCGGATCAAGCTCGAGCGCCGCGCGATGCTTTGGTAGACTCCGCCGCGCGCGGCGACATCAGCCGTGTAATCGAGGTGCTCGACGGCGGGGTCAGCGTCAATGACAAGAACGCATCGGGACAGACGGCGCTCACTCAAGCCGTCGCCAACGGCCACCGGTCGCTGGCGCTGACGCTGATTCTGTTGGGGGCGGACATCACCGAAAAAGACCAGAATGGGATGACCGCGGTAATGCATGCCGTGGTCAATCGCGACCAAATTTTCCTGAGCGCTATGCGACAGCTCTGGGAAGTTTCCTACGATCAGAATTCCGAGAAGCGAAAAGAAACGCTGCGCGCCCTGCCCGGAATCGATCGCGCTCTCTTGAAGGACCGGGAATTCGATCTCGTGCGTTTCTCCGTTTGGCACGATTCACTCGAACAAACAGACGATAAAGGGGAGACGCCCTCGTTGATGGCGGCGCGCGCGGGGGATTGGGAGATCTATCGGATTGTGGCCCCGACGTTGCTGAGCCTGCGGGCGCGCGATCAAGATGGCCGGACCGCCGTGATGCACTTTGCGATGACCGGCTCCGCGACGCCGTTCGAAAACCTCGATCAATCGCATCTCTTCGGCAAGGCGGGGCCGGAGAATGGATTTGTCGGCGCCATGGTTCCCTTCGACGTCGATCAACTTGCCCTCGTCGACAAAGACGGCAAAACCGCCCTGCAATTGGCCCACGATCACGGACAAGCTGAAATCGCCGGCATCCTGTCGCGCCACTTAGAAACGCTCGTGGCCAATCAAACCGCCGCTCTCGAGAGCATTCGCAACGGCGGCATGACCGCAGCGCTGCGCAAACGTTATGAAATCCGGAGTCTCGCATGGCAGGCTCTCGGTGAACGGGAAAAGGCGCTCGAAGACTTCCGGAAGTCGAAGCGGCCCGCCGAGAGCGAACCAGAGGGGTGACGTTCAGGAGGCTGCTGTCGCGGACGCCCAAAACTCCCCTCCGCCGCCGCTCCTTCCCTCCTTTATCCGGTCAAGCGCTTGTCCATATCCCTCCCCCCGTTGACTTGCGTCACCCACCCGATACCATCGGCACGTGCCCAAACCCGTTCTCAGCGTCGACGGGAAGTTCTTCCGCGCCGGAACGGAACGTCGCCCCGTGCGTGGGATCACCTACGGACCCCTCCCGGAGGGCTATACCGATCTCGCCCGCTGCCGAAGCGATCTCGAAATCATCCGCGGCCTCGGCTGCAACTCTCTGCGCCTCTATGATATCCCGCCGCCTCCCTTTCTCGAAGCCTGCGCTGAACTCGATCTCGCCGTTTTTCTCACTCCGCCCTGGCCCTCTCATACCGATTTCCTGGAAAACCGGCACACCGCCCGCGAGATCCGCCGTCTGCTGGTGAAGACCGTCGCCGATCTTCAGCAGCGCCCGGCCATAGCCGGCTACTTTATCGGAAACGAGATTCCCGCTCATCTCGTGCGCTGGATGGGACCGCGCCGCGTCCTCCGTTTCCTCGAGGATTGCCTCGACCACATGCGCCAGCGGGATTCCGCTCGCCTCTATTCCTATGCCGATTACCCCTCGACCGAATACTTGCAGCCCTCGTCCATCGATTTCGCGGCGTGCAATGTCTACCTGGAGGACCGGATAGCGTTTCGCGCTTATCTTGAGCGACTACAGCACCTCGCCGATCCGCTTCCCCTCGTCGTCAGCGAATGCGGCCTCGATTCCCTGCGCCATGGCCCGGAGCAGCAAGCTGAAACCCTCTGCTGGCACATCGAAGAATCCGCTCAGGCAGGCCTGGCCGGTGTTTTCCTCTTCTCCTTCACCGACGCCTGGCGCAATGCGGGATCTGACGTCGAGGATTGGGCTTTTGGAATCGTCGATCGCGACCGCCTCCCCAAACTCGCCGCCGCCCGGCTTCCTGCTTGGTGGGAAAAAAGCTATCCCGTGTCGCGCGCTTCGCCTTCACCGGGACCCACCATCAGCGTCGTGGTCTGCAGCTACAACGGTCACGGCAGGATTCCCTTCTGTCTCCAGTCCCTCGTGGAACAGACCTACCCTCCTCATGAGATTATCGTTATCGACGACGGTTCTCAACCTACCTTGGCCGATAAGGCCGCTGTTTTTCCCTCCGTCCATTTTCACAGACAGCCCCATGCCGGACTCGGCGCCGCCCGCAACGCAGGAGTCGCGGCCTCGACCGGCGAACTGATCGCCTTCACCGACGACGATTGCGTTCCGGATCGCCAATGGCTCGAACGTATCGTCCGCAGCCGCGAAACATCCTCTTGGGACGCGGCCGGCGGTCCCAACCTCCCTCCTCCCGAGACTTCGCTCGTGGCCCGGACCATCCAATGCGCCCCCGGTCATCCCTCCCACGTTATGCTCGACGACCGCCATGCCGAACACCTCGCCGGCTGCAATCTCGTCGTGACCCGGGCCGCGTTCGACGCCGTCGGCGGTTTCCGTTCGCACTACCGCATCGCGGGCGACGACGTGGATTTCTGTTGGCGCCTCCAAGACATCGGCCTGACACTCGTCTATGTTCCGGATGCTTTTGTCTGGCATAAACGCCGCGAACGCATCGCCGCCTATCTGACCCAGCAAGCCGGCTACGGAAAGGCCGAGTCCTTCCTGTTCGATGATCACCGCGGCCGGTTCGACGGGTTTGGCCGGACTTTCTGGCGCGGCCGCCTTTACATGGACGCCGCGGCCGCATCGCCGCCCCCCTGTCCTGTCATTTACTACGGAGTCAACGGATCCGCTCCCTATCAATTCCTCTACGGTTCTACCCCGTGGTCCCGTTGCGGTCCCTGGTCCGCAGCGTTGAGTTTTCCCTGGGCCCTCATCGCGTTTTCCTGCTTCGGCGCCGCCCTTCTGTTTCCGCCTCTCGGCTTGGCCGGTTTGCTCATGCTCGGCTTCACCCTTGCCGCCGCTGTGCTGGCTGCATCCGGCTGCCGGGCCAGCCCTCGCGCAGGCGGAAAGCTCTCACCCCTTCTCCTGGCCTTCCTCGTCCTGGGCCAGTCTTGGATCCGTGGTGGCGCCTTTTTCGGCGGCCGGCTCTGGCGTGGCGGCACATGGCGGCCGTTCGTCAGCACCGACGCCTTTCCCACCGACGCCACGCATCCCCAACGCGTCCTCTTGCGTACCCTCGAACTCAACGAGCCCGAAACAGAACCTACTCCCGCCGGACCCTGGTCCCGAGCGGATATGAACTTCCAACACGGGCTCTGGACCCTCTCCTCCCTCGCACAAGTCGAGGAACGTCACCAGCGCCAGCTCAGTCTCTTCCGGCTGCGCCTACGTTCCGGACCACGTCCTCTTTGGCTCGCCGCCGCCGCTGCACTTCTCGCCTCGTCCGCGTTGCTCGCCCTCGACGGACATCCCCTGCTCGCTGCTCTGACAGCAATCTTCGCCGCTCTCTTTCTCGGCTGTCTCCTCTACGAAAACCGCACCCGCCACGACATCCTCTGGGCCGCCGTCGAACTCGCCGCTGCGCCCCTGCGGGCCTCCGGCTCCCCCTCCTCCCGTGTCTGAATTGCGCACCGGCGATTTCGACTATCACCTCCCGCGCGAACTCATCGCCGCCCGTCCGGCTCCCGAGCGCGGTGAAGCACGGATGCTTGTTTTGGACCGTGTTACTGGTTCCATCCGCCATGATCGCTTTCAGGCCCTCCCAGACTACCTACAGCCGGGAGACCTCGCCGTCCTCAACGACACCAAAGTCCTCCCCGCGCGCTTCTTTTCCAACGATCGCCGCATTGAAGTCCTCCGCCTCGACTTCGGTAATCCGCTGCGCTGGCGCTGCCTGGTCCGGCCCGGAAAACGGATGCGCCTGGGATGCCGCATCGCCATTGGAAACACCACCGGAACCGTCCGGGATATCCTTCCTGACGGAGAACGAATCCTGGTCTTCGACCGGTCCCCGGACCCGAATCGCGACGGCAGTCTCGCCCTTCCTCACTACCTTGGCCGTGAAAGCGACGTTTCCGACAGCGAACGTTACCAAACCGTGTTCGCGCGCGAAGAAGGCGCCATCGCTGCTCCCACCGCCGGATTGCATTTCCCTGTGCAGGTCCTCGCCGCTCTGCCCCACACCTTTCTCACCTTGCACGTCGGCATCGGCACTTTCCAACCCGTCCGCGCCGAACGCCCGTCCCAGCACCGGATGCACACGGAATGGTTTCGACTGCCCGAAGCCGCGGCTCAGAATATCCGAGAAGCCTCCCGTGTTCTCGCCGTCGGCACCACCGTCGCCCGCGTCCTGGAACACACCGCCGCAACCGGTGGCATCCGGTCCATCGAAGGCGAAACCAACATCTTCATCTATCCCCCCTACACCTTCCGCGCCGTGGATCTGCTCTTCACCAATTTCCACCTTCCCAAATCCACGCTCCTCATGCTCGTCAGCGCGTTCGCCGGACGGGAGTCCATCCTGGAAGCCTATCGCGAAGCCGTCCGCCAGCGTTATCGCTTCTACAGTTATGGTGATTGCATGCTCATCCTCTGAGCGATCGATTCCCCATCCCCTCCGCTCCGCCGCCAGCTCCGTCCGGTTTTGCTAACCCCGGAGAACCGGTTGCTCCGGAACGCTCTTCCCACGAATCCGTATGTTCAATAGCTCCACAACGAACGAGAAGGCCATGGCGAAATACACGTAGCCACGCGGAATGTGTAATCCCAACCCCTCCGCCATAAGGGCCACCCCGATCAGGATAAGGAAACTCAAGGCCAGGACTTTGAAGGTCGGGTGCCGGTTCACGAAACGGCTGACCATTCCGGAAAACACCATCATGAAGATCACCGCAATGACCACGGCCACGACCATCACCGGAATGTGCCGCGCCATGCCGATTGCCGTAATCACGGAGTCGAGCGAAAACACCATGTCCAGCACAGCAATCTGAACGAGCACGCCGCTGAAGGACGATCGCGCCGCCGCCCGTTTTCGGGCTTCGGGGTTGTCTTCCAGCTTGTCGTGAATCTCGTGCGTGCTCTTGGCGATGAGAAACAAGCCGCCCAACAGCAAAATGATGTCCTTGCCCGTCACCTCATGGCCGAGAAACGGAAAAAGGGGCGTCGTCAGCCGCATGACCGCCGCCAGCGAGAGGAGCAAAGCGATGCGCATGATCATGGCCAACGCCAATCCAATCATCCGCGCCCGGTCCCTCTGACCCTCCGGCAACCGGTCCACCAGAATCGATATGAAAATGATGTTGTCGATGCCGAGGACCACCTCCAGCGCGGTCAAGGTCACCAGCGCAATCCACGCCTCCGGTTCCGACATCCAACCGATCCAATCCATGGCCCTGCATTTTCCCAATGCTCCGGCTTCTGGCAACTGGGAATTCCGGTCTCAAGCTCTTCACCAATGCAGCCCTCAGCCTTGGGCCAACGCCTCCATCACATCCCTTCGAAGATCCTCCACGTGCTCGATGCCCACCGAGAACCGGACCAGCGAATCCGTGATCCCCACCGCTTCCCGGCGTTCCCGCGGCACCGAAGCATGGGTCATCGTCGCCGGATGACAGGCCAATGATTCAATGCCTCCCAGGCTCTCCGCCAGGGTAAATAGCTTCAACCGGCCGAGGAACTCTCGAGTCTTCTCCGCCGGCCATCCAAAATCCGCCGTCACGATCCCTGATCCGCCGCGCATCTGGCGCCGCGCCAGCCTTTCCTGCGGATGCGAAGGCAGAAAGGGATAGCGCACCCAACAGGCCGGGGTGTCCCGTTCCAAATACTCCGCAAAAGCCAGGGCGTTGGCGCAGTGCCGTTCCATTCGGAGCGCCTGCGTCTTCACTCCGCGGCTCAACAACCAGCAATCAAAAGGGGACGGCTGTAGGCCCAAGGCCTTCTGAGCAAACTCGAGCCGCTCATGTTGCCCGGCGTCGTCGGCGCATACCGCGCCGCCCAGCACATCGGAATGCCCGCCGGTGTACTTCGTGGTGCTCAGCAGCGAAAGGTGGGCGCCTAACCGCAACGGCTGCTGCAGGTAGCTCGAAGCAAAGGTATTGTCCACAACCAGACAGCTCCCCGCCTCCCGGGCAACCTCGGCCACTTTCGCGATGTCGATAATCTTGAGCAATGGGTTCGTCGGCGATTCGATCCACACCAGCGCCGGACGCTCCAACCGCACCCTATCCAAAGCGCCGTCTTCCGTGAAATCTTCATAGGCCGCCCGAAGCCCAAACTTCCGAAACACCTGTTCGAACAACCGGAAGGTGCAGCCATAGAGATTCTCTTCGGCAACGATTCTATCCCCTTGCCGCAGCCCGGATACCACGGCTGTGATCGCCGATACTCCGCTGGCGAAGACGGTGGCGTAGCGCGCGCCTTCCAGAGATGCCAGAGTCTCGGCAAGATTGCGAAAACTCGGGTTGCCCGAGCGGGTGTAGTCAAACCCGCCCGGATTGCCCGCGGCGAAGGTCGACGTCAGCCAGGGCGGTGGAATCACCGCTCCGGTTTCTTCGCGGAAGCCCAAGCCCGTGTGAATCGCCCGCGTCTCGAACTCCGCCATGCCGGCCTAGTGGGAATGCGCTCCTCAAGTCTTCACCTGTCCGGTGGTGGCCACCATGACCTGCTCGGAATCCAGGACCTCACGCCGCAGACTCTTCCTCCACTTGCGAGCCCACCACAACACCACCGGCGCAGCGATGAAAATCGTCGAGTAGGTTCCCACCGCCACCCCGACGATGATGGTGAACGAGAAGTCCCGCAGCGCCGGCCCCCCGAAAAGGTAGAGCGTCGCCATCGGAATCAGCGTCGTAGCGCTCGTCAACAGGGTCCTGCGCAAGGTGATCCCAATCGCCTCGTTCATGATGTCCTTCACTTCGCCGCGTTTTGTCCGCAGCCCTTCCCGGATCCGGTCGAACACCACGATGGTGTCGTTGATCGAGTAACCGGCGATAGTCAGAAAGGCGCCCACGTGCACAAGCGACAGTTCCTGTCCCATCAGCACAATGATCCCGATGGCGATGAACACGTCGTGGGCGAGCGCCGCGATGGCCCCTAAAGCAAAGGAAAACTCATAGCGAAAGCTGAGATACAAAAGGATTCCCAACATTCCCAACAGGAGCGCGTACGTGGACCATCTCAACATCTGCCCGCCCACGACAGAACCCACCGTCGTGCGTTGCATTTCGAACTGTCCATCCTGCAACTGGAGCCCTTCCTCGAGCGCGCTCGTGGCCCGGTCCATCTGCCCGAACGTGGTTTCCGCCCCGCTGTTGCTCATGCGGATGCTGATAATATGCTCCCCGTCCATCAGTGAGGTCTGTTTCTGGACGATGGCTTTCTCGGTGAGCTGGGCGCCCGCCAAGGCCGCTTCGACCTCGCTGATGCTGTAATCCTGCCCGCTCTTCAACACGATGAGGTCTCCCCCGAGGAAGTCCACACCCACGGCCTTGTCGCGCTTCCAGGCCAACCCGCCGATCGAGGCGGCCACCAAAAGCCCCGACAACACATAGGCAATCCGTCTCTTGCCCAAAAAGTCCGCGCGCACGTCCGGAATAATGTTCCAAAAGGAAAGCTTCTTCAGGATCTTCAAGTGCGTCGCCCAATTGAACATCACGCGGGTCACCAACAATCCCGTGAACAGCGTTCCGGCAATCCCGATGATCAGGGTGATGGCGAAACCACGCACCGGACCGTCGGCCACATAGCAGAGAATCCCCGATGTGATCAGCGTGGTGATGTTAGCGTCGAAGATGGCCGAGAAGGCCTTCTCATAGCCGCCTTGAATCGCCGCCGGCAACGATTTCCCCTCCGCGATTTCCTCCTTCAACCGCTCGTAGATCAGCACGTTGGCATCGACGGCCATCCCGATGGTGAGAATGATCCCGGCGATGCCCGGCAGGGTCAAGGTGAACCCGAACATAGCCAAGGCCCCAAGGAGCATGAGCATGTTCACTGTCAGTCCCACCAACGCAACCCAGCCCGCCAGGCGGTAGTAGATCAACAGGAACATAAATGTCAGGGCCAACCCCGCCAATCCCGCGAATAGTCCCTGTTTCACCGCTTCCCGGCCCAAAGTCGGATCGACGCTGTGCTCGGACTGCAACAGCAACGGCTCTTCCAAAGGATTCTCCATCGAAGCGGCCAACGATTTCGCCTCCTCGCTGTCGAAAGCCCCGCTGATGTCGGCCGTGCCCCAGATAGCGTCGTTGATCGATGGCGCCGACAAAACCTCCCCGTCCAAGACGATAGCCAATTGGCGGGCGCCCTTCCCAAATTCCGTCACCAATTGGTTGGTCAGCTTTCCGAATTTCTCCGTCCCCTCGGAGTTGAACTCCAAAAAGATGTGCCAGCCGTCGGGAAGGTTCTGCGCCCGGGCCCGCTTGACCAGCTTGCCCTGGATATCCGGACGCCGCTTCACGAGCACGTGGGTAGGCTCTCCCTCGATCGGATCCGCCGCCGGCAAAGCTTCGTAACCCGGTTCAATGTGCTCGCCGGCCAACACTTGCGAGGCCAGGAATCTCGAAGACTGATGGACGAGCCGGAATTCTAACACCGCCGTCTTCTCCAGTTGTTCCTTCACCCAGTCCCGGTCCTCGTCGGAAATCCCGGGCATCTGGACCATGATCATGTTCTCTCCCTGCGGCGCGATCAGGAGATCCTTCCCGCCCAAAGCGTTGAGCCGTTGGGAAATGATGGCGATGGCCTGATCGCGCACGTCCGGATGCACTTCAGTCCCCTCCCGCGGGGTGATCTCCACCTGAAAGGCGCTGCCCCCTTCCAAATCAATCCCTTTCTGAATCGGGACTTCCTTGGGCACCTTGTCGAAGGGATCGCACACCTTCGCCACTGCCGTCCAAAGCTCCGCGAACTCAGGCGGCTCTCGCTTGCGAGTCCGTTTATCCCGGATCCTTTCGCCCTCCCAAAAGCGGTAAATGTTGACGAAATGCTGGCCCTCGCGCCCAGGCGTCGCCCCGTCAATCACGTAGATCCGCCCCGTTCCCACATCGGGAAACACCCTTTGGTAGGCCAGCTTGCCGGCGGTGTTGTAGTTCTCCGGCCGCCTGCCCGGAAAAGTCAGCCGTTCGTCGGCCGGATCGAGCCGGAAATCGTTGTCCCGCAGCCAACTCTCCAGCTTGCTGCGCAATTCCGTAACCTCTCCGGCTTCGAGACGCTCCAGCCGGATGAGTTCCGGCGACCGGTTCGTGTGCCGGGGCCACAGCGCCTGCACACACACCGCCGTCAGCAAAATGGTCAGCACCAAACCCAAGACCCGTTTGCGACGTTCCGAGTCGGTCGCGAAAAACCACAAGAACAACACCAAGAGCAGCAGCCCGAGGCCAAACACCATCAGAGAAGAACTCATAATCCGTTCGCCGTAATGCGCCCGTGTCCGCAGGCCTTCCAGGACCCGCAGCCCGGACTCAGGACTCCTCCTTCGCCTCCGCGGCAGCCTTCCCTTCCGGCTTGGACTCCGCCTTTCCTTCCCCGCCCTCCTTTGGAACCGTCGTCGAGATCGCCGATTTCTCCACTTCGATCCGCACGTTGTCGGAAACCTTGATCATCACAGTCCGCTCTTTCACGCTGGTCACCAATCCGTGAATCCCTCCCGCAGTCACCACCCGGTCCCCCGTTCTCAGCGCCGCGATCCGCCGCTCCAACTCCTTCTGCCTCAACCGCTGCGGGCGTATCAGGAGGAAGTAAAAAATCACGATGATCAGCGCCATCATGCCGAAAGTCGGCCATGGCGATGGCGCCGGTTGCCCCGGCCCGGTCGCCGGCGAATCCACCGCTACAAGGAAGGCGAAATCGTCTAATCCGTTGCTGTTCATTCCACTGGAGTTCGGTAGTCCCTGATCATCCGATCGCGGAACTCCGCGAACCGCCCGTCCTCGATGGCCTTACGGGCCCCCCGCATCAGGGACAGATAGAAATGCAGATTATGGAGAGAAATCAAACGCAATCCCAGAATTTCCCCCGCTTTAATCAGATGCCGCAAGTATGCCCGGCTGAATCCTTCCCGGCACGGATAGGAATCCGAGTCCGGGTCCAACGGGCGAGGATCGTCCGCAAATCGCCGGTTGCGCAGATTGATCGGGCCGTGCCGTGTGAAGGCGGTCCCATTGCGTGCCAGCCGGGTCGGGAGTACGCAGTCGAAAAGATCGATCCCCCGCCCGGCCAATTCCAAGAGTTGTGGGGGCTGTCCCAGGCCCATCGCGTAGCGCGGCCGATTCCCGGGCAGCAGCGGGACCACCGTTTCCACTGCCCGATAAAGTTCCTCCTCCGGTTCCCCCACGCTCAATCCCCCGATGGCGTAACCGTCCAGATCAAGCGCCGTCAGTTCCCGGGCGCAACGCTCTCTCAGATCGGGAAAGACCGACCCCTGCACGATGCCGAACTGCAATTGCCCAGCCGGAGCCCGGGCCAGGCTCCACTCCCGGCAGCGCCTGGCCCAGTCCAGCGTCAATCCCAGACTCTTCTCCGCATAGGCCCGCGGACAAGGCCAAGGCGGACATTCGTCGAAAAACATGGCCACATCCGAACCCAGCCCCGCCTGAATCTCCATGGCCCGCTCCGGAGTCAACAGCATCGCCGCCCCATCGAGGTGATTCTGAAACAGCACGCCTTCCGCAGTGATTTTGCGCAAGCGCGCCAGAGAGAACACTTGGTATCCGCCGCTATCGGTCAGAATCGCCCGGTCCCAGCGCATAAATGAATGGAGTCCCCCAAGGGCGCGAATCACTTCGACTCCCGGCCGCAGCGCCAAATGATAGGTATTGCCCAGGATCATTTGGGCGTCCAACTCGTCCCGCAACTCGGCTGGGGACAGAGTCTTGACCGTGCCCTGGGTCCCCACCGGCATGAAGGCCGGAGTCTCGATGATCCCGTGCGCCGTGTGTAGACGCCCGCGCCGCGCTCCCGTCGTAGCGTCCGTGGCCAATAACTCAAACATGCCGGGCCCTCCTTTAGCTTGGCCCAGCTCTTTATCCAGCCCTGGTCCGCCGTCGGGCCTCACAAGCCGAATTCGCAAGCAGGAACTCGCCGGCAGGAGCGCCCGCGCCACGGCGTGAAGATATGGGACAGGCGAGACGCCTGTCACATTTTATCTCCTCAGAGTCCTTGAAATATCTCGTAATCTACTGCTCCTGAGTAATTTACGAATCAGAGTTGTTGAGGAACCAGAGACCCCAAAAAGCGCGAGAAAGCGCCAAAAAGCGCAACTTAGAGCAGCAAAAGTGGATACAAGCTGGATACAGGTTACCGGGCTGCCGGATCCTCTTGGGCGCCCCCGGCAGCCGGTCGCACCCCCTGCGCCGACTGGCAAGGAGACACCCGCGTTTTCCAGGAACCTCGAAACGGTTGTCGGGAAAGCTGGTCCAACCGACGGACGGGTATCGAAAGAATCCTGTGCCTGCCCGCCCTTCGATAGCGAGCCGCCAGACGAGGAGCCGGCTGTCCGCCGGGTCTCTCGGGCGAAAACCACGGTCGGCCGTCTCGCCATTGGAATGTCCCACGCCGGCGAGCGGTCGCTGCATGTAAAGGTAGACCGGACGGGACTTTTCGAGCCGGCAGCCCGGGCAGCGAGGGGACCACCGAGTGCGGCGATTTAGGTTCGATGCGGTGGCCGGCCTCTCCGAAGGACGCGCGGATGAGTTGGTAGCGTGACTCGGGGTTGCCACGCGGCCCACCCTACTCCTGCGGCACTGGCTCCGCCGCCGGACCGGGAACCAAGCAGACCCGGAAGCCCAGGAACCCGAAGCGGTCGCCGCCAGCCCTCCCCCCCGCGTCGCGGCAGGCCGAGCGGCACCAGACCGCGACGACGGCCCAGGACCCGCCCCGGATCACGCGGACGGGGCCTTCCCGCGGACCAAGCGGGTCCACCACCATGCCGTCCCCATACTCTCTATAGCCATCCTCACACCACTCCCCCACGTTCCCGTGCATGTCCTGCAATCCGAAAGCATTCTCTTCTTTCTTTCCGGCAGGCCATGTTTTCCTTCCTGTGTTCCCCGGAAACCACCCCTCAAACACCGGAATCGACCGCAGCCACTCCCCCATCCGCGAGGGCTTCCGTTCCGAATTCCCATCATAACAGCCCGCCTTCCGCAGCGCTTCTTCGCCGTCGCCGGTGTAATAGGCCGTGCTCGTCCCGGCCCGGCAGGCGTATTCCCACTGCGCCTCGGTAGGCAGACGGAACTTCCAGCCTGGCACAAGCTTACCCTCCCGCCGCATCCGGGCCGTCAATGCCGCGGCGAATCCCTTCGCCTCATCCCAATGGACGCTTTCCACAGGCAAACGGTCCCCTTGAAAAGCGCTTGGATTGTCCGGCATCAGCGCTTTCCACTGCGCCTGCGTGGTTTCCGTCTTCGCCATCCAGAAACCCTGAGTCAGCGTCACCTCGTGCTGGACTTCGTCCTCTCGCCGTCCCGCTTCCGTCGCCGGGCTCCCCATCAGAAACTTTCCTGGCGGGCACCAACAGAGGGTCAACTCCACTCCGTTTCCCAGGTCGAACACCCTCTCTTGCGCCGTGTCTTTCTCGTTCCCGCCGAACCATCCCCACTTCCATGCGCCGACAGGCAGGACGATTCCCACGACGATCCCAACCAGCGCCGTGGCGATCACAGTTCTCCGCGTCCTGCCCGCTCGCGGCTGTTTGGCCATTCCGATACCGGTCACGCCTCCCACCTTCCGCTACGATTTGGATTCCTCCATCGGAGCCTTGTCGTTGGGACCCTGGTTGAGAGGAAGTCGCCCCGCTGCACTTGCTGGCCCCCTTGTGATTTTCATTTTCCCCTCGCTCCCTAAACATGAGGAGGTCCGAAACGGCGGTCAAGACCGGCCTGGCGGCCGAGTAGCGGACGATTGGCGTCGGCCGGATCGATTCTCCCTCGTCGGCCGTCGGGTTATCCGGCACGAGGGTGCTCTGACGGTCGTCTCCTACGGTGGCGAGACATGGGCCGTCCGCCGCAAGCGTTGGGTGGGTTGGGTACTCGACTTTCGCCACATCCGCTCACGCTCCCCACCCCACGCGGTCCCGCCCGGTTCGCCGCGGCGGGGTTTTGCGTTTCCGGGATTACTCCTCCTCGTCCTCGAAATTGTCGACCGGGAACGCCCCGGAAGCCGCCGGATCGGGCTTGATCGCCCAGAACTCGGCCTCAGTCATCGGTGTGCCGGGGCCCAGACGCTCCAGAGCCGCTTTGCCTCGAGCCTGAAGCATCCGGCCGTATTCTGCGGCCTCTTCAGCGTTGGTGGCGCGTTTTACTGGCATCAGCGTGGAACCTGGGTTACAGCGGGTCTCCCTTGGTTGAGAGTATACGTGACGATGCTCTTCGAATCCTTTGGAATCCTTGCCCGGCTTCCCGCTTTCGGCTGGAATAGCGTCAAATGAACCGTAATGACCCATCCGCTTCCATTCCTCCCCCTGAACCCCCACCAACCCTCGCCTTTGGGCACGCGGGAAGGCCAGGCTATGAGAAGGGAATTCTAGCAGTTGATCAGCTATCATCGCCCGGCCCACTTTCCCAAAATCTCCGAATGCGTAACGTTAGAAATCCTTTTGAACGGTCGCGAGTTCGCGCTTCAACCAGCGCTGTTCAAAGCGACGTGATGCGGGCGCGTCGAGCCCGGAGAAGCCGGAGGGGCGGGTCTGACGTGCAATTTCCTATGAACTCCCTGCTTCGAATGCACGCCCGTGCGATCGCCATCGTCGTGACGGCGTTGGTAACTACATTGCCGTTGCCCGCATCCGCCCAGATCGAGGTCGTGATGGCGTCCTCCTCCGAGGAGGGCGGCATCTCGGTGTCGAGCGATCCCCAGATCGCCAGTGGCGGCAAGGTCATGTTCAAAGGAGAGCGCGAGATTGGCGACGACGACGTGGACGGCGTCTACATCGGCTACGCGGGCGGCGGTGGCGTGAGCCCACTCGTCGAGGTGGGTTCTCCCGAAGAGTTTCAAGAGATCGACGGCGCGGCCATGAGCAGCGATGGCACGGTTGCCTTCGTGGCCAAGGTTTTGATCGATCTGGAAGACGGCAATGGCGGCTTCTATCCCGCCCTCCGCACACGGTTTTTCACCGGACCCGATCCTTATTCGGGGCTGTTTGGGGATTTCGAATACAGGGCGGTGGGCCCGTTTGAGATCAACGACAACCGCAATGTGCTCGGCGTCGCAAGTGCCGGCCATCTCTTCACGACGAGTCGGGCTGTGCACCCGGAAGATGATTACCCCGGCGCATACATTGTCGCGGGCGTCTTGGGCGTCAACGAAGGTGTCTTTCACGCCGCGAGAGCGATTAACAATGTCGATCAGGTTGCCTGGGTGCATCAGGCCCCGGGCGAGACGCTCGTGTCCGTGAGGCGTGCCGAGGTTAAGCCCGTGATGGAAGGATATCCGGTCGTCACGACAACGCTCGCCGATGGGTTTGAGTGGGTCTGGTCGCTCTCGCTTGATGATTCCGGTCGCGCTGTATTCATCGGCCAACGTCCCGGCGAAACGGTCGCGCTCTACGAATCCTCCGGCACCGCGGCGGTGCTGGCCCGTGAGGGCGACGGCAAGGGCTTCTCGAACTTCGGCCGCGTCAGCGTGAGCGCGGGCGGACAAATCGGCTTTTCCGCCACCTACACGCCACCATCCGGCCCATCGCGCTCCGGAATTTTCCGCGGGTTCAATGGCGCGGCCGACAAGATCGTGGCCGACGGCGATCGGCTCACCTACAACAACGAAGTTCACGAGATCAGCGTGGGCGGCTTTGGCCCGCGCGCCTACAACGACTCGGGCCAGATCGTGTTTAGCGGAACGATGGAACGTGACAACCCCTTGTGGGATGGAAGCTCCGAGGACACGCCGCGAAGTTTCAGACTCAACGGCATCTTCGTCACCTCCGGGGTCGGCGATCCGGCCGACGATGATCCTCCGGACGATGACCCCGAGGATGATCCGCCGAACACGTTCACGTGGGTCAACAACGCCGGTGGCGCCTTTGCCACGGCGGCGAACTGGGAACCCGCACAGGTGCCGGTGAAGAACGGCGAACGCGCCGACACCGCACTCTTCAGCGTCGGCGGCGCCTACACGGTCGACACACCCGACGCCGCGACCGAGCGCCTGCTCGTGCGCCGTGGCGAGGTGACGCTCAACGTCGGCGCCTACACGGTCTCGTCCACCTCGATCGACAGCCCCTCCGTTTCCATCACGCGCAGCGGCCTGCTCAACATCACCGGCGGCGCCCTGCAGAGCGTGAACACCGTGATCGGCAACGGCTCCACCGCAGCCGGCCAGGTCGCCGAGGCGCACTTGTTCAACAGCGGCGTCACGTGGGACAACCCCGGCCGGATGACGATCGGCGGCTTCAGCGCCGGCCGGCTGTTCGTCGCCAACGGCCCGACGCTCACCACCGGCGAAGCGCGCATCGGCGTCGCCGCAAGGGGCGAGACAATCGTCGGGGGCGCGGATTCACTCTGGGAAACGGGCTCGCTCGCCGTGGGATATTCGGCCGAGGGCAGCTTGGTCGTCGAGAGCGGCGGACATGCGCGCGTCGAGCGGCTGCACATCGGTCGCGCCGAGGGACTGGGCACGGTTACCGTCGATGGTGCATCGTCCCGGCTCACGGTCACCGAAAGCGCGCTGAACTTCACCGTCGGCGAGGGCAACGGCGAGGGCGCGCTCGTGGTTCGAAACGGCGGCCGGGTCGAGGCCACCGGCGACGCGATGCTCTCGGTCGGCTTCGCGGAGGCCGCGACGGGCTCCGTGCTCGTGGAGGGTTTCGACGCCGCGACCAACGCACGTTCCACGCTGCACCTCGATCCTTCGACCTTCGGCTACCTTCTGGTCGGCTCGGGCGCCGGCGGCACAGGCGCCGTTTGGATCGAAGACGGCGGGCTGGTTGAGAGTGCCCAAGCCAGCCTCGGATTCGAACAGGGGAACGGCGACGTGTTCGTCCGCGGCTCCGGCAATGCGCTCCCGTCGCGCTGGGAGAACACCGGCGATCTCACGGCCGGCGAACGCGGCGCCGGCTCCGTGCAGATCGAGGCGGGAGGG
>DATKCT010000126.1:0-13010 GCA_035513055.1 Verrucomicrobiales bacterium | reverse complement strand
CGCCGGTTGGGAACACGGCGCTCGAAGCGTTGGACGCCATCGAAGGGATGGGCTGCCGGATTCTCGAATGGCAGGGTCACCACGTCTCCTTACTCTGTTTTCGCGATCGCAAAGGAGAAGCTTGGCACTTGTTCACCATTGCCAGGGACGTTTTCGACCAGTTGCCGGAGGAAGAACTCAATCGCATCCTCGTGATTGACCATCGTGAAACAAAGGGATGGCCAGACGGGGAAGTCTTCCATCTCTTGGTGGCGGGAGTCGATGCCAAGGGGAAACCGTGACGCGAAGCCACGGTCTCCGCCGCTTGCAATGGACCGGGATTCTCGTATCAGAACCGATGGAGTCCTATTTGGCCTGTAGCCGCAGCAATCTCTGCGAAGCCCCGCAGGAAATCTCATGAAACTGCGTTGTGTCCCACTCATTCGCTGGTTCTGGCCCGGGCTGGTTCTCGCGGCGCCCGGCTTGGTCTGGAGTGTGGATTTCGAGATTTGGACGGGGCCCGACGGGACGCTCTTATTGCAGGGGTCGATGAACCAACGCACCCGGGACGCGCTCGTGCAGGCTGCGCAGACGAGTCTGGGTCCCGACCGAAGGATGGTCGACTACATTCGGGTCGATGCCTCCAGCGCCAGTGCCCCCTGGCTTGGATCGGTTGCGCAGGTCATCCCGGAAATCATTCAGGTTAAGGGGAATTTGCACTTAGAGATAGATGACAACGGAAAAATAACGCTGGCTGGGATCTTGGAGGATGAGGGGGATCGGGAGCGGATCCAGACCAGTTTGCGGGCCAGATTCAAGGAACAGGACCTCCTCATTGGAGGCTTGCAATTCCAAGGCGATATCCAGCGTGAGAGGAACCTCACCTCGAAACTGGTCGAGATGACTGGAGGCAAAACGGGGATCGAAGGCCTGACCGAGCTTCTCGGGTCGTTGGCCGTTTACTTTGATTCGGCCAGCGTCCAACTTGGAGACAGCGAGAAGGAAAAGCTCGAAGTGCTCGCGACGGCTCTGATCCGGTATGCGACCGAACTCGGAGAGGCGACCGTCGTCATTCAGGGATTCACCGACGGCAAAGGATCGGAAGAAGCCAACGAGTGGTACCGGGAAACCCGCTGCAAATCCGTTTTCGATTTCTTGCTGCAGGAGGGTGTTCCGGAGCGCACTCTGGCCATTGCCGAGAAGGAAGGGGTTGCTGCCAGGCCCACCGTGGTCGCGGAGGGTGATGCGACCGAGGAAAGTCCCGAAGAGACGAACCCGCGCCGGGTTGCATTCCGGATCGATAATCTCGACCGGCGCCCTTTGGCCCTGAATGCCGAGGTGGAGGAGGATGAGGGGACTGCTCCACTGGGTAACGTGGAATCATCCGAAGACCTGGGCGCCGTCCCGGGCCCAGACTTGGAGGAAGCACCGGCTCCGCAGGCAGTTGTGGAGAATGTTGATCCCATTGGGAGCGCCGGGGAGGAAACGGACGACCCAACGGTGGCTGCGGAAGTCACGGCGTTGGATCGACTGCTCGCGGACTCATTCATTGAATTTGGAGCCGGGAGCACTTGGTTGAACCGGGCCGGGCGTCAGCGGTTGGAAAGCGTGGCTGAGGCTATGCTGGGCGCCGGCGGCGAGGACGGAGAGACTTGGAAACTGGAGATTATCGGGACTTCGGATTCGAGAGGCGACCCCGAAGTAAACGCTTGGTTGCGGAAGAACCGATGCAAATCAGTTGTGAATCAATTGGTTGCGCTTGGTGTCCCAACGGATCGCCTGGTGGTTGCAACCGAAGTGGAACAAGCGCCTCGGGCCCGGCTCGTCGGAGAACCTCTTCGGGCTCAGGATACGGAATCGCGGCGGGTGACGTTCCGGATTCTCAAAAGTGAACCTTGAATCAATCCGCTTCCCGGCGTTCGAGTTGCAGGCGAAGAAAGACGGAGGCGGGCAGGACTCCGGGGTTGTTTTCCCGATAGGACACTTCTGTGAGGCCGTCGCTCAAGTCCAGGGAGACCGGGTCCCGGAAAAAGCGTGCTGCGGATTCCCACTGCTCGAGATCGGAGGAATATTGGAGGGTGACTGGGTGAGCTGCGGCGCCGGTGGCGCGGTGATAACGGAAGACGCGGCCGCCGGTTCCTTCGGTCGCAAACTCGAAGAAAGGTTGGCTTCCCGGGGATTGGGGTTGGGAGCCGAAGTAAGCCTCGACCCAATCAGGATAACCGTCGCCGTCCACATCTCCGTCCGGTTCAGGCGCGGGGGAATCCGGACCCCCGGGGGTGCCGTGGAGGATGGCGCTGGTGGTCCAACTGCCGGGCTCGCCGGGATCGGGATTGCCAGCGGGCGATTTGAGAGTGAGCGAATAGCCGAGTCCGTCGGCTCCAGCGGGCCAGGGCGGGGCGTCGTCGTAGCTGAATTCGAGGATGGTGTTTCCGGAGGGATCGACCAGGCGGATGCGCTCTCCGCCGTTGTCAAGGGCGCCGCGAAAGGCTCCGGACAAGGCCGCGGCGGCCGAGGAGGGATGCCGGGCGAGAAGGGCATCAGGATTGGAGGCAACGATGGCGTAGGACCCGGGTTTCAAGACGCTGGATTCGGGAAACAGGTAGGCGATTCCCACATCGAAAGCGGATCCGCCCAGGTAGAGGTCTGATGCGCCTGCATTGAACAACTCGATGAACTCGAAAGCTCCGCCGCTGTCGAATCCGGCGGCGAATTCCTCGACGGTCGGCGGCAGCGGATTGTAGTGGATCTCCGAGACGCGGAGGTTTTCGGCGGTGGGGGCCACGGCGTCGACGCGGAAGAAGGCTTCGTTGAGGGCTGACCATGCCCCGAAGGTATTGCGCACGCGGGCCCGGACCAGTGCGGATTCCGTAAGGGTGACGCCGTTGCTTTCGTGGACAAGGGCAGCGGGATCGAGATCGCCTCCGGGGAGCCGTGGATCCGATCCGTCCAAGGTATAGTGGATCTTGGCGGCGGAGAAGATCCCTCCGGCTGAGGAGGAGGTCATCCGAAGGACGAAGCCGGGGTCAGCTTCGCCGCCATGCTGGTTGAATACCGGGGCTTCGATTCTCGGGTAGAATCCCATGTTGACAAAGTTTTGGAGCGCCACCGTGTTTCGAGCGGGAAAGTACTGCTCGAGGAGTCGCCGGTTCTCCGCGCGCCATTCGACGTCGCGAGAATAAGGCTGGTTGCGGCGGCGGACACCGCCCCAGCGGGCGGACTCGGCGATGATGGCCAGTTCCAATTCGGCGGTGCGGCGACTCCAGCGTTCCTGATTCCGCGCGACGGCGAGAGGCCCATCGTTAAAGAAAGCGCGGTGGATCCGGTCGAAGAATCGGATCGTGAAATCGGGAATATCGTCGAGGTCGGCGAGCAATCCGGACGGTTCCGCGACCGGAATGGGGATGCCGTTGTTGTTAGGATCTTCGAGAACGCGTTCGACGTCCCAGAGATAGTATTCCCAGGGATGATCGCCGGGGCCGCCTCCCGCGGCGCGCCAATTCCCGTCGCTTTTGAGATCTTGATTGCCACCGAAGCGGTGGAGCATGGTGAAGTCGATAAAGTGATCGATATTGACGACGCGCTGGATCGCTTCCCAATCGCGGCTGCGGACGACGGCACGCATCCGGTCGTAGGCTTCCCTGGTTCCATCCGAGAGAGTTCCTCCGTTGATGGCGTCGTAGTCATCGCCGGTTCCGCCATGATAGGCGGCGTAATGGTCGGCATTGGCGCGTTCGTGAAGGTTGTGCACACCCCAATACATCCCGTTGATGTAAAGATGGATGTAGCGGCCGCGCATGGCGGTTTCATTGCCGAGATCGAGCATGCAGTCGCGCATCCATTGGTCCCGGATGAGGGTGGCGCGTTGCCGTTGGTCGGCCGAACTGTGGACCCAGGAATTGTTGTACATGGCCCGCAATTGAACGGAATCGAAGGCCTCGACTCGCGAACCGGGGAACAGCGGATAGCGAAGTTTCCCTTCCCCGTAGAGCTGGCGAAAACGCAAACTCAAGGAGTGCTTCAGGCTTCGGTCCTGATTGCGGCTGGCCCCGCCTTGCGCCCGCACGCCGCAGGCGATGGCGAAACCCGTGGAGCCGTCGCCTTCCAGCCATTCCACGAAACAGCCGCGCTCGGATTCAGGTCCGCTTTGCGTTGCGTTGGCGTAGATGCCTCGAGCGGCTCCAAAGAAGCCGTCGGAACCGGTGGACAAAAGGATGCTGGGCAGGGACTTGAGGGAGTCGTCGATCAGGTCGCGGTAGGCGGGGTCGTCAACGAGGATTTGGCTCATGCCGTAGTCGGCGGATTCGCTGCCCCAGCGCGGGGGCAGACCTTCCGGCAAAAGTGGCTGGGCTCTGACATGTTCCAGGAAGAGGTAGGTCTGGGCAGCGGCAGGAGAGGGCTGATGCCGGCTGAGGAACGCCCGGGCGCGCAGTGAGGTGGTCGTTGCGATCGGGATGGGCCCGGTATAATCTTCGCCAATAGGACCGCTGAAGATGGATCCTTCGGAGGGTTCACGGCCGTCGGTCGTGTAGAGAAGCCGGATGCCGGGGGTCGGACACGAAAGCGTTAGCTCGAAGGGTTCGCTGAAGAAGCCGCGCTGGACGCTGAAGGACACGGGTTCGACGAACCCGGCAACTCCATTGCCGTTGGCTCGGCCCGGGGTGGGTTCGACGAAGAATTGGAGTTCGTCCTGACGTCCCAGTCCAAAGGAAATATCCTGGTACTGTGGGGGGAAGCCTTGGTCTTGGGGTGATTCCGCATCGGGATTGCCGTAGGAGGACGTCACGGCGCCGGAGGGGTCTGCGAGCGCGAGATATTCTCCGGAAGCAGAGAGGCGGAAAGGAGCGTGGGGGACGCCGGAGGCTTCGCCGGACGCATCACCGCCGGCGATCACGAGCAGGTAGCCTCCCGATGGAAGGACGACAGAGGAAAACACGAAGCCCCGGAGGTCGCCGGGATCGTCCGTCAGCGACCATCCTGACAGATCGACGGATTCATCGCCGCGATTGTGGAGTTCGATCCAGTCAGGGAAACCTTCGACTCCGGGGAGGTCGAGGGCGGTCGAGCCGTTGGCCGCCATGAATTCTGAGATCACCAATTCCGCGCGGGCCAAACCGAGTGAACCGGAGACAACGGAACAGAGCAGGAAGGTGCGCCAGTGGGTGCGGCGGACGGGGGTCATTCTCCATTGAACTGCTTTGGCCCGGTCGCGTCAAGGCGGGTTAGGAGCCCGCCTGTCCCACTTTTTCTCGCCGTGGCGCGGGCACTCCTGCCAGCGAACGCTTGCGGATCGAGGGCGCCTTCACCCGGTCAGGGCGCTCCGCGGCTCGAGAAAGGGGGGCGATCCTCGCCGCCGTCCAAGAGCCTGGCTTAACCTAGCGCCATTCGGGCTAGAAGCGCATTCCCGGCGGCATGCCGCCGCCGACTTGGTTGAGCAGTCGCTTCATTTTGCCCTTGTCCTTCATCATTCGGCGCATCTCGGAGAATTGGCGCAGCAGGTTGTTGACTTCCGTGACCCTGGTTCCACTGCCTTTGGCGATGCGTTGGCGTCTTCTGCCGTTGATGATTTCGGGCCGGCGCCGTTCTTGCCGGGTCATGGAAAGAATGATGGCTTCGGTCCGGCGAAGACGTTTTTCGTCGATGGGAAGATCTTTGAGGCGGCTCATCCCCGGAATCATTCCCAGCAGACCTTCGAGCGGGCCGAGCCGGCGGAGCATTTTCATCTGAGCGAGGAAATCCTCGAAGTCGAAGCTTGCCTTGCGGAACTTCTCCGCCATTTGCAGCGCCTCTTTTTCTTCGATGGCTTCAGCGGCGCGTTCGACGAGGCCGACGATGTCGCCCATGCCGAGAATCCGGTTGGCCATGCGGTCCGGATCGAACACTTCGAGTTGATCCAATTTCTCTCCGACGCCTGCGAACTTGATGGACTGCTGGGTGACAGCGCGCATGGACAGAGCGGCGCCTCCGCGAGCGTCGCCGTCGAGTTTTGTCAGGATAATTCCCGTGAGTCCGACGGCTTCATGGAAGCGGGCGGCCACGCTGACGGCTTGTTGGCCAGTGGCGCTGTCGGCCACGAGAAGCACTTCGCGGGGCTGCAGGAAGTCCCGGAGGCTCTGGAGTTCGGCGACGAGCGGGGCATCGATTTCCTGACGGCCGGCGGTGTCGAAGATGATGACGCTCGCTTCGCGCGCGGCGGCCCAGACCAGGGCTTGGCGGGCGACCTCGACCACGTCAGAAGATCCCGGTTCGGGGGTGAAGACGGGCAGGTCGATCTCACGGGCGAGGGTCGCCAACTGTTCGATCGCGGCGGGACGCTGCAGGTCGCAGGCCACCAGGACGGGCCGCCGGCCATCCTTCTTCAAGCGCAAGGCCAGCTTGGCCGAGGTTGTGGTCTTGCCCGCGCCATTGAGCCCGGCCATGAGAATGCGGCCCGGCGGATTGAGGTCGAGCGGAGCGGGACCGGAGCCGAGGAGTTCCACCAAGGCGTCGTGAAAGATTTTGATGATCTGCTGTCCTGGCGTGATACTCCGCAGCACGTCTTGACCGAGGGCTTTTTCGCGAACGGTGGCGATGAAGTCTTTGGCAACGCTGTAGTCCACATCGGCTTCGAGCAAAGCCAGGCGCACATCGCGCATGGCGTCGGCGACGTTCTTCTCGGAGATGCGGCCCTGGCCGCGCAGCTTCTTGAAGACGTCCTGAAGATTATCCTGGAGTTGGGAAAACATGGAAGGAAGGCAAAGGAGAAAGGTGGTTAGGGCTCGCCGGGACTGGACGCCGTGGATTCGGCGTCTTGGGGAGATACTCCGAGCGCTTTCAAGCCAGCGAGGTATTCGGGACGCGGATCGAACTGAAAGGTCCACATCAAGTGGTCGCGCCGCCTGCTGGGGGCGGAATGCACGAACGTGAGCTGGACGGCGCAAGGGCCGGGATAGAGGCGATGCTGCAGTGTGTGCCGGACTTTTCCGGTGTCCGGATCGTAGGACGCAGCGACAGACCCTCGGCCGGACACGGTCATGTGCAAGCTGTCCGGATCGAGCCCGCTCAAAGCGGACAGGTCTGCTTCGATGGTGGGAAACCGGGTGTCGGCGATGACGGCGCCTGAGGCGGGCTGGACTGGAATCAGCGGCAATCCATGGGGCGCTGTTCTGCGAGGGCGGACCGCCAGGTTGTGACCTTGCAATTGCCGTGTGCTGGGAGTGACGTGCTCGATGATGCGATCGAAAGTGGAGGGAGAATTCCCGGGCAGGATGAAACGCGGGACCCGTGACAGCGGAGTGTTCCAATCCGCCGCCTGACCGCTCTGTGTGAGCATTAGGGTGTAACCGGCCTCGAGACCCATTTTCGCAGCGCGGTTGGTAAAGAGACCGTAGGGATAGGCGAAATAAGGCACATCGCGGCCGAATCGTCCGGTGAGATCGCGGCGCGAACCCTCCAGCTCTTCCCGGAGCGATTCCTCCGCTGCATCGGAGTCGAGTTGATCGAAGCGGCGATGCCTGAAGCCCCCACTGCCCAGTTCCATCCCGGCGCGTCCCATCTCCTCCAGTTGAGCGCGGCTCAGCGATCTGCCTCCGCCGTCGACAAAACTCGAGTAGACAAATACCGTGAAAGGATAGTTAAACTCCTTGAGGATCGGGAACGCATGCTCGTAAACATCGCGATAGCCGTCTTCAAAGGTGAGGATCACCGCGCCCGGAGGAATGTTCTCCTTTTCATTTCTCCACCGGGCGTAGGCTGCGAGGGGCACGACCGGAATGCTTTCGTTGTAGAGATGTTCCATCTGGCGGCGGAATTCCGCAGCCGGCATGACGGTGTTCGACGCTCGCTGGGGGGCGCTCGAGAAACGTTGATAGAGAAGAATCACGGCTTTGGCCGTATTGCGGATTTCGACGGATTCTTCTGCGGGTTCAGGCAACGGCGGAGCAGGTTCGACAGGCGCGCTTTCCGGTGTGTGGGCGGGATTTTCCTTGTCGCTGCAGGAGGCGAGAAGCAGGGCCGTCGCCGCGGCGAGCGCGCCGAGCGAGACCTGCGGGAGACTGGGGCGGGGCCTCGAGGGGCTTGGCCACCGTAGCAGGGAGCGAAAGGCTTTGGAGAGGATGCGGGCCCGGCTCTCGAACGGCGGCAGCGTTTTTGGGAGGAAACGCGGCCACACGGCTATGCCTGAGCTGCCGGGGCGGGGTCCGCCCGGATTTTGCGGACACACTCTACCCACGCTCCTCTGCTCCAGCCAGACGGTCGAAGGCGCCGAGGATGGCATCGCCCATCTCTTGGGTGGAAAGCTGGCGGGTATCCGGTGCACCGGTGTAGATGTCGCGGGTGCGGGCGCCTTCGTCAACGGCGAGGCGGACTGCGCTCTCGATGAGATTGGCGGCGGCTTCAAGTCCCAGTGAATGCCGCAACAGGAGAGCGGCGGAAAGGATCTGGGCAATGGGATTGGCGAGTCCCAATCCCGCGATGTCCGGTGCGGATCCACCGCTGGGTTCGTAGAGTCCGAAGGGGCGCCCGTTCTCCCTCTCGCGGCCCAAGCTGGCGCTGGCCAGCATGCCCAGCGATCCGGCGATCATGGCCATCTCATCGCTGAGAATATCGCCAAAGAGGTTCTCGGCCAAGATCACGTCGAAATCCCGGGGGCGGCGAATGAGCTGCATGGCGGCATTGTCGACATAGAGGTGCTCGAGGCGGACGCCGGGATACTCGCGGGCGACGCGCTCGACGGTCGCTCGCCACAATAGCCCGTTTTCGAGGACGTTGGCTTTGTCGACCGATGTCAGGAGATTCCGGCGCATCGCGGCGGCGCGGAAAGCCACGTGAGCGATCCGCTCGATCTCGGTTTCGCGATAGACCATGGTGTCGACGGCGATTTTTTCGCCCTGCTCTTCTCGCGTGCCTTTGGGTTCACCGAAATAAAGGCCGCCAGTCAGTTCCCGGACACAGAGCATGTTGAAACCGCCCGCGATGAGTTCCTCTTTGAGCGGGGAGGCGTGGGTGAGAGAGGGGTAACAAATGGAGGGTCTGAGGTTGGCGAAGAGCCGGAAATGGCGGCGGAGGGGAAGCAAGGCGCCGCGTTCGGGTTGTTCGGCGGGCGGCAGCGTCTCCCATTTTGGACCGCCGACCGATCCGAAAAGAATGGCGTCCGCACTTTCGCAGCCCCGCAGGGTTTCCGGGGGAAGCGCGCGGCCAGCGGCATCGATGGCGGCTCCTCCGACAAGCTGCTGGTCGAATTGGAAATGGAAGTTTTGCTGAGCCGCCGCCCGTTCCAGAACCCGCAGGGCCTCGGTCATGACTTCGGGTCCGATTCCGTCGCCGGGCAATAGGGCGATGCGAAAATGGCTGGAGGCGGACATGATGGGCCCTCCTTCTACTTCGCGATCTCTCCCAGCCAAGGCAAGGCGGAATGCGCCCGTTTCACGAACTTTTCCATGGCCTCCCAATCCTTGAGGCCCGGCTCGAGTTCGACGCCGCTGGCGACGTCCACCGCGTGGGGTCGAACGGCGGCGATGGCTTCAGCGACATTGCCGGGATGGAGTCCGCCGGCGAGGATGACGGGCAGGCCGCTGCAGGAGGCGACCGCTTCCGCGGCGAGGTTCCAATCAACGGTCTTTCCGGTCCCCCCGTGGAAGCCAGGAGCATAGGCGTCGATGAGCAGACCACTTACGCGAGCATCGGCAAAGCGTTGGATTTCAAGGAGCGACCGGTGGTTTTGCAATCCAATCGCCTTCAAAACGGGGAAGCCGGCTTCACGGATGGTTTGGCAAAGGCGGGGAGATTCCGAGCCGTGCAGTTGGACGGCGTCGAGGCATCCCGCGTGGAGCAGGTCGAGCATTTCCTCGGCCGCGGCGTCGACGAAGACTCCGATCCGGGCCGGTTGCCCGGGGAGGTCGCGGAGCCAAGACCGGGCCTCGGCCGGGGGGAGGAAGCGGTGCGAGGACGGCCAGAAATTGAAGCCCAAGGCATCCGCTCCGAGGGCGGCGCAGCGCCGGGCGTCGGATCCCGAGCGCAGACCGCAGATCTTGACCTGGCAAGACGGCGCGGCTTCGTCCGGTTCGAGAAAGCGCATGGAGTCCGGTAACGCTTTGATGGGTTGCAGGCGAGGAGTTTTCGCCTATTAGGTCTGCTTCATGCCCACCTACGAATATCGCTGCGAATGCTGTGGCAAGACCTTCGACTATTTTCAGTCGATGAAGGACCCACGCCTGGAGAAATGTATTTTCGAAGGCTGCGAAGGAGAGGTGAAGCGCCTGCTGGGCCGCGGAGCGGGCATCATTTTCAAGGGATCGGGCTTTTACGAGACCGATTATCGCAGCGACGCCTACAAATCGGCGCAGAAGGCGGAGAGCGGCGGCGGGGATACGGCGGGCGGAAGCGACAAAGGGAGCGGCGGAGGCGAGGGGAGCGCTCCCGCCAAGGATGCCGGGGGAGGCGCGAAGGAGTCGGGTTCAGCGGCGCCCGCGAAGACGCCGGCGCCGGCTTCATCGCCGTGAGAAGGGAGCGCCGGCGGTGAAGGCGGGACCTGGGGACGATCTATTTCCGGAGCAGAGCGGCCCCGATACCCCCTCTTCGCACACGGCTGAGAATCCGGATCCGGGGCTGCCTTTGGCGGCGCGGATGCGGCCGCGGAGCTTGCCGGAGTTCATTGGACAGGAACACATCCTCGGTCCTGGGAAGCTGTTGCGGAGGGCGGTGGAAGCGGACCGTTTCACGGCATTGATTCTTTACGGGCCGCCGGGCACTGGGAAAACCAGTCTGGCGGAAGTGATCGCCCGGCGTTCGGCTTCACGTTTTGTCAATGTCAGTGGCGTCGAGAGCACTGTGGCTGACCTGCGCCGGGAAGTGGAGAGCGCCGCCCAATTGAGGAGGATCAACGGCCGCAGCACGATCCTCTTTGTGGATGAGATTCACCGCTTCAACAAGGCTCAGCAAGACGTTTTGCTTCCGCATGTGGAGCGGGGTGTGGTCCGTTTTATAGGCGCGACCACGCACAATCCCTATTTTTATGTGAACAGTCCGTTGGTGTCTCGGGCGCAGGTGTTTCAGTTGGAGCCGCTGCCGGAGAGCGGCTTGGAGGAACTGCTGGCCGCGGCGGTGCGGGATCGGGAGCGGGGTCTGGGTGAGTTGGGCGTCGATCTCGATGCCGCCGCCGCCAAACACTTGGCGCGGGTGGCAGATGGGGACGCCCGGAAATGCTTGAGCGCGCTCGAGCTGGCGGTGCTGACAACGCCGCCCGGTCCCGGGGGCAGGATTCACATCACCTTGTCCATCGCCGCGGAGTCGATTCAGACCAAGGCGCTTGTGTATGATGGGGACGGCGACGCCCACTACGACACCATCAGCGCCTTTATCAAAAGCATGCGTGGCTCAGACCCCGATGCGGCGCTTTATTGGCTGGCGAAGATGCTCCACGCCGGGGAGGACCCTCGCTTTATAGCCCGGCGCATCGTGATCGCGGCGAGCGAAGACGTCGGCTTGGCCGATTCGAATGCGCTGCGGGTGGCCGTGGCGGCGCAGCAAGCACTCGAGTTTCTCGGAATGCCGGAGGGGCGCATTCCCTTGGCTCACGCGACGGTCTACGTCGCCACAGCGCCCAAGAGCAACCGGGCCTATGCGGGTTTGGAGTCGGCCCAGCGAGACATCCGGGAAGGGCGCACATTGCCGGTTCCGGCGCACCTGCGCGACGCCAGTTACGCGGGAGCGAAGCGATTGGGGCACGGGGAGGGCTACCTCTACAGCCACGACTTTGAAGGGGCCTACGTGCCTCAGGCCTATCTTCCCGAGGGGCGGCGTTACTACGAGCCATCGGCTCAGGGTGCGGAGCAGGAGATCGCCGAACGCCTCGCGGCTTGGCGCGAGCAGTTCGAACGTGCACGGGAAAGCACAGGTTGACTCCCGGATCGCATACCGCCGGCGACGCCTTTTTCTTGCGGCTCCCGGGATGGTATTCTACAGGGGATGGATGGCCAGATTCCGGAGGCTCTCGGTGTGGCTCTTCCTCGGCCTGGCGTTGTGCCTCGTTCCGTCAGCGGGCGCAGAGACGCACGTGACCTCGATTTTGGCGGACGGTTTCGACTTTCCGGTGGGAAAACCGGACGGGGAAGGGTATTATATTTACCGGGGTTACTGGCCCAACGGGCATCTGGGAGAGGATTGGAACGGCCGGGGCGGCGGAAACACGGACCTGGGAGATCCCGTCTACAGCGTTGGACATGGGGTTGTGGTTTACTCCGAAGACTATCGGAAAGGCTGGGGCAATGTGGTCATCGTGCGACACGCCTATCGCGACCCTGCCGGCAAGATTCGCTACGTGGATTCGCTGTACGGGCATCTTCACAAGCGCGCCGTGCGTTTGCATCAGAAGGTCCGGAAGGGACAACTGATCGGAACGATCGGGACCGCCCATGGCCGGTATACAGCGCACCTGCACTTCGAGATGAGGCATGAATTGCGGCTCGGAATGGACCGTACCCTTTGGCCCAAGGACAACCGCTGCTATTACAGTCCGAAGAAGTTTATCGCGGCGCACCGCCGGTTGACAGGCGCCAGCCGCCAGTATCCGATTCCCGTAAATACCTTCCGCGGGCAGGTCGAGGCGGCCGCGTCGGGAGGTGCAGCGGCGGGGCGGCGCCGGACCCAGTAAAAGCGCTTGCGCGAGGGCCTGGAAGGTCTAGGATCGGAGTTCGAAGGGCGCGGTTAGCTCAGGGGTAGAGCACTACCTTGACACGGTAGGGGTCACTGGTTCAAATCCAGTATCGCGCACCACGTTTTGGAGTGGAAGGTAACCCGCGGGAAGGTGCGGCCGGAGTGAGGGGGTTGGCGAGAGGGGGGCGGAGTGAGGGCCGTTTCATCTGAGGTGAACCGGGAAGTGCGTTTTTGCTTGGGCCGGGCAGAAGTTCGAACTTCGGCCCCAGGGGCGGGCGCGCCGCCTTGCGTGTGGGTGCAAGCGGCGCCCGCTGCACGGCGCGGGCGGGAGGCTCTCGGGCAATTGGGCTCAGTTCATAGGCAGGATTTCAGGAATTGCGGTGGAGCTGGAGGGGTCCGGC
>DATKCT010000125.1:0-15362 GCA_035513055.1 Verrucomicrobiales bacterium | reverse complement strand
CCGGCGTGCTCAGGTCTCCGGGTTGGATGCCCCAATCCCGGAGCAAGTCGGAGAAGTCGCCCAAGGGAACGTTGAAGCGGCCTTGTGATCCGGAATCCTCCGGCGCGGTCCGGAACCGTTCGAGGAGCCCATCGAGGAACCCGCCCCGGTTCTCCTCCTGAGCCCTCAAAAAGGCCGTCCCAAAAACGGCTGCCGCCATAAATAGTGTTAGGATTCGAATATAAGTTCTCATCGTTCTCTGCTTGCTGCTGACCTGTCGTCTCATTGCCGAATCATTCCCGGTCCCGTTCCCGTCTCCTCTCTTCCCAGCCTCTCCCTCGGCGGTCGCGACCTCCGCGCTGGTCGAGCGAGGGATCGAGATCGCCCGCCCGCGCCAGCTTGAGCGTCACCGACAACTCCTGGCCGCTCCGTTCCAGACCCAGGACGACTTCGTCGCCAGCGTCGCGCGATCCGAGCAGATCTTGTAAGGCTTCGTATCCCTCGACCTTACGGCCATCGACGGAGGTGATGATGTCGCCCGGCGCCATCCCCGCCCCCTCGCCGGGTCCATTCTCAACGACGCGATCCACTCGGAGAGCCTCGCCCGGTTGCGCACTCAATTCGATTCCCACTACGGGACGATTGGGATCTCCCGCGCGCAGGGGCCGCATCCCCAAAGATCCCCAACTATCGCCCGCCACAAAACGGTCCCAATCCTCGTGAAAAGCGTCCGTGCTGGCATGCCGATTCTGAGAAAGTTCCCCTCCGATCGAGGAATGAATACCGACCACCCTGCCTTCGAGGTCATAGAGCGGTCCCCCGGAATCACCCCCAATCAACGCGCAATCCGTCCACACATAACCATCATCGTCCTGGCTGAGAATCCGGCCAATGCGCAGAGGGGGCGTCCGCGACGGATCAAAACCGCCGGGATGCCCCATGGCGATCACAATCTCCGTCTGCTCGAGAGAACCTGGAGGCGCCAAATCGACAAACGGAAAGGGACCTTCGTCGACGATCTTCACCATCCCCACATCCCGGCTCAAATTGCGACCCAAGGTTTTGCCGCGCACCGTCCGCCCGTCCGGAAACACCACCAAAACCGCATCGCTGCCCTGAATGACATGCCCTGCCGTCAACACCATTCCGTCCGCACTGATGACCACTCCGCTGCCGGATGCCCTATGGCGTTCGGAAAGGAGAGCCACTGTGGCGGGAATCGCCTGCTCGGCCAAGGTTTGAACCATGCGCTCCTGCTCCTTCAACTCCTCGAGAGTCAGTGCCGAAGCCCAATGCCCCGCAAAGAGAAAGCTGCAGGCGACGGACAAAAAAACTCGAATCTTCCCGCAGTCCGGAAATCTCCTGAAAAGCGTGTTCATCTTTGTATTCATATCACGGTTTCTCGGCTGAAGCGATGCCGGGGACGCTTTTTGTGCACGCTCGCTCCAGAGAACGGACTGGCTAAGCCCTGCCCTTGCCCCTGAAAAAAAGCGAAACATAGGCCGGATCTCCTGATGTTCCGGAGAATTTATGCAACCCATCGGCTCCATCCAAGGCTCCCTGCGCGAATCCGAGACCACCCCTGTGCGGCGGCCTCAGAGTCTATGCCGTTGAGAAAGCGGCGCCTACCACGGGATCGATCCCGATTTCGATAGCGATTTCGATCCCCATCAACCAAACTCCCATCAGGCGCCGCGCTCAACGCGGACAAGCCGCGTGACGTTGGAAGAAGAAATCAGTCCAAATCGAAATCGGGATCGCTATCGAAATCGAAACACAAAGCCGGCGATGTGAGGACCCCTCCAGACGCGCCGTGTTTTCCGCCGCCGCAGCCGGAGCCTTCAGCCTGTGGCTGCCCCGGCCCGCCAAAGGCTATACCGCTCAGGAAGTTCGCTCCCGTCTCTCCACCAGAACAACAATCTCCGATGTCTCCAAGCAGGATCTGGAAACGCCCGCGCTCTGCGTCGACCTCGACAGATTGGAAGCCAACATCGCCAAACTCCAAGCCGGCCTCAAAGAATCCCGCATCGGCAGCCGCCCGCACGCCAAGACGCACAAGTGCGCATCCATCGCCCGCCTACAACTCGAAGCAGGCGCCCTCGGAATCTGTGCGGCCAAGATCAGCGAAGCCGAAGCGCTTTTCGAGGAAGGAATCGACCGGATCTGCATGACCACAAGCAACCTCTCCGCGGGCAAGATCCGGCGTGCCATGCGCCTCGCCAGACGGTCCCCGCATTTCATCCAGGCCGTCGATACGAAGAACAATGCCCGCGATCTCTCCGACGCCGCCCGGGAAGCGGGCGTGACTGCGGACGTCGTCATCGATGTCGCCGCCGGGAACCGAACCGGGGCGCCCGCGGGCGCCGAATCCCTGACATTGGCGCAATGGACCGATAGCCTCCCGCACCTGCGCCTGCGCGGCCTGCTCGCTTACGACGGCGGCGCTCAACATGTCGACGGCTTCGTCGAACGCCGCGAACGGGCCCTCCGCGGCATGGAGGAAAGCGCCAAAACATGTGCCCAAATGCAAGCGTCCGGTCTGGACACCGGGATCTTCAGCGGAGGCGGCACCGGCACTTACAGCATGCTGCACGCAGTGCCCGGTTTCACCGACGTCCAAGCCGGCAGCTACGTGTTCATGGACATGCAGTATCTGGCTATCGGCAGCGAAGACGGCGACCCGGTCTACAAGGACTTCCTGCCTTCGCTCACGGTCATGACCACAATTCTCAACAACCGGTTCGCGGGAAAGCTCACGACGGACGCGGGCGCCAAGGCTCTCACGCTGAACCGGCCCCGCGCCGGAGTGATCGGAGAGCCCGGGATGGACTACGACGCGGGATCCGATGAGTTCGGCGTCATCTCAGTCAAGGAGTCCTCGCGCTCGTACGCCATCGGCGACCGGCTCGAGCTGATCGTCCCGCACTGTGATCCCGTGGTCAATCTCTTCGATGCGATCTACGGCATCCGGGGGGAGCAGGTCGAAGTGGTTTGGCCCATCACCGCTCGCGGCTGCTCCCAGTGAACATTGCGTCTGCGGCTTGCGCTGATGCTCGCCCCTGCTCTCCGATCGCGTACCCGTCCTCTGAGATCCCCCGGCGGAAGATCTGTCTCATCACTCCGCTACCACCGCGCCCGCAACCGCAATCCTTCCGGCCAGGTCGCGCCCGCATCGATCCAGCGGCGCAGCGCTTCGACCTCTTCCTTGGCCACTTGAATGCCCACCGAGGGCATGCTCAGCGCATGATTGCCAGTACTAATGGAAACGAAGAGCAGACTCCGCTCCGCATGACCAGGCACGATGCGCGGCCCTTTGGAGCCTTCCTGAAAGGCTTCCTCCCGCGTGGCCAGGCTGTACCCACCGAGCAACGTCTTTCCATCATGACACTGGAGGCAGCGCCTCTCCAACACCGGCTGAATGTGCCGCTGAAAATCGATGGAAACCTGCGCCTCACGAAGCTGAGCCGCGCTCAAGACCGGCTCGCCCACGGGACGGGTCTCCGGTCCCTCATCGACAGAGCTGCAGCCGGACCCAACGCACACGCTGGCGGCAGCCCACAACAAGGAAGTAACGGAAGACCGGAATCGCATGACGCCTCGATGCTTACAGCATCCTCGTCACCCGTGAAAAGCTATCCTTTCGGAATTCCCGGGAGAATCCGGGAACTCTGACGGACAGCCCGCGAACCTGCAATCCGCGCTCCGAAACCCGGCGCGGGCGGGTTGACCAGAATCGAGCCGCCGCCACCGTATCCCAGCCCTGTGTTGCTCCACTCCCCATGGATCCGGACAACGATCCGGATGTTGGTCACGGCCATCGTTGTCTTCGCCTTGCAGCCTGCGGCAGGGCTGGAACTGGATCGCTGCGAGCCCTTTATTCTCAAACGGGGCGCCACGGCCCGGTGCACGCTTCACGGCAACGGCCTCGGAGACTCCCGGCCTCCGGTCCGCGTCTGGACCGATTTCCCCGCACGGGTCGAGCAGGTCGAGGCCGCCGGAGCCGACGCCATCCGTGTCTGGATAACGGTGGAGGATTCGGCTCCAACCGGCCCATCCGTGCTGCGAGTCTATTCACGCCACGGTCTAAGCGACCCCACTCAAGTGTGGATCGACGACTTTCCCGAACTCTCGCCCGAGCGCCTCGACCCCGAAAACGGTCTCGCTTCGCCGGAACCCCCATTTGTCGTCTCCGCAACCATTACCCGGGATGAAGGCTTCACCGGGAGCTTTGCCTTGACCTCGCCGGGGCATCAGACCATTCAAGCGCTCACGCGCCGATTGGGTTGGGAGGGAGACCTTGTGGGGACGCTGGAAGACGAGGATGGCAAGGCCCTCATCACCGTCGACGACGGCGAGGGCAGCGCTGGCGACGCTGGCTTCACCTATCATTGCAGCAAGCCAGGCGTCTATCGCGTCCGGATTCGCGACGTGGAATACGGTGTGGATCTGCCGTTTCTCCTTCGAGCCGGGTCTTTTCCGCTGGTTCGTTGCTCCGGTCCGCCGAACGCCGCTGCTCCCGAAAGCTCGTCGCTGACGATTTTCGCCGAGAACGGCGCCCTCTCCGTGGCCCTGACACAAACCTCTCCGCGCCCTCCCCGGCATGGTTTCCTCCAACTTCCGGTCCCGCTTCCCCGGAAACTCGGATCAGCCCTATCGCCAACACGCATTGTCTCGCCGCTGCCTCTCGTTGTTCTCGACGCCGATCGAAGCGGTCGATTTGCCGTTGATCTCCCCTGTTCTGTCGCAGGACGCCTCGGCTCTGAGCCCGTCCGCATTCGCTTCAAAGCCTCCGGGGGTCAACGCCTCCACGTCCGTCCCTTCTCGCGCAGCATCGGCGGCACGGCCTTCCCTGCCCTGGACCTGAGCGACAGCGCCGGAAAGGTTCTCGCCACGAGCGGACGCAACGACGATGCCGAAGAAATCCTGCGTCACCGAATCCCCCAAGAGGGAGACTATGAATTGTCCATCCGCGATCTGCTGGGCGGAAGTCCCCATGCAATCTATCATCTTCTCATTCGTCTGGATGCCGCTCCTGTGATCCTGCGTTTGCCTACGGACAAAGAATCTCCTCTGGACCGGTTCAACGTCATCGCCGCAGGAGTGATCCCCTTACAACTCGAACTCGAACGCTTGGACTATGAAGGACCCGTAGCCATCCGCGTGTTCGATGACGCCGGACATCCCTTCGAAACTTTAGATTCCGGTTTTGAGAAAGCACAGAACCGCACCGTGATCCGCGTCCTCGCGCCGGAAGAAGCGAAGCCGGGCAGCATCATCCATCTCGACGTGGAAGCCGTGGTCCGCTTGGACGGTCATGATCTCTTTGCTCCGCTCGACACCGAGGGGCATCGCCTGGCCCGTCTAGGCCCGTCGCGACTTTCGCCAGCGCTCGTGGGCCGGGTTGCCGTTGCCGTCATTGATCCCCCCATTCTCATTGCCACTGCCGAACCTGGCACAGATGAACTCGTCGCGGCGTCCGTTTCTGGCGATCGCGCTGGCGCTCCTTCCTTTTCCCGGGACGTCGCTCCCATCCTCGAACTGCACTGCGTGACCTGCCATGGCCCCGAGAAACAACGTGGAAAATACCGGCTCGACACCTTCTCAGGGCTAACGACGCCGGGGAGTTCCGGCGAAACCCCGGTCGCAGCCCGGGACCCCGAAGCCAGCGCGCTTTTTCTGCGGCTCACCACGACGGATGCCGACGATCGCATGCCCGCGGACGGCGATCCCCTTTCCCAGAACGCCATCGACACCATCAGGGCTTGGATCGAAACCGGCGCTGTGTTCGACAGCCCGGATCCCAATGCTCCTTTGACCGCCGTGGCGCCTCTTCCTCCCCATCCCGCTCCGCCGGAAACCTACCCAACCCCCGTCCCAATAACCGCTCTCGCCTTCGCTCCCGACGGAGCGGTGATCTATACTAGCGGATATCGAGAGATCCTGGTTTGGGACAGCGCCACCGGAACCCTGCGACAGCGCCTGAAAGGCCTGCCCAGCCGCATCCTCGATCTCTCCGTCCATCCGCAGGGAGACCGGATTGCGGCAGCCGGAGGCGATCCCGGCCGGCATGGCGAAGCGCGAGTGCTCCAGCTTCCTGGGGGCGAAACGGAAACTGTCGTGGCCAGGGCCTCGGACGTCCTTCTCGCGGCCCGATTCAGTCCCGATGGCTCCGCCCTGGCTACTGGAGGCGCGAACAATCTTTTGGAGATCTATCAGGTCGCGGATTGGCGACTGCGCCACGCATGGGCTCACCACGCCGATTGGATAACCACTGTGGCCTGGAGCGACGACGGCTCCCTGCTGGCCTCGGGCAGCCGCGATCGGAGCATCAAGGTTTATGGCGTGGAAGAAGGGATACGCGTTTCCAACCTGACCGGGCATCAGAAAGCGATCGCCGGACTCGCATTCGCTCCGGACGGCCAACGCCTGTTTAGTATAGCGCTAGATACAACATTCCGTCAATGGAATCTGGAGGATGACAGCTCAATCGGCAAACCCGCGTCCTGGAACCACGACCCCCAAAAACTTGTCCGCAGCTCCTCGACTCTCCTCGCAGCGCTTTCCAACGGAACTCTCGCCCTGCGAGACCTTGTCAGCGCCGAGCAAACCCAATCCTGGCCCGTGCACGAAGACGCCGTCGTGTCTTGCGCTGTGCACGAGCCGGCCGGGTTGGCCGCAGCCGGATCGATGGACGGCCGAGTCGCGCTTGTCGACCTTTCCGCCGGCGAAGTCCGCCTCAGATTCACCGCCGTCCCGTGAGAAGGGGACGCTCGAGATGGGATCGCGCGGGAGCTTATGGTGTGGAAGGGCCATGGTAGGCTCGACGATGAGGCGGCGCGTGAGGACATGCTGGCCCTCAGGCGGGCCTCCAGGGCTACCCCGCCCGAATGAATGCGGGAACCCCGGACGCTGGATCCTCGAGGGACGCGCTGCGGCACGTCCTGGCCTGGGGGCCCTTTGCCAAAGTTAGGCGGTCGAGAACCGCCCCTTCACTCCTTGCGGTCCGCGATCTCCAGGGTCATCTCATCCGCATTGCCCTTCAGTTCGGGAGCATACATCGCCGCGATCGTCGCGGGCAACGCATGAAAGTCGCCGGGAACCTCGGCCCGCAACCGATAGGTCAGGCTGTGACGCCCGCGAGGCAACTGTCTCAGGAACAACGCCGCGCGGTCGTCGCGAAACTCCCGGTAGGAAAACAACCCCTCGTGACTGTACCCGCTCCGGAGATCGACCGCTTCGAATCCGGCCGCCTTGCGGTCTTCAATCACGATGTATTCATAGTCGTTCTTGCTTTCCACCAACAACTCGACCTCGACCAGATCGCCGCTGACCACCTTGGCCCCATTTTCCAACAGCTCGCGCCGATAGCGCAATCGCTTCTCGTCGACGACCTGACCCCGCTGGCCAGCGGCGACTGCCTCGCTTTCCTCCGGGATGAGTTTGACGTATCGACGCTCCACTTTCACTTCCAATCCGGCCCGCCGCAGGAAATCTTCCTTCGAGAACACCGTGAGATAGGAATTCCAATACAGCGGCCCCGAACCGCTGCGCCGAAACGTGATTTCATGATCGCCCGCAGCGAGAGCCGCTCCTTCTATAACTAACGTCCCGTCGAAAGTGAACAGGTTCTCAGCAGTGATCCGAGCCTTCTTCAACGGTTCGCCGTCGACAAGGATCTCCACTTCCAAATCCGGGCGCCCTTCCCCGCTCTGCTTCAACCACCCGGCCAGAGCCTCGACGCAGAGCGCGGTGTCGCGGGTGGAACTCCAGTAGGAGGCGTGTTTGCGGTTGTTGATCAGGTATTTGACCAATCCAGAGGCGACGGAACTCTTCGGATCCAGCCGGGTCAAAAGCTTCAGGTAGGCTGCGTGCGCTTCGAATTCACTGCCATACCAATTCCACCAATACCCGCCGTTTCCAAGATCGAGCCAGGCGGTCTGATTCTCCTCGTCGGTGTGGACGAATTGTTCGATATTGCGCAGCAGCATGTCCCGCTGCTCCTCCCGGCCGGCGCGATCGAAGGCCAGTCCCAGCAACGCCTTGCTGTAAACGGCAAGATCATTGCGATCACGGTAGAGGAGCCCGGCCATATCGGCATCGAGTTTGCCGGCCTCCGCCAACACCGAAAAGACGAGGGCATCGATGTTGTCGGCGGCCTTCTTCCAGGGTTTGATTTGCTTGGTCGCGTTTCCTAACTTCTTCCGTTCCTCCGTTTGATGGTTTTCCAGCCAAGCCAAACCGCGGTCAATCGTGCCCGGAACGATGGCGACATCGTTCTCCTGGGCCAACAGGAGCCCGTGCACCACCGTCGCCGTGGTGTGCGGCCATGACTGTTCCCCGGCGCCGGAAAACCAGCCCCAACCGCCGTCGGCGTTCTGCATGGAGGTCAGCGCCGCCGCGCCCTCCTTGACCATACGTTCCAACAAGCGCTCGTTGAAAACGGGATTGCGCTCCCAACGCTTCCACTGCGCAGCGCGCTCGCCGGCCTCGCCGATCTCCTGAGGATTCAAGTTGGCCGTCTTGTCTCGAATGTCCCTCAGATCGATCCCCAAGTCTCCCAGCACCTTGGCCGTGAGCACCGCGGGCAGGAAACGGTTGAGGGTCTGCTCGGTGCAACCATAGGGATACTCGGCCAGGTAAGGGAGCGCATCGACCAGCGCCGCGGCGATCGAGGGCGACCAGCGCACTACCAATCGCGTCGCTTCGGGCCGCCGTTCCACGGGCACCTGCACTTTCACCGTCTTCGATTCTTCATCGTCGCGCACCACCCCGCTCCAGGCTTCGGTGCGGAGCATTCCGTGCACATGGACGGGAAACTCCCTTTGCACGGCGTCGGATTCCTCGTCGGAGAGCGCCAGCATGCGCAGAACGACCTGGCCTTCCGCAACCGCATCGACCTTCCAATCGACGCGCGCTTCGCCTTCCGCCGGGATGCGCACGATCCGCGTCAGGGTTTCTCCGTCGGCGGCTTTCAGCGCCTCGCCATCCCATTCCAAGCGCACCTGCACTTCCTTCTCCGTCTCGAGATAGTTATGCACGACAGCCGACAGCACGGTTCCATCGCCTTCGGTGAAAAAGCGCGGAGCTTGCAGACGCAACAGGAGGTCCTTGCTGGTAATGATCTCGGCGGATCCCTCCCCAACGCGGGTTCCGCTGCCCATGGCCCAGACCCGCACGGTCCAGGAGGTAAGGTCGTCGGGCATATCCCAGGACACCGTCGCGCGCCCCTCCGCGCCGGTCTGCAGGGCCGCAACCCAGAAAGCCGTATCGGCAAACTCCTTGCGGACAACAGGCTCGACGAGAGCCGGATCTCCGCCCCCATCCATGGCGAGCATTTCCGAGCGATCGCTCTCCATCGCCGACATGGGCGCCCCCAAAGCCATGGCCGTATTCGCGCGAACAATCCCGTCCATGCCGCCAGCTCCACCGCGCTGGGCCTTGACCCCCGCAATGCTGTCGAGATCGTCGGCGAGACTTGCGCCGAAGATTCCAATGAAGTTCATCTGCTCCTCGCCGGGGCGGGTCAAGGGTTCGGAGCCGCGCTCCAGATTGTGAATGGTCGCCGGCATATGATGACGAACCCACTTCCAGAAGGCGTCCCGGATCGGTTCCACGTTGGAACCGCCCGAAATGGATTCGACGGCCCTGTCGTAAACCGTCACAACGGCGCTGCCTGTGAACGGTTTCCCTTCGGCGTCGGTGAGGCGCAGATCCATGGCGGCCTTGGCGCCCGGGCGGTAGGTCTGCGCCGACGGAAGGACCTCGACATTCAAGACGCGATTCCGGGGCGGAACCACAATCTGCCGCGATGCCACGACGACCCGTCCCTCCCGCACGATCAGGCCTTCGACGAAAAAGTTAGGCATATCGCCTTCCGCGATCGCGAGATCGACGGCTGCCGTCTTGCCCTCGATCCGCAGAACCTTCGGCTCGGCATAGCCGCCGTTCTGGGGTCTGATGAAAAGCAACACGGTCGCGTTGGGCTGATCGGTATTGACGACCAGTTCAACCGCGTCGCCCACGGCATACTCCGCCTTGTCCACGACCAACTCGAGATCGCCGAAACGGAAGCTCCCTCCATCAAATCCTTCGCCGCGCACGACGAAGAGCATCCCCCCCTCTTCGGAGCGCCCAGCCGCGTCCGTCACCACTGCTGCGACGCGATACTGCCCGGGCGCCGCCGCCCGGAAACGGCGGGTGAGACCGCCTTCGGGATCCGTTGGCACGACCTCTTCCGCCACAACAGTCTCGCTAGGCGCGCCCGCCGCATCATAAGTCACTTTCAACAGCTTCAACGCCGCGGGTCCGCTCACGGCTTTCCCATCCAGCCTGCGCGCCTGCAAGGAAACGGTGATCTCGTCCCCGGCGGTGTAGTGTCCGCGATCCGTCCAGACGTAGACCTGGAACGGCCGTCGCGCCACGAGCACCGAGCCGCTGGCGGTGATGGCGCGCCGGGAGGCGTCCACGACTTCGACTTCGATGGAGTATCGATGATCTTGATCTCCATGCAGTTCCTTGGCCAAGGCGGTGTCGATCTCGACCTCGACCGCGCCGTCGGCCCCGATTGCGACTTCATTGCGCAGAATCACTTCCGGCGGCGCCTGAGGCCATCCCCATCCATGGCCCGGACTCGGAGGCCGGCGGCCCCAGCGTTCCCATCCCGGATACCAACTGTGATCCGAGGCGAACCACCAGTAGCCGCTGCCGTAGAGCCAGTCCCATGGCCGCACCGGGAACCAGGAGGCCTCCGCCGCCGTCCGCGTCACCGTGTAACGGACGCGCGCCTCGGTCACGGGAGCCCCAAAATAGTACTTGGCTGCAATTCGGGCCCGGATCGTCTCCCCCAAGGCCACAGGATCCGCAGGGGCCTCGACGGTCACCTCGAATTCCGGCTTCTTGTATTCCTCGACCCGGAACATCGCGCTTCCTTGCGTGTCGCGGCAAAACGTGTGTATCTGATAGACGCCGAGTTTCGCATCCTGGGGCAAGGCGAAATCGTCGTTAAATCCGCCGAACGCATCCGTGCGAAAGGTCTTCTCGAAGACTTTCTCGCCCATCGGATCATGGATCTCGACGCGCGCCTCGCGCCCGGCAAAAGGCGAACGATCGCCCAAATCATAGCGGGCTTCCCCTACCCACGCGTGAAAACGGACGGTGTGTCCGGGCCGGTAAACCGGACGATCGGTGATGGAGTAATGCCGGACCTGCTGAAACTTCTCTTCCTGGCTATCGTCGTGCCAGACCGGATGAAAGCCCAGGAATCCCCGGCGCCCTTCCGCCCCCGTGGCGATGGTCAGCCACTGATACTCGTGGTCCAAGGAGCGCCGGTCCACGGCGGCGATGCCGTCGGCGTTGGTTTTCTCCGCGAACTGACGCGTGAGAATGCGGTATTGCGGCCGGCCGCGATTGTTGCGCGGTTGAACCGCTTCCTGCTTGAAGCCGAAAAGTTCCAGCGTCATTTCCGGAAGCGGCCGGCCGTCGGCGGCGTCGGCGACAAAATAGAAGATCCCGCCGCGAATCCGGCGCTTCTCGACGACCGCAGTATCCTCGATCCAGAGAACGACGGAGGTGGTGTTGCCTCCATCGGTCACGCCCTCGACCCAATAGGCTCCGGCCTGCTTCCAAGGCACGACCACCTCCATGCGCCGGTCCCAATGATTGGGCCGCGGGTCCAGCGGAGTCTCCCACGAGGCGACTTCTTCTCCGCGATATTTGTCCGCCTTGCCTTGAATCAAGCGATAACCGATCTGATCGATCTGAATCTGCTCGTAGTCGAGTTGCGCCGGGGCCGACTTCAGGTAGGCTTTGACATCATCGAGCAGCGCCGGCGCGTCGATGCGCCGGACCCGAAAGGATGCCTTCCTGGCATTGCGAAAAACGAAGCCCAGCCGGGGCTCGGAGCCGGCCGCCACGCTGTGTGTCCCGTCAAACCGGCCCCAGTTGTCCACGATCTGGGCGAGTCGCTTGCTGCGCCAGTTCTCGTTGCCTGGACCAAAGCGGCGAATGGTCTCCCGCCAGATCTCCGCGGCTTTGGCGTATTGCCGCCGGTTCTCAAAGATCCCCGCCAAGTTCTCCAACGCCGGTTGTGCGTGAGAAGTGTAGCCTGGTTCCCGGGAGATCAGACGAAGCCGGGCGATGAAGTCCGCCTCCGCCGGAAGTGTGAATCGCTTCACGCCCGTGGCCAGGCGGCACACCGTTTCGTTTTCCTCAAGTGTGTGGAGGGCGAGGATTCCGGACCGGTCATCCCCGCTTTCTCCCGAGGGGACCGGCCGCGGAAGATATCCCCAGGAAGCCAGGGTCTGAACGCCAAAGGCATTCTGAAATATGCTAGTCGCGAGTTCATACTCAGCCCAACCCGCCAGCGGCGGATGAATCTCGGCGATCTCGACCAAGAGCCAACGGATGCGGGCGCCATCGTTTTCCGCATCCTCCCAGGAACCGGGAACCTCGAAGATCACCGGGTCGCCCGCTGCGTTCACCGGCGTTCCAACATCGTCCCAAACGCCGTGTTCCGGTTGCCCCGCGAAATCCGGCAGCGTCTCAAAATCCGTTTTCTCCTGAAGCCGCCAGTAGGGCCGGTTATCCCGCAAGGTTTCGACCATCCGCTGCAAGAGTGTCGCGACGTCCGGAGAGTCTGGATCTCCGGCCGCCAATTCCCGCGCTCGATTCAAAAGCTGCAAGGCCCGCGCCCGGTCCCGGGCGTCGCTGTAAAGGAAACGGGTCCCCGCCTCCTGACGCCCCCGGCGGAACACCCCTTCCACCTCCATCCCGTAATGCGGCGCTTCGCGATACACCTGCGCAACGCCGCGCAACACCCGCCAATCCTCCGGGTGGGCGGCTGCGATTTCTTCAAGAAACGCGTCAATGTCGCCGGCATTGCCAAGGCGCTGCATGCAATTCCAGGCCCGTTGCAGGTCCTCTTCAGCGGGAGAGCCGCCGTGTTCCGGCCCGGTGAGAAGAGTCCGGAACAGGTCGTAGGCTTCCTGAAAGTTCCCATCCTCGAAAAGCTGCGCCGCGCGTTGCCGGTCCTCCCCCAGAGCGGCCCGCAATGGGGCAGGCTCGGCCAGAAGCAAAACCGGCGAAACCGAGACCAATGCTGCGCGCCAGGCGCTCAGCCGGAGAAGGGAGAATAGCTTCATGGCAATCGAAAACGGGCTTTAGGGGAGACAACGAAACCAGGGCGGCAATCTTAGAGTTTTTCGATTCTTCGCCGAAAGACAACCTGGCCGTTGCCGCTGCCGGACAATCCGGCTATTTTGAAGGTTTCGCAGCCAATTCCTCGTCTCCTATCCCACATTTCGTTCCTTTTATGCCGCTTTCCCAACTTCGCTGCGTCCTCCTCATTCTGCTTTTCTCCGGGAACGTGCTGCCGGCCGCCGCGGCCCGCACGATCGATAATTTCGCCCTGCTCGATCACCGCGGGAAGTCCCACGAACTGGATTATTACCTTCGCGCCGAGGGCATCCGCGGAATCGTCCTCTTCGTGCAAGGCAACGGCTGTCCCCTGGTCCGGAAGCGCATCCCGGAACTGCAGCGGTTGCGCGCCGCCTACGAGCCCCGAGGGATCCTCTTCGCTATGCTCAACGCCAACCCGCAGGACGGACGCGACGAGGTCGCCGAGGAAGCCGAACGCTTTCAAATCGATGTTCCCATACTGATGGACGAAGCCCAGTTGGCAGCCGGCATGCTGGGGGTCCAGCGTACCGCGGAGGCTTTCCTCATCAGCGCGGGCTCGAAGGAAATCGTGTTCCGCGGCCCCATCGACGACCGGCTCGGGTATCAGTCGGAGAAACCGCAAGCCGAACGCGAGTTCCTTCGAGAGGCCCTCGATGCCTTTCTGGCCGGCGAACCCGTGGAACCGGCGGAGGTCGATGCTCCAGGTTGTCTCATCGCCATGCCGGAGGCCGGCCCCGCCATCAGCTACGCCGGCAGGATCGCGCCTGTCCTCTTGGAGAATTGCGTCCGTTGCCATGTAGAAGGCGGCATCGGCCCGTTCGCCCTGTCCAGTTATGCAAAAGTGCGGGGATGGTCGAAGATGATTCGCGAGGTGCTGCTCACCCGCCAGATGCCGCCGTGGCAAGCCGATCCCCATCACGGCGACTTCGCCAACGGCCGTTCATTGCATCCGGAGGAGCAGGCCGCCTTGGTGCATTGGATCGACGCAGGCTGTCCCCGCGGCGACGGACCCGATCCCCTCGCTGGGCGAGAACCCTCACACAACCGCTGGGCGCTCGGCGAACCCGATGCCCTCATCGACATTGGCGAGCAACACATCCCGGCCGAGGGAATCCTGGACTACCGCTACGCCATGGTCGAGAGCCCTTTCCAGGAAGACACCTGGATTTCCGCGGTCGATGTGAAGCCGGGCAACCCCAGCGTTCTCCACCACGTCATCGCCAGCATTTACGTCAAGGACGACAAGGGCGAGTGGACCGGCCGGCGGCACCTCGCTGGTTATGCCCCGGGCATGGGCGCGTCCAAATGCCCCCAAGGCTCCGGCATCCTCGTTCCGGGCGGCGCCCATTTCCGGTTCCAATTGCATTATACGGTTTCCGGCCGCGAGGAGACGGATCGATCTCAGTTAGCGCTCTACACCGCCGATGGACCCCTGGAAAGAGAGTACCATACCGGCGTCGCCATTCACTCGAGATTCCGCATTCCTCCTGGCGCCATGGAATACGAGCAAATGAAAGAGAACGCCATTCAACGGGACATCTTGCTCTACGCCATGAATCCGCACATGCACTTCCGGGGGAAATGGATGTGCTACGAGGCGCACTACGGCGATGGTCGCGTGGAAACGCTGCTTTCCGTTCCTAACTACAATTTCAACTGGCAGCGGGACTACGAACTCGCCGAGCCAAAGCGTCTTCCGGCCGGAACGAAACTCGTCGTCCGCGGCGCCTGGGATAACTCCCCGATGAACCTCCACAACCCGGATCCCAATCGCGCCGTCGGCTGGGGCGAACAGACCTTCGACGAAATGTTCTTCGCCTCCTACCGTTTCGTCGACGCGGATTGAAAGTGGGTTCCATTTTCGCTGAAGCGGCGCCTTCATCGCAGAGCCTTCCCCATCCAGGATCCAGCGTCCGGGCTTCCGCATGCAACAGGCCCTTCAGGCGGGGCTTGCAAAGACCTGTCCCCGGCGGCCGCTGGTCCCCGGCGGCCGTTGCGCCGCAGGTCAACGAGCCGCTTCGCTGGAGTAAACCCGGATCCCGTCTTCGCCGGCGTTTTTCATGGCCTCCACTTCGCCGCGGAGTTTCCCGACATATTCGGCGAGTTCTTCGTTGACCTCGTGTTCGCGGGAAAGGAGTTCCTGCAATTCCAACGCGGTACGACGCAGCGAAGCATACTCGACATCGAGAAAGGCGATCCGGTCTTCG
>DATKCT010000124.1:0-27970 GCA_035513055.1 Verrucomicrobiales bacterium | reverse complement strand
ACGGCCGCCGGGCAGACGGATCTCGAGACGGCCGTCCGCTTCGAGGCGGAACTCCATTCCGAGCGAGGGGCTGGACCAGGGCTTATTGTGGCAAGCGACATTGAGGGGCTCTTCCTTGCTCTGGCGGCGCCAAACGGTGAGTTTCCTCCGAGTGAAGTCATAGATGAGGCATTCGAGCACGCCGTGCTGCTCGTAGAAGGCGAGTTTTTCCCGGAATTCCTCCTCTGTATTCGACTTGGAAGCTACCTCGACGACAAACTGGGGGCCGATGCCGTCCTCTTCCCACTGTTTCCAGCAAGGGCGGTGTCCCTTGGGCCGTCCGAAAACGACCATAGTGTCCGGCGCCCGGCTGATGTCGGGCCTGCCTTCGACAGGGTACCAGAGCAGGTCGCAGGCGGTAAAAACATTCTCGCGGTCGCGCAAGGCCTCGCGGATGGCGTCATAGATGAAGAGAATCCACTCGAAATGGAGAGTATCGTTGCTCATTAACTCGCCGTTGTCGGAGGGATAATGGAACTCGCCATCCCAGCTCATGAACTTGATCAAGGGAGAATCTGAGCGCAGACCGACCGGACTCATGTCGATTCAGCTTAGGGCGCGCCTTGCCGGCGGTCAACGCCGGAAGCACGGAGAGCGGTTGCCCCCCAGGGTGAGTCGGTGTCCAAAATTCGCGTCATGACCGGGCGTAGATTTGATCGAGACGGGCGAGGGCTTCGTTCCAAGAGCGCTTGGAGTCCAAGTGATTCTTCAACCAGCGGACGAACTTCACGCTGCGCTCAGTGAAGCGCTGCAGGCAGGTGTGGACAAAGCTCAAGCCCCCGGCTCCGCATTGCTGGGATTGCCCGTGGCGCTGGGCGTGGCGCTTGGCCTTACGGCGAAGTTCGCTTTGGTTGCGCACTGGGCTTTGCTGTTCGATGAGCCCCTCCATGAGCAGCATGAGGGTATGCGTCAGGCAGAGCAGACGTGCTTGGCAGCTCTTGGCTACGGGAGTGCTGCCCCAAGCTTTGGTCTCATGGAGCTTGTTCTTGAACTCATCGAAGACTTTCTCGATATCCCAGCGCGCTTTGTAGAGCAGGGCAATGACTTAGGAGGGCAGGTTTGAAGGGGAGCGGAGGCGGGAGCGGCCGGCTTTCCTTGGCCGTTGATTCCAAACGCATGAAAATGTTCAACGCCAATACCTTGTTCCGACCGGTGCATAGGCATTGGTTTGCCGCTGCCGGCTGCGGCCCGCTTTGTTTTCCCAGGAACATAGCTCCAGCTCGAGCGCAACGGCATTCTGGATAGGGAATAGCCTGGAATGTCGCTTACCCCGCAGACTCCGGCGCCTTGGGCACGCCGGAGGGCGGCGCCAGGCCGAGCAGGGCTCCGACCTCAGCCTGAACTGCGGCGAGCTGGTCGAGGCGGAGTCCGGGGTCCTCCACCAGAAAGACCTCATCGCTGTGCCGGTGGCGGAAGATGAGGATCCGGCGCTTCTTCCGGTCGACCTTGGCGCCGGTTTGAACGAAGATTCGCCTCCGCTCGAGCATGATCGCCAGGATGTAACGGGCGTTGACGGTCGAGGGGTCGTTTTCTGTGAGGAGGCGCCGCAGGAGGGCGGCGGCGCTGTCCTTTTCCACAAGCTCGGCGGGCGCGTCCGGCGGCGGGGGAGGAACGAAGCGGGATTTCCAGAACGAGAAGGGCTGGAGACCGGGGGAGATCTCTTGCCAGGCGTCGCTGCTGTAATCCCGGCGTTCGACGCGGTCATCTTCGCCGGGCAGCTCGAACAGAGCGGTGTAAATCTCCTCTTCTTGTTGGAAAGGGCGGCCGGTGTGGGCGCAGGCGGCGGCGCTGCGGCCAAGGTTCCATTGGCGCTCGAGATGCATGCAGGAGGTCTGCGGGTGCGGCAGATGTCGTCGAGGTGTTAGGACCGGCGAAGGCGGGGAAGGCGGAGTTCGCGATTGCCGGCGCGGAGATGAAAAATCAGCGCTCCGATGCAAAGGAAAGCCAGGTTTGTCAACCAGGCGGCGGGAGCAGGTGGGATGAAGCCGCCCTTTCCGAGGGCCAGCAGGAGTTCGGACACGAAAAGAATGGCGGCGAAGAGGACGATGGAGGCGGCGACTCCGCCGAGAGCCCCGCGGCGAGAAAAGACAATTCCGAGCGGGGCGGCGACGAAGAGGATGACGAGGCAGCCCCAGGGGGCGGCCCAGCGATTGTGGAGATTGGTTTGGTAGAGTTGAAGCCGGGCGCTGCGGTCGTTGCTGTGGGTTCGAAGATAGGAGAGAAGCCCCGGCACGCCGAGGTAGTCGGGTTCGAAGCGGCTGCTGACGATGCGCCAGGGGGTTTCGCGCCAGCCCGAGACGGTGTGGCTGGAGAAGAAATCCTTGCTCAGAAGGTCGCCGTTTTCCTGAAAGACGGCGACGGCTCCGTCGCGAAACTCCCAAGCGGCATCGCGCCAATGCCAGAAGGCGGAAGCGGCCTGGATGGAAAGCCGGATGCGTTGGTGTTCATCCCTCTCGTAAATATCCAGAATGCGGAGTTGCTCGCGGTCGAGCTGAAACGGGATCTGCCCGATGTACCAGGTGCGGCGATCGTCCGTGTTCACATAGAGCTGGCGCTCGGCGATGGTGGACTGTTCTTCGCCGCGTTTGAACTGTTCGAGGAGGGATTCCTTGTGCCCTTCGGCCCAGGGGGCCCAGTGATAACTGAAGACGGTATGGACGAAGGCAACGTAGAAGCCGAATAGAAACAGGGGCAGAACGATGCGCCAGAGGCTGCGGCCGGCTCCCAGCATGGAGACGATCTCATTGGCGCGAGACATCCGGCTGAGGGCGAAGACGGTGGAGACGAGGAGTACCGGCTGGGCGATCTGGGTGAAGACGAGAGGGATTTGAGCGGCGTAGAATGCGAGAATGTTTCCTGGAGAGGTGTTTCCCTTGCGGAAATCGGGCAGATTGTCGTTGAGGTCGAAGACGAGCCAGATGCCGAAGAAGGCTACGAGACAGAAGGCGAACGGGGCAACGCAGGTGGCGAGGAGGTAACGATCGAGCAGGGTGGCGCGGCCCAAGAGAGCGAAGAGGCCGATGGGGCTGAGGAAGAGCAAGGAAACGAGGACGACCTTGCCGTAGTAGGCGGCGGGAATCGGAGTTTCGCCGATCCGGCTGACGTTGGCGATCTGGTGGTGAGCCTGCCAGTCGCCGTGCAACCAAAGCAACCAGGAGGCGACGCAGACGGTGACGAGCAGGGCCAGGCGTCCGCGGCGGCGGGTCCGGAAGAAGAGGACCAGGAGCAGAGGCGAGAACCAGGCCAACGCCCGGGTCCCCTGCCGATGGATCCACCATTCCACCTCGAGGCCGCCGGGCATGGGAAGGTCTCGGACGAATCCCGGCAAAAAGCCGATCAGGGCGAGGGCTAAGAGGCTGGACGGCAGGGCGGGATGAACGAGCCAGCCGCTTCCGCGCGGCGGATTTCTGTCGGAGTGTCCCGAGGAGGGCATGGCGAACTTGATGACGGAGCGGCCCGGGTCGAGCGGCGATTCCGGAACGAGGCATCTTAGGGAAGCGCGGGTTGGTGTCCATGAGGAACGAAGATGAAGCGGCTGATCGCACTGCCTATGCGCCAACGGGATTTGGGAAGGCACGTTTTTGCCAGGGTGTTGCTTTCTGCATGTTTGCTGCGGAACGTGATGTTCCAGGCTGGACGGCGTTCTGCTTGCCTTGGGCTTGACCAGGGTGTAGGCACCCACCTCAGCGCCCTTGGCGGAGCGCGGCCGTTGCCGCCGCTCCGCTCCGCCCTGCGGGCAGTCCTTGCGGGCAGTCCTGCGGGACTGGTTGTCTCGCTTCGCTCGGCTGCCGGCGCAAGGCACGCCGCGCCTCGCGACGAAACGCGGCGAGAAATGCGGGCGAACAGCGGAACCATGAAGAGCATTGGGCGCGAATGATCGATGTGGACGACAGGTCCGCCGGAGCAGCGCCAGGCGGGTTGGCGGCGGAGATGGCCGAGTTGTTTTCGGAGCGGGGAGCATTGTCATCGTCGCCGGACTTCGAATTCCGGCCCGAACAGCAAGAGATGGCGGTGCGGGTGGCTGCCGCGCTCGTCGAAGAGCGGCCGCTGGTCATCGAGGCGGGAACCGGGGTGGGGAAATCGCTAGCCTATCTGCTGCCGGCCATTCGCTTCGGGTTGGCGCACAAGCGCAAAGCGCTGATCTCGACGCACACCATCAATCTCCAAGAACAACTGGTGCGGAAGGATCTTCCCTTGGCGGGCCGCGTGTTGCGGCAGGAGTTTTCCTACCTGTTGTGGAAAGGGCGGGCGAACTATTTGTGTCCCCAACGATTGCGCGCCGCGATGTCGCAACCGGGGGAACTGTTTTCGGGAGACGAGGAAGCGGAGCTGAGAGCCATCTGGGAATGGGCAAAGCGGACCGAGGACGGCTCTCTGAGCGATTTGGATTTCCGGCCATCGGCGCGGGTCTGGGCTCAGGTTTGCAGCGAGGCGGGATTGTGCTCGCCGCGGCGCTGCGGCCAGAGGCTTTGCTTTTATCAGGCGCTGCGGCGGCGGCTGGAGGAAACTGATGTGGTGGTGCTCAATCACACCCTGTTTTTCACGTTGTTGGCGGCGCAGGAGGACGAAGCCGATCCGCGGGGTGAGGGATTGCTGTTCAGCAGAGATTTTGTGATCTTCGATGAGGCCCACACCTTGGAAAACATCGCGGCCCGCCAATTGGGGCTCCACGTGTCGGCGGCGGGAGTGGCATTGGAATTGCACCGGCTTTACCATCCCAAGCATCGCAAGGGCTTGTTTCAGGCCTTGCGGCATAGCCGCGGTATCCGTGCAGTGGAGGGGGTGCTGGACAATCTCCAGATCTTCTTCGGCGAGATCGAGAACGCGTGCCGTTTCCGGGGAGAGGGCCGGACGCACCGGGTTCGCCAACCCGCGCTTGTCGAGGACATCCTCTCGGATGGGCTGATCGAGGTGGAACGTTCTCTGGCCAGCGCCGCGGAGGGTCTCGAGGATGAGGATTTCCGGTTGGAGTTGGACGAGATGGGGAGACGGGTGCGCGGTTTGCGGAGTGGGCTGGCGGATTTTCTGGAGCAGCGGTTGGAGAATCACGTTTACTGGGTAGAGAAGCAGGGAACGGCTGGGAGGGTTTGTTTGGAGGGCGCCCCCCTGGATGTAGCCGGACGGCTGCGCACCTTGTTGTTTGCCCGGCCGCGTCCGGTTATCCTTACCAGCGCCACGTTGGCGGTGGGCGACCCGGGCCTGGAGTATTTCCGGAGGAGAGTGGGGGCGGAAACGGTCGAAGCCGTGAGCATCGGGAGCCCGTTCGATTACACGCGCCAGATGAAGTTGTACGTGGTGGCTTCGATGCCGGATCCCGATGGGCCAGGCTATGAGGATGCCTTGGCGCATTGGATCCAGCATTTCCTGCGGCTCTCGGAGGGCCGGGCGTTCGTCCTGTTCACCAGTTACCGCTTGATGCGGGCGATGGCGGAGCGTCTCCGGCGCGTCTGCCAGGAAGCCGGCTGGCCCCTTTTGGTACAGGGTGAGGGTCAGCCCCGGCACCGGCTCATTGAGGCTTTCCGGCGCGACGTTTCGAGCGTGCTCTTTGGAACGGACAGCTTCTGGACGGGAGTGGATGTGCCTGGGGAGGCCTTATCCAATGTGATCGTGACGCGGCTGCCCTTCGCCGTTCCTGATCATCCCTTGACCGCGTCGCGAATCGAGAGAATTCAAGAGGACGGCGGCGACCCGTTTCTCCACTATTCGCTGCCTGAGGCGATCCTGAAGCTTCGACAGGGAATTGGCCGCTTGATCCGTTCGCAGCGGGACCAGGGCATCGCAGTGATTCTGGACAAACGGATCGTGACCCGGGCTTACGGAAAGCGCTTTCTCAAGTCTTTGCCGCCGGCGCCTCTGGAGACGCTGGGATTTCCGGAGGGGAGAGCGGAGGGAGGGCGTTGAGGATTTGCCGGAAGAGGGCGATGGACCATTGGCCTGGGGCATTGGGACGCAGGAGATAGCCATAATTGAGGACGGAGCCGAGTTGGGCCAGGAGGATGCGGGAAGCGGCCCCGAGAGGTCCCATCCCCATGAGACTGAGCGGCACTTGGGACACCGGACGTTCCAACAAACCGGCCAGAGTGGCGACGTCGGCGACGCTACGGGTATAGGTGGCGATCTTGACCACGGCGGCGCCGGCTTGTTCGGCACGCAGGATGAGCGTCTGGAGCCGGCGGCGGCTGGGCGTGCGGGAGAAGTCGTGGAAGGAAGCGACGAGGGGCACGCCGGCGGACCGGGCGAGCCGCAGAGTGCCTCGGAGCGAGGAGAGCGAGCGTATTTCGAGGTCGACCAACGAGGCCTGGGGCAGGAGCCGGGCGTAGCAGGAAGCCCTTTCGCCGTCTGAAAGGGAGGCAGCGTATCCGCCTTCGTCGGCTCGCCGGACGGTGAGCAGGAGCGGCACAGACGTTTGAACGGAAGTGGGGCCTGATGGATCCAAGAGAAGCGGGAATGCGTCGGCGCGGATTTCGATGTAGTCCGCGGCGGCCGCGTTTCGGAGGCGAGGCAACCGCCGCCAGGTATCCAGGTCGGCCACGGCGCCGACCAGAGAGCGTGGCGAGGGTGTCTTGCGTTGTTGTCGCTTGACCACGAAGAGAAGAAGCGGAAAGAGATGATTAGCTGGAATTCTTAGAAATCTTGATGGTGACAAACCCAAAGGCTGCCGGGGGACCGGTTTCGGGAGAGTATGTTCGGGCGTAAACAGGAAATCAGCCTTCAGTTCAATCAGATTCTGGACAGCCTGCTGTTGGCATTCTTGTTCTGGTTCGCCCACTGGGTGCGTTATGAGATGCAGGACTGGTTCGACCTGCCGGTCATCCCCACCTTTGAGAATTTCTTGTGGGTCATGGCTGTGATCGTGCCTTTCACGCCGGTGGCCCTCGAATTTCAAGGGTATTACACGAACGTCCTGCAAAAGAGCCCGTTCACCGCGGTCCGGCAACTTTTTCAGGCCATGGTCTACATCGGTCTCGTCATCGGCGCCTGCGTGGTCTTTCTGAAGTGGACGACCGACAGCCGGACGGTGTTGGTGATGTTTGCGGGATTGACCGTCGCGGCGTTTCTGGCGAAGGAGGCGATCTATAAGGGGATCCTTCGCAAGCGATTGCTTTCCGGGCAACTCAAGGAGGCGGTGGTGCTCATCGGCCGGCCGGAGGATGTCGAAGAAGTCCTCGAACATATGCCGCTGGAGCAGCAATTGGAGATGGATGTGGTGGCCCGTCTGGACATTGACGAGGTGACGACCGGGGGCTTGATCGAGTTGCTCCACACCCATTCCGTAGCGCGCGTCGTTTTTGCCGCGGAACACGCCTATTTCAGTCAGGTGCAGGAGGCCTTGATCGCCTGCGAGCGCGAAGGGGTCGAGGTGTGGTTGTCAGCCGATTTTTTCCGGACCACCTTGGCGCGGCCAGGGTTCGAGAACGTGGGTGGCCGGCCGATGTTGGTGTTCCGGACGACTCCAGACATTTCCTGGGCACTCCTCTTCAAGAACGCCTTCGACCGGGTGGGGGCCGGCGTTCTGATCGTGGCGTCTTCGCCATTGTGGATTGTGGCCTGGTTGGGCATCCGGATGTCTTCTCCGGGGCCGGTGTTGTTCCGGCAAGAGCGCGGAGGCCTCTACGGCCGGCCTTTCACCATGTACAAGTTTCGGACGATGAACCATGATGCGGAGCATCTTCGGGCCGAATTGGAAGAGCAGAACGAGATGTGCGGTCCAGTCTTCAAGATCGAGGAAGACCCCCGGGTCTTCCGATTTGGCAAACTCCTGCGGCAGTTCAGCATCGACGAGTTGCCCCAGCTCATCAACGTGCTGTTGGGGCAGATGAGTCTGGTGGGGCCCCGGCCGCTGCCCGTCTACGAAGTGGAAAAGATCGAGCGGAGTGAGCAGCGGCGCCGGCTGAGTGTGAAACCGGGCTTGACCTGCCTTTGGCAGGTGGGAGGGAGGAACCGGATCACCGATTTCGAAGAATGGGTCCAGCTCGATCTCAAGTACATCGACAATTGGTCGCTGTGGTTGGACTTAAAAATCCTGTTGAAGACGATCCCGGCCGTGCTTTCTGGGTTTGGCGCCCGGTGAAGCGCGGCGGGTCAAGGGCGCCTGCGGCGGGAGGGCCACTGAGCTGAGATGGGCGGCGACACCGTGATGGGACAACAGAAAGTCGCCGTTGTGACCGGAGCGGCGGGATTCCTCGGATCCCATCTCACCGACCGGCTTCTGGAGCGGGGCTTCCGGGTGATCGGCATCGACAATCTGGCGACCGGAAATCTGCACAATCTGGCGCACTTGGAGGGGCGGGCGGACTTCCAGCTCATCCGGCGCGACGTCACCGGGTTCATCGAGGTGGAGGGCAGAGTGGATGCCGTTTTTCACTTTGCCTCACCGGCGAGTCCGGTGGACTACCACCGGCTCCCGATCCAGACGCTGAAAGTGGGGGCGTTGGGAACGCACAACGCGCTGGGGCTAGCCCGGGCCAAGTCGGCCCTTCTTTTGTTGGCTTCGACTTCGGAAGTCTATGGGGATCCCCAGGTGCACCCGCAGCGGGAGGATTATTGGGGGCACGTCAATCCCATCGGTCCCCGCGGCGTCTACGACGAAGCCAAGCGCTTTGCCGAGGCCTTGACCATGGCTTACCACCGGTCGCATGGACTCGACACCCGGATCGTGCGCATTTTCAATACCTACGGACCCCGGATGCGGCTGGACGACGGCCGGGTGGTGCCGGCCCTTGTGGGCCAGGCTTTGCGCGGTGAAGAACTGACTGTGTTTGGCGACGGCAGTCAGACCAGGAGTTTTTGTTACGTGTCGGACCTGATCGAAGGAATTCTCCGGCTTTCCGAGACCGTTTTTCACGAGCCGGTGAATCTGGGCAATCCCCGCGAAATGTCGATCCAGGATTTTGCCGAGGCGCTGCTCGTTTTAGCGCCGGGATCACCGGGTGTGGTCTACCGGCCATTGCCGGAAGATGACCCCAAGCTGCGACAGCCGGACATCACCCGGGCCCGCACGCTGCTCGGCTGGGAACCGCTCGTGGGATTCGAGGAGGGGATGCGCCGGACTCTGGACTACTTCCGCTCAGTTTTGGGCGGCGCCGGGGCCCGCGAGAGACCGGGCGCAACCCTTGAAAATCCCGTCTTCCAAAAAAATAGTTGATAAATAGCTCGCCAAGCTGCGATAAAGAACCAATTCTTCGCCCACTTCAAACCACGGGAGTTCCTCGATTTGAACCCGGATTCCTCTTCTTTTCCATGAAGTTTTCCAGCGCCGCATTCATCCGGTTGACGATGGCCCTTTCGGCGGGGCTCCTCTTGGCCCCTGACTCCCTGCGAGCGCAGGCGGGGAACGTATGGAAGGCCAAGCTAGTTATGGAGATGCAGCAGACCCCCGAATTTTCGTTTTCCGGGGCGAAGAAGAAGAGAACCGATGCCTTGGAATGGTTGGAAGTGGAAGTGGCATTCGTTCCGGAAGTCAAGGAGCGGCAGCAGGGTCCGCCGTTTATCGACAATGTGGAGGTGCGCTACTTTATCCTTCTCCAGGGTGGCGAGAGGGGCCAGATTCTGACGCACACGGTGACGCACCGGAACGTTCCCTTGAACACGACCTGCTATTCCTCGGCCTACATTCCGCCCGTCGTGCTGGCCCGCCAAGTGGCAAAAGCGAAGGCTACCTTGGCCGATGTCAGAGCGGTGGCGGTCGAGATTCATCACGGGGGGGACATGGTGGGGTTTGATCAGAAGGGGTTTCAAAGGGACGGACAGTGGAGAGAAGGAGATCAGGTTCAGGATCTGATACGTTCGATCAACAAGACTCCCTTCGCATTGCTCTATCCCGATCGTTATCCTGAAGTCACGGATTGACCGGGAGAGAGAGAAGCTGCATCCGGGATTTTGTTACGATCGAATATGGCTACCAAACCTGCGTCCGTCGCCCTGAACATCGGTTCTCAGCGGGTCAGTCTGGCCTCGTTTGCCGGCGGCGGCGGGTCCCTGGTTTTGAAGGTCTACGAGGTGCGAGAGCTGTCGGGGGATCCTTCTTCGGATGTTACCCGGACGCCATTGGTCAAGGAAGCCGTCGGGCAATTGGTGGGCGCAACGCGGGCGCGGGGGCAGCAAGCACGCTACGCGATCAGCAGCCAACCGGTGTTCACTCGCTTCGTCAAACTCCCGCCTCTGAGCGAGGACAAGGTCGAGCAGATCGTCGCCTTCGAGGCGCAACAGAACGTGCCGTTTCCTCTCGACGAGGTGGTTTGGGGATACCAACTCATCGGAGAACCCGGCAGCGGTGAAGTCGAGGTCTTGTTGGGAGCCATCAAGTCGGATGAACTCAACGCGATCAATGACGCGGTGGAAGGTGCCGGATTGAACGCAGTATCGGCCGACATCGCGCCCATGCTCGTTTACAATGCGTTTCGCTACAACTATCCGGACGTGTTCGATTGCGTCCTCTTGGTCGACATCGGATCGCGGACGACGGACCTGATTTACATTGAAGGGCAGAAAGTGTTCATCAGCACGAGCCGGATCGGAGGTTCAAACATCACTTCGGCGATCGCCAAGGAGCTGGACACGACCTTTGAGCAGGCGGAGCAGTTGAAGCTGGCCTACGGGCAAGTCGCTCCCGGGGGAGCCCATGCGCCGCCCGAGGATCCCCAAGCCGCCGCCATCGGCAATGTTGCCCGGAGCACGCTGACCCGTCTGCATGGGGAGATCGTCCGCAGCAACAGCCGCTACAAGAGCCAGCAAGGGGGGAATTCGCCGGTCAAAATCTTCCTGGCTGGAGGTGGGGCGTCCATGCCCGGGATCGGAGAATTCTTCGCCGAGAAATTCGGTCTGCCGGTCGAGTTTTTCAACGCCATGCGCAATGTGGCCGTCGGGCCAAAGGTGAATACGGATGTTGTCGCGTCCGAGGCGCACCGGATGGGAGAAATGGTGGGGTTGGCCCTGCGCAACCGGGAGGGCAGCCCGATCGAACTCGAGTTGGTTCCCGAGTCCCTGTCGCGAGCGCGGGACCTGGAAAAACGCAAGCCGGCGCTGATCCTGGCATTGGTGGCCCTGCTCGGAGCGATGGCCGCGATGGCATTTTTCTTCTATCAGGCCAAGAGCAAGACGGAAGCGCGCACGGTCGAGATCGCTGCGGAAGTCGCGGACCTCGATGTGGTGGCTCAACGGATCCGGAAGTTGGATGAGCGGCTCGAGACGGTCCAGGCCGAGGTCCACCCCTTTCAGCAGACTCTGAACGACCGGGTCCTGTGGATCAATGTGTTGAACGATATCAACGCCTCGCTGCCCTCGGATCAGATTTGGCTGACCTTGCTGGCTCCGACGGTCGACAAAAAGGACTTCACCAAGCCGATCGTGAAGGACGGACTTACGGCCCCCCTGACGGTTCCGGAAGTTGGCGCGGCGACGACGACTGGGGCCAGGCCTACGCCCAGGCCCAGGCCGGCGGCGGGCGCCCCTGAGGCTGCGGAGTCACCCTCCGGGATCGGTGGGCTTTTCGTTCGGGGCCTCTTTCACGAGAATCCTGCGGGAAACAAGGTCGTCTTCGATTTTCTGGACAGTCTCAAGGCCAAGTCGGTGTTTTTCGACGTCAAGGACAAGGAAGCCCGGGATCTTGGAGTGGTGACGGACACTCCGGCGGCTCAGGATCGCTGGGCTTGGTCCTTCCAGATGGATCTCCCTTTGATCAAAAACATCGACATCAAATAGGATAGTCAGCAGAGACCCCGGCAGTATTTCCTCAGATCATGCTCTGGTTGAAAAAGAACGGATTTTTGGCGGGCCTCCTGGCGTTAGCCATCGTGGGAATCGGCGGCTTGGGGTTCGCCATCTTCAAGGGATGGAAAGCGGCGGGCGAGGCCAAGGAGGAATTTCTGGTCAAGCAGAACGAACTGCAACGCTTGAAAGGAGGCCGGCCTTTTCCCGATGAGACCAACTACCGGAAATGGAAGGAGGAGGTCGAATCCTATGAAGCGAGCGCAGCGCGGTTGCGGGCGGAGATTCTCGATGCTCAGGCCAAGCTGGACGATGTCTCCGATGTCCGGTTTCAAAAGGATCTGAGCGATATGGTCGCCGCCATCCAGGAACAGGCGGCGGCGGCGAATGTCGAGTTGCCGACCGATTTCTACTTCGGGATGGCTTCCTACGAGACCACCTTGCCGCGCCGGGACGCCACCGGATTGTTGAGTTTCCAGCTCGGCGCCTTCCAGAATCTGTTCACGATCCTCTTCGAGAATGGGGTCCTCTCGGTGGAGGGCTTCTATCGCAAGCCTCTGGCAGTCGAGAGTGAGCCTCCGGCTGAAGGCGCGCGTCCACCGGCGGCGAGCGGAGCGCGGACACCCGCTGAGAAGCCGGATCCGGCCGCGGAGATCCGGGAGGCCTATCCCTTCGAGATAGCCTTCAGCGCCACGCAAGAGGGAGCCATGCAGATCCTCAACGCCATCGCCAATTCCCCGAGCCATATCATGGTGGTCAAGTTTCTGCGGTTCGAGAACGAGAAACCGGAGGGACCAGAGCGCAGCGACATCATCGTTGCGGAGGTCACTGAGCCGGACTTCGAATCGAGTGAAGATGCGGAGACGGAGGATTCGGACTTCGGGTCCGCGGGCGCGAGCGGGCTGCATTTCATTCTCGGCCGAGAAGTGGTGAGGGTCTATCTGAATATGGATTTGGTGCGCTTCAAACAACCGGACGCTGTGGAGGTGGCGCAGGAATCCCGGTGATACGTTCCTTCTCCCTGCCCTGCGGCGTTGCATTGGTCTGTCTCATGCGTCCGCCGGCCGATCCTGCATCATGAACGAAAAGATCAAGAATCACTGGGATCAGATTGTGCTCATCGTGGCCAGCGTCGTGGCGATCGGCTGCAGCGGCTATTTCATCTTTAGGAGCCTGACTTTCGCTAAAGAGTTCGAGGCCGCGGATGTGCCGCCGGTGGTCAAGCTCAAAGAAACGGGATTGACCGATCTGGAGACAGCGGCTGGACTCTACCGGGGTGAAGTCGCGTGGGCCAAGCCCGAGGGGGCTTGGGGCCTGTTCCGGTCTGTGCCGATTGTCCTGGATGCGCAGGGTGAGGCCCGCCGCGTCGAGGCGGAAGGCACGCCCGTTTTGCCGCCTCTCTCGAACGCCTACATCTTGAAGCACGGGCTGGACATCACTTCGCCCGATCTCCTGAGGCAGGATCCGGACGGGGACGGCTTCACCAACGAGGAGGAGTTCATCAATGGAGAAACCGATCCCAACAATCGGGCGGATCACCCGCCCTTCTACACCAAGCTGTGTTTGGTCGAGCTGATGCCGTCGGACTACACGCTGATCTACGAGACCACAACCGGGAACCAGCATCAGATCAAACGTATTCGCAAGACTGCGAGCGGCGATGAGACCGACAACTTCTGGATGCGAGAAGGGGAAAGTTTTGATGATGGCGACCGGTTTCGACTGGATCGCTACGAAAAAGTGGAGGGAGTGAATCCGAGGACGGACACGAAGGTGGATCTCTCCGTGGTGACGGTCACCGATATGGCGACGGGAGCGAATCAGACCTTCGAACTGGAGCGTGCGAAGCCCTTTCCGTTGCCGACCTTCACCGGGATTTTCCGGGACGCCCTGGACACCGACAGAGGCGATTTCAAGATCAAGGAAGGAGACTCGATCATTTTGTCCAAAGACACCGATTCCATTCCCTACAAGGTCATCAAGGTGACGGAGGACGAAGCGGAGATCGAAAACCCTGAAGGGGAGAGTATCATCGTGCCGAGGTGCGGCGCATTTCCTTAAGAATTCGGAACTTTTCTGAGGAAACCATTGACGGGAGACCACGGTTTCAGGCTTTAATCAGTGCAACGCTCCAGACACATGATGCGCACCCCGGACTTTCGAGGCAGGACCCAGCGGTTTCAGGCGGCTTGGACCATCCTGCTGGCTCTGTCAGCTTTGCCCTGGGCTTGGGCTGGACCAGGTGACCCGGGTTATTACGGGGCCAGCTATAGCAGCGAGATTGCCGAGCGGGAGTACGTCCGGCGCGTGGGACGGATCGAGGAAGCCAATGCCGCCTACGAGCGGGGCCGGCAGCACTATCTCCGGCGTGAGTATGGGCAAGCGGTGACGGAGTACCGCAACGCCCTGGATTTGCTGCCCTACGCACCTGCGACCGAAGAGCACCGGCAGGTTTACCTCAGCGGACTCTCGAGCGCGGGAGTGAAATACGCGGAAGAGATCGCGCGCGAGGGGCGGATCGAGGAGGCTCGCAATCTGCTCGAGTACATCCTGGCGGAGCGGCCGGAAGACAAGAGAACCCGAAAACTCCTCGAGCAATTGGACGATCCGGAGCGCTATCCTACCGGCTACGACGCGGCTCACCATGATCGCGTGGAAAGGGTGGGAGACTTGCTGCGTCGAGTGGACGGAAGTCACATGATTGGTCTCTACGACAAATCCGATAATTACGCGGAAGACGCCCTGCGCATCGACCGCTACAACGCGGCAGCCCGGCGGGCCATGGAACGTAACGACAACGCCCGGATGGAGTATTACAAGGCGGCCTACAACCATACCCGGGCGAAATACCTCGGGGATATCGCACAGGCTTGGGAGAATCCGGTTGCCGACTTGGGTCTCACCCACGAAATGATCGATCCCCTCTTGTCGGCGGGAGGAGGCATCGGCTACATCACGGCCAAGCTTAATGAAATCATCATCCCTCAGATCAGGCTGGTCAACGTGACGCTCCGGGAAGCCGTCGACTATCTCCGGGAACAGAGCATCCTTCGGGACGGGATCGAAACCGACAACACCAAGAAGGGCATCAACATCGTCATCGATTCCCGCGCCATCGGGGTCAGCGGCAGCGATGCGCTGACGCGTCCCATCACTCTGACCATCGAAAGCGTTCCCCTGGTCGAGGCCTTGCGCTACATCACCGATTTGGCCGGTGTGAAATCAAAGATCGAAGCCTATTCCGTGGTCATCGTGCCGGAGAGCGACGAAGGCGGTCAGATGTTTACGGATATCTATCGGGTGCCGCCCTCTTTCTTGTCGATTGGCGGGGGCGGGGCTGTCGAAACGACGGACGATCCATTCGGTGCGCCCAGTGATGGCGCTGGCCTGGGGATCACCCGGCGCCAGGCCGTAGAAGTCCTTAAGGATGCCGGTGTGGATTTCCCCGATGGATCGAGCGCCTTCTTCAATCCTCAGACCTCGCAGGTCGTCGTCCACAACACGCAGAAGAACCTGGAACTTGTGGAGCAATTCGTTATCGGCCTCATCGACACCGAGGTGCCGAAGCAGGTCCAGATCGAGACGAAGTTCGTGGAGGTTCGTCAGACAAATGTGAAGGAACTCGGCTTCGATTGGCTGCTCAGCGGCTTTGGTTGGAGCAGTGCGGATGACGTGCTGATCGGGGGCGGGACCGGCGCCAGCCAGTTCGGCGGCGTCGACTATCCGGTCATCGATGCGGACGGAAATCCCATCGGCGGGGGAGTGGTCAATGGAATTCCGGTGGGCGGAGGCCGTGTGACCCAGGGATTGCGGACGGGATCATCGGCGATCGTTGGAAGCGCCATCGATGCCCTCATCGCCAATGGGCGTGTGGGTGCGGTTTCGGGTCTCCTTTCGCCGGCTCCAGGCGTGTTTTCGTTGGCGGGGATTCTGACCGATCCCCAGTTTCAAGTGGTCATCCGCGCCCTCGATCAGAAGAAAGGCACCGATCTGCTGTCGGCACCCAACATCGTGACCAAGAGCGGCAGTCCCGGAAAGATCGAAGTGATTCGCGAATTGATCTATCCGACGGAGTATGATCCGCCGGAACTGCCGCAGCAGGTCGGCGCCACGCTCGCAGGAGGAGGCGGCGGAGGCGGCGGAGGCCCGGGGACGGTGGCGACCTTCCCAGTGACTCCGGCGACGCCGACGGCGTTTGAAGTGCGCAACACGGGCGTGACCCTCGAGGTGACGCCGGTGATCGGACCAGACGGATACTCCATTGACTTGGATTTGCTTCCTGAAATCGTGGAGTTCGAGGGGTTCATCAATTACGGCAGTCCGATCACCGCGCTGGGAACCGATCTTTTGGGCAATCCTATCCAAGTGGTGGTCACGGAGAACCGCATCGAGATGCCTGTTTTCGCAACGAGGAAAGTCACCACAGCGGTGACGGTATGGGATTGCCAGACCGTTGCCATTGGTGGCCTGATGCGGGAGGATGTGCAGCATGTCCAGGACAAGGTGCCGTTTCTGGGAGATGTCCCCTTGCTGGGACGCCTGTTCCGCTCCGAATCGGAGGAGCGCGACAAGCGCAACCTGATGGTCTTTGTCACCGCCAAGCTGATCGACCCGGCCGGAAACGTGCTCTGTGAAAAACCCGAGGAGGAGGAAGAGGAAGCGCCGGAGTCGCTCCCGCCGCCTATAACGCCCCCCGTCACCTACGGCAAGGGATACCAGGTCAAATAACGCCCAAGACCCTGACCACGACATGATTCTCAGATGGTTCAACACGGTGTCTGGGGCGGCCGTCTTGGTGGCGTCTGCCGCCGGAGTGCTGGCCGGTCCGGACTACGTGGTCGAGAGCGGCTACGAGGTGGACTCTTATTCGTATTATGCCGAGGCGGAAAAGGCTCGCCGCGAGTGGCAAGTCATCGAGGCCGATCAGGCCTATTGGACGGGGCGCGAGTACGAGGCCCAGGGGAATCTGGAACAGGCCGTTTCGCAGTATCGCCATGCCTTGGAGATCTTGCCTGTATCGTCGATGACCGAAAACCGGCGGAAATCCTACGGCTACGCTCTGGCGGAAGTCTGTGCGGATTTGGCGCGGGCACGGATGGCGGAAGGCCGTTACGAGCAGGCTCGCCGCTTCGTGGAGATGGGGTTGCAAGCCTATCCCGAGCACCGGGACCTGCGTTATGGAATCCGGTTGCCCGAGCATACTCCGCCGTTCCAACTCGACTTGCTGGAAAGAGACCGCGGCCTGCGGGCCATCGAAAGAGCCCTGGACTATGCCAATTTGGACGACGACCGGCGTCACCGCGAGAATGTCGAGAAAGTGCAGCAAAACTTGGTCGATGCAGCGGGGAATCACAGCATTGGCCGTTATGATGCCGCAGACGAGAACCTATATGAAGTCTTGCGAACCGATCCCTATAACACGGCGGCGCGTCAACAGATGGAAGAGGTGGAGAATTCCCGAATGAAGTATTATGAGACGGGCTACGATCAAACCCGGGCTCGGGCCTTGGCGGATATCGCCTCGAAATGGGAGACGACGGTGCCCCCGAAAGGATTGACTCTGCAACGCGCGGACGACGGAGAGTTGGGGCCAGGCCAGGGGGTCGATTACATCAGCTCTCTCCTCAGGACCATCACGCTGGATTCGATCGACTTGGTGTCGGTGACGATCAATGAAGCGGTGGAGTTCCTGCGGCAGCGGAGCCAGGCTCTCGATCCGAATGGCCGGGGCATCAGCTTTGTGGTGGACGAACAAAGCGTGGTTGCAGCGGGCGGGCACACCCAACCGATCAGCCTCAGCTTGCGAGGAGTTCCGCTGCTCACAGCTTTGCAGTATGTGACCCAACTGTCTGGGCTGCAATACCGTATCGAGGCTTTTGCCGTCCGCATCGTGGGTTCGAGCGATTCAGACGACACTCTCTACCGGAAAGTCTATAAAGTGCCGGCGTCCTTTGAGACCTTGAGTGCGGCGGAAGGCGGAGCCGGCGCGGCCTCCGACGATCCCTTCGGAGCGCCTGCTGGCGAGAGCGGACTCGCGCCGAGAGCCTCCGCTTCGGATATCCTCAAGGCTCGAGGCATCACGGGCCCCGATGGCGCCAGCGCCTTTTTCGACGCAACGAGTTCGCAGTTGGTGGTCCGCAATTCCCAGAAGAACATCGAGTTGATCGATGCCTTTGTGGAAAGCATTCAGGTGGATGTTCCTATGCAGGTGGATATCCAGGTCAAGTTTGTCGAGATCCGTCAGGACAACACCGAGGAACTGGGCTTCGATTGGCTTTTGGGACAGTATGGAGGCGGCTATCGGGGCGGTTCGATTACGTCGGCCGGCGGCACTTATGGGAACAGCCAATTGGGATTGCCGGATGAATCCAGCGGGAATCCGATCGGCTACAATTTTTACCCGTTCAACAGCTTCGACGAGTCCACCGGAGCGCCGACCCCAATCGGTGGAAACCCGATTACGGCAGGCAACCGGTCCGGCACCGTGGGCATTCAGGGCAATGCCATCGACGCGTTGCTCTTGGAGCAGAACCGGGGATTGATCGCGGGCACACGTCCTTCTCCCGGCGTGCTGTCGGTAGCGGGCGTCCTCACTGACCCGCAGTTCCAAGTCGTCGTCCGGGCTCTGAGTCTGAAGAAGGGTTCCGATCTCATGACCGCCCCTAACATTGTGGCCAAAAGCGGCAGCCGCGCCAAGGTCGAGATCATTCGCGAACTCATCTATCCGACGGAGTACGATCCGCCAGAATTGCCACAGACCGTGGGCGCAGAAGCGACACAAGGCGGGTTTCCGGTGACGCCGGCGACACCGACGGCGTTTACGACGCGCAATACGGGGGTGACACTCGAGGTGGATCCCGTGGTGGGGCCGGATGGGTACACCATCGATCTGAATATGGCGCCGGAGGTGGTGGAATTCGAGGGCTTCGTCAATTACGGCAGTCCAATCACAACGGCGGGGATCAACGCCTTGAACCAACCGATTCAGATCACGATCACGGATAACCGGATCGATATGCCCGTTTTCCAAACGCGGCGGGCGACCACCAACGTGACTGTCTGGGACGGTCAGACGGTGGCCATCGGAGGTCTTATCCGGGAAGACGTGCAGCACGTCGAGGACAAGGTTCCCCTTGTGGGCGATATTCCCTTGTTGGGAAGGTTGTTCCGGAGCGAGTCGGAACAACATTTGAAGAGGAATCTGATGGTTTTCGTGACCGCAAAATTGATCAATCCGGCTGGGGAGCGTTTGCGCCAACCGGGCACAGCCGATGGGCTTACAGCGGTTGACGATGGCCTGGACGGTGGCGTCGGCGCGGAACCCAATCTGCTGCTTCCTCCTCCGGACGATTTCTGATTCCGCCCCCGGGCGACTGCCTGCTTCGGATTTGATCTCCTGCGCGGAATCCGCGGATTCCGGCGTTTGCGTCCTTTCGGCACCCCTTTCTGAACCTAGGACACCGTTTCCGCGGCAGGGTTGGAGGGAGTTGGCGCAGGCGCCCCTGAAGCCGGGAGAGGTCAGAGAAGTGAAGAACTTGCCCGAGGTAACGGTGATCACCGGCGGCGTGGCCAGCGGAAAGAGCGCGGTGCTGTCGGCCTTGCGGCAGAGGTGTGGCGAGGCGGCGTTTTTCGATTCCGATTTGGAAGTGTATCGGGCCTTGACTTCATCGGAAATCCGGGTGAAAATAGGAGAACATTTCGGAAGAGCGTTTCTTCACCCCGATGGAACGGTCGCCAAGCGAGCACTTCGCGGGCGAATTTTCGAGAACCCGGAAGACCGGGCTTTTCTGGAAAATCTTCTGCATCCCGTCGTGGCCCGGCGCTTTCATGAAGAAGTAGAGCGCGGCCGGCAGGAAGGCAGAAGATGGGTGATCGCCGATATCCCGTTATTCTTCGAAACTCAGGAAAAGTTTCCTGCCGTCCGCGTTGTGGCGGTTGCGGCACAGGAATGCACACAGATGGAACGACTGATCCAGCGCGACGGCATCGATCAAGCGATGGCGATGGCGATGATTCAAGCGCAGATGCCCATGAGCGGGAAAATGCGGCGAGCGGACCAGGTTTTGTGGAACGAAGGATCCCGGGCGGCCTTGGAGGAGCAAGTAGACCTCCTGTGCGGCTTGCTGGAGATGTGATGAGACCATGACCACGAGATCCGATACACACACGCTGGCGCCGGCTGCGCCGGAGCAGGAACGTACTGTTCTCCCCGCCCCGGAAGTGCCCGCGGAGGTTTTCCTCAACGACTATCACGACCTCGACACGGCGGCGCTCTACGAGATGGCGCAGGAGCTGCAATTGCGAGTCCCGGGGAACAGCTCGAAGTTTCAATTGATCCACGACATCTTGAGTTTGTGCGCTCGCCGGGGTTCGCGGATCGAAGTGGAGGGAGTGCTGGACTTGGCCAATGGCAGCGGATTCGGGTTTCTTCGGTGGCCCCGCTACAATTTCGCGCCCACGGCCGACTGTATTTATGTGAGTCCAGGCATCGTCCGGCGTTATGGGCTGGAGGCCGGAGCGCTTTTGCGCGGCGTCGTGGGGATCCCCCGGCAGAAAGAGAAGTATCTGGCTCTGGCCGAGGTCCGGACGATCGAGGGAATTGAGGCGGAGTCATGGGAGGCCCGGACGCCGTTTGACCGGCTGACGGCCTTGTTTCCAAAGGACCGGATTCTTTTGGAGAACAAAGACCTGCAATGTGTGTCGACCAGGGTTGTGGATCTCGTGGCTCCGTTAGGGAAGGGACAACGAGGCCTGATTGTGGCCCCTCCGCGTTCCGGGAAAACCATTCTCCTCAAGCAGATCGCCCAGGCTATTCACGCCAATCATCCGGAAATCGAATTGATGATCGTGTTGGTCGATGAGCGCCCGGAAGAGGTCACCGATTTCCGCGAGACGGTGCAGGCTCCGGTCTACAGCTCGACTTTCGACGAGATCCCCCAGCGCCATATCCAAGTTGCGGAGATCGTCCTCGAACGCGCCAAACGTTTGGTGGAGTTGCGGCGCGATGTGGTCATTCTGCTCGATAGTCTGACGCGTCTGACGCGGGGCTACAACGCCATTCGCGGGAATAGCGGCCGCACCGGCAGCGGAGGTGTGGACGCCAAGGCCCTCCAGATGGCGCGGCGTTTCTTCAGCGCCGCGCGCAACGTCGAAGAAGGAGGAAGCCTGACGATTCTGGCTTCTGCTCTCATCGAAACGGAAAACCGTATGGACGAGGTGATCTTCGAGGAATTCAAGGGCACAGGTAATCTGGAAATCCAATTGGACCGCGAGTTGATGGAGCACCGGATTTTTCCGGCGATTCATTTGTTGAAGTCCGGAACTCGCAAAGACGAATTGCTCTATCATGCCGACGAGTTTCCCAAGGTCAGCCTGCTCCGCAAGCAGTTGGCCCAGGTGCCGATGATCGAGGCCATGGTCAAGCTGGTGCGCGCCATCGGAAAAACTTCGACCAATGCGGAGTTGCTGTTGGCAGGTCTGAAATGACGGCTCCGTCCGCAGCAATCCGGCCCCGGCTCCTCGACACCGATGCGGCGGTCGAGGAGTTCTTTCTGGGGAAGCCGCCGGGCCTGTTCTGCGGCCTGGATACCGAGGCGGATAGTCTCTATTCCTACCGGGAGAAGCTCTGCCTGATCCAGGTCTGGGTCGAGGGTTCCTGTGTGCTCGTCGATCCGCTAAGTGTCCGCGACCTCGCTCCTTTGCATCGCTTTCTGCGCGAATCGGAATTGTGGCTGCACGGGGCGGATTACGACATGACCTTGTGGTGGCGGACCTACGGATATCTTCCGGAACGGATCTGGGACACGCAGGCCGCGGCGCGGCTGCTCGGTTACGGACAGCTCGGCTTGGCCGCAATTGTCCGCGAGGTTTTCGGGGTCGAACTGTCCAAGACCTCACAAAAAGCTAACTGGGGACAACGGCCTCTTCCCGAGGATATGCGGGAGTATGCCGCAACCGATGTTCTCTACCTGGCGCCGCTGGCCGCAGCCCTGGGAGAGCGGCTCCGGCAACACGGCCGATGGGACTGGTTTGTGCAAAACTGTGAGTCGGCGCGGCGGGATGTCATGGTCCGGCCCGGAAAAAGCGACGACGATGTTTGGCGGATCCCCGGCTGGGGAAGACTATCGCCCCGAGGCTTGGCTTTCTTGAGAGCCCTGTGGCATTGGAGGGACGGCATCGCCGAGAAATGGGACCGGCCTCCCTTCAAAGTCCTGGGCAATGACAAGCTGTTGGAGTTTTCCGAGCGTCTTGCGGAAGGACAGCCGATCGAGCCTTCGGAGCGCTTTCCGGAACATTTGCGACGGCGCTTTCGGGAGAGCGTGCTCGAGGCCGCGGCCATCGCCGGCGAAGATCTGCCGCGCAAGCGCCGGGGACTCCGTTTGGAGAAAGCGGAAGATTGGGAATCGGTCTTCGAGAGCCTGAGGACACGCCGAGACCAGATCGCCGAAAAGTCAGGGTTGGATCCCGCAATCTTGGCTTCTCGCGCCGCGCTCGAGCGGTACGCGTGCAGCCACGAGCGGGACGAAGCGCTCCAGCGGGAGTTGTTTCTCCCCTGGCAGAGAGGCCTGCTTTTCGGCGTCGAAGGAGACCGCTATGCCGGGCCAGGGACGGTCTCGAGCTTCTCGACCGGTGAAGCGGCTTCCGGATCCGCCGGGAACCTGCCCAGGGCTGCGGGCGCCTGATCAGAAAGTGGCGGCTTCCTCCTCCAGCCGTTCGGCCTTGATCCCCATCTTCCGGTAGAGAGTGGCCATGCTCACTCCGAGCATGCCCGCCGTTTTCTCGCGAGATCCCCCGTTGAATCGCAGCGTTTCCTGGATGAAGAGCCGTTCCTGCTGCCGGATAAAGATGCTCAGTTCGGCTCCGATGGGAAGGCGATAACGTCCTTGACGTTCGTCCTCACCGGAAAATTCGACCCGCTGGGTCACCTTGGGAGGCAGGTCCGATGGCCGGATCCGTTCTTCCTCGGAAAGAGTGAAGGCCCGCGCGATGGCGTTGGCCAATTCGCTGACATTGCCTGGCCACGCATAATGCGAGAGCAGGCGCAAGGAGTACTTATCGAGATACTTTTTCCGGCCGCGATGGCGACGGAGGCAATCCTCCAAGAACTGCTGAGCCAGCAAGGGGATGTCCTCTTGGCGTTGCCGGAGAGGCGGCACGTTGATCTGAACCACCGAGATGGTGTAAAAAAGATCCTTTCGAAACTCGCCATCCCGCACCGCGGCCTCCAGTGGACCCGTGCTGGTGGCCAAGAGACGAACGTCCAAACTGGCGGGCAACGAACCGGCCGCCCGCCGGCCTTGCAAGTCCTCCAAAAGCGTATCCAACTGCGATTGGATGCGCGGAGGGAGGGCGTTGATCTCGTCCAACACGAGAGTCCCTCCTTGCGCGCGGGTGAGGATAGTCTCCCCGGTTTGGCGCGACCCGGTGAAGAGTTCCTCCTCGAGCATGTCCTCCGGCAGAGCGCTGCAGTGAAGAACCCGGAAAGGGGCGCCGGCGCGAGGGCCGGACTGGTGTATGGCGCGGGCCAAGGTCATTTTCCCGCTCCCGAATTCCCCCTCCAGGAGGACCGGGTCCTCCGAAGAAGAAATACGTTCGAGAAGCTGGAGGATCTTGCCCATGGTTTCGCTCTTCCCAATAAGTGGAACCGGCGCTTCGGGAACCACAGACGCGCTCTGCTCGACCGGAGCCGTCTCGACCAAACGGCGTTCCCGCGACCCCAGCGCGCGGGCGATGGTGCGCTGCAAATCCATCAGGTCAAAGGGCTTAGAAAGATAGTCGAATGCCCCTAGGCGCATGGCGTCCACCGCGGTGCGCACATTGCCGTAGCCGGTAACCATGATCACCGGAAGCAATGGGTAACGATGATGACAGTCGCGAATGATATCGAGCCCGTTCATATCCCCGATGTTCATATCCACAATGAGAATGTCCGGGACGCTTTGATGGAGACGCCGCATACCTTCCACGCCTGTCTGGAAGGCGAAGGTTTCGTGCCCCATCCGGTCACACAACTGCCGGATGACCTTGAGCACCGCGGCTTCGTCGTCGATAAGAATGATCTTGGCCATAGGTGGGGACAAGAGTCCGCTGAGAGAGGCTCGCCTCAGATTCGAGAGGCGATTGAACAACGATAGCAAAAGGTCAGCACCTGTTAAAGGTATTTTCTTCCGAAATAAGGAATCCTCGCGAGTTTGACACTCGCCGCCGTCGATCAGGAGGTCTAGGACCCTGAGCGCATCTCGGTTTTGACCTGGACTCGGCAGGCGGCGACGAGGATGGCGCAGGCTTCGCGGCAGAGGAGGGGGAGTTCGACGGGATCCGGGGCGCCGGGTCCGGGACGCCGCTTCTCCGTAGGCAGAGGGGAGATGGGACAGCCTGGCTCGAACTCCCAGAGGATTCGGCGGAGGCAACCGCTCTTGGGGTCGCAGACGGAGGCTACGGTTTCCTGCGCGCCGGTATCGGAGATGAGTTGTGTGATGCGATAGATGCCGGTCTGACGAGCGAGCGATTCGCGCAGCGGCGTGGCGGGCAGATCTCCCTGACGAAAGTGCGTCCACAGCCCGAGGCAAGCCGGGTAGAAAAAGTCGAGGGCGCGCCGGAGGTCTGGCAGCGAGGAGAGGTGAAGGAGCCAACCCCGGCGCAGGGTGGGAGCGTAGTTCAGGGGTCGAAATCCGCCGCTTCCGTCAAAGCGTCCGATCTGGCGAGCGCATTCGGGCTGGGCATAGTCTTCGAGATCAGCTTCGTCCTCGCCGAGGTCGTCGATGTGGCGAAGGGAGAATGCGGGCCGGGTCCAGTCGCTGTGGATGTGGATTTGCCCCATGCGGCGCCCCCCGCGTTCTAACCAACACTCTAGGGCCGCTTCGATCGCGCTGCTCATGAGGGGGTACTCTGGAGCTGGCGAGCGTCAAAATCGGCGACCTGATCCAGAATGACCTGGGGCATCAAGGAATCGGCGCCGACCGCCGCGCTGTAGTAGAGCAGCCGGCCGTGGAGGCGGACGGGGTTCTCGCGAAAAACGCATCGCTGGCTGGCTGCGCTGGTGGGTTCCTTTTCGAGGCCGAGCATGACGGGGATGTCTTGGTAGGAATGCAAACCGTCGGCGATGAAGAAGGGAACCACCACGGCGTGTTCCGTATCGGTCAGCTTCGGCCAATCGGAGACCAGCGGCGTTTCCTCCATATAGATATCATGCACCGCGGCGAAGCGCGGGGCGGGGAGTTCGCGAATGCGGCGCACCTGCGCTTCAATAGCTTCCCGGGAACGTTCGTTGAGGCCTGTGCCGTGGCCTGCGATGAAGAGGGTCGTCTGCTCCGGAGGCGCGGCGGGCGCCGCTTCGTGAGCCCGGTGGAGGAGCAGACCGGTCATGGACGGGTGGATGCCGACGGGATCGCAGTAGTAAAGGGTCTTTCCGGACTGGCGGGTGATGGATCCGGTGAGGCCCAATTCTCTGGGAATGACTTCCCTGGTGAAGTAGCCTTCACTGATGAACAGGGGAACGATGTAGACTTCTTCACTATCGAGCATGAAAAGGACGTCCCGCAGGCCGGGCTGCTCCTTCCAGAAAGCGCAGACGACTTCGCCAAATAGATTCATTTGCCGGATGCAATCGCCGTGGCGGTGGGCGGGCTCGCTGGAGTCTGGATTGAGGGTGGAACCGTGGGCAATGATGACCAGCGCGGCCTGGGGCTTAAAGAGTTGCTCTTGACGAAGACCGGACATATCGAAGCAACTGAACGGAAGGCTGGGTCCGGGGCAACTCCTTAGAATGCACGGCTGGGCTGGGCCTCGGCACGGGCGGGGGGAGGGAGGGAGGGAGGGAGGGAGTGGCTGCCGCCTCACGGCGCTCCGGCGGTTTCCCGAGTCTGGTGGCTTTTATTTTGTGTCTGACACATTATATTGATCACCGCGTTTGTCGCTGGCATCCCTCCGGGATGCGGATGGATTGCTTCGGAGTTCCGGGGGTATCACCCGCGTTCGCGGGTTCAACCCCCGGCTACGTGCTGCCATCGCTCCGCGATGGACGTCGGCAATGGGCGCCGCGCGGGATTCCCGGATGGGTTAGGCGATCGAGGACGCCCGCCCTCAAAGCGTGGTCTCGGAGTCGACGAAACCTTCGAAACAATGCATTTTCTCCCGCCATGCACCCCGGTAAAGGACCGCTTTCAATCTCGCTGGGCTTGTTTGAGGACGGCGCCTGCCGGTCCGCGGCGGAGAACATGGCCTGCGATGAGGTTCTCCTGCGCCGGCTGCAGATGCCCCTGTTGAGGATTTACAGTTGGCGGTCGCCGGCGGTCTCGCTCGGTTACTTCGTGGATTGGGAGGAAGGGTTGACGGAATCCGGCCGGGAACTGGTTCGCCGCTGGACGGGCGGCGGCTTGGTGTTGCACGAGCCGGACGGATCGGCGCCGACTTACTCCCTGTTGATCCCCCGGGGTCATCCCTGGCATAGCCTGCGGCCGCGGGAGCTATACCGCATGGTTCACTCTCGATTGGCGAAGGTGTTGGAATGGCGCCGGATTCCGGCGGAGCTGCATCTTGGACCCGAGGCGCGGCCGGGAGGCTGGTGTTTTCAAGAGGCGTCCGTCTACGACATCGTGGCGCGGGATCACGGGGCCAAAATTGCGGGGGCAGGCCAACGCCGGACGCGGCAAGGGACGTTGCTTCAGGGGAACCTGCGCGCAAGGCTCGGCGAAGGCTGGGCGCGCGAGTTCGCCGCAGCTCTGGATCCGGGATGGAAACTCGTCGGCGCAGGTGACTTCCCCTGCATCGACAACGAGGTGGACCGGTGTGTTCGCGACCGTTACGGAACGGACGCCTGGCTGCGAGGCTTGCGCGGCGAAGCATTGGGGAGCACGGCGCCTGGCTGTGTGGCGGCCGGTCCTTCCCCGTGAATCGAATGAGAAATGCGGCTCAGCGCGAGACGCTGGTTCCCCGCTCGCGGATCCGTCTCAGTTCTCCGCGCAATTCATCGACCAGGCCGGGGTAGGCGGCGAAAAGGTTGTGTCGCTGGGAGAGATCCTCACGCAGATTGTATAGGGCGGCGGGGTGTCCGTCCGGTATGTAGCCGTTGGCTTCATCGAACCAAGCGGGAACATTTGAAACAGCGCCCGGCGCAGCATCGATGAGCAGCCATTGATCGCGCCGGATGGCGTAGTGATCGCGATAGGTGTTGTGCACTAAACTCGGGCGGGCGCCCTGCCTCTCTCCGCGCAACAAGGCTGATTGATCAAAACTGTCGCTCGCGGCGCCGGCCGGCAGCTTCGCGTCCACGATCGCGGCGATGGTGGCCAGCAGGTCGATTTGACTAATCAGGGCGTCGCACACCGTTCCGGGCGCGACGATGCCTGGCCAGCGCACGACGAACGGCACGCGATGTCCGCCTTCCCAGATGTCCCGTTTGAGCCCCCGCAGCGGGCCCATGCTGCGGTGCCCGTGATTGCGAATCCGGTCATACGCGTAGCGCTCTGGTCCGTTGTCGGAGGTGAAGATCACCAGGGTGTTCTCCCGGAAGCCGCGCTCGTCGAGGGCCTGCAAAACCTGACCGGCGCACCAATCGCTTTGAGCCACAAAATCGCCGTAGGGACCGGCTTCGGTCCGTCCCTGCCATTCCGGCGCCGGCAGGATCGGCGCATGGGGCGAGGTCCAAGAGAAAAGGAGAAAGAAGGGTGGACCTGCGTCATTCCGTCCCGCGATCCATTCGACAGCCTTCCGGGTGAGGGCGGGCATGACCTCATCTTGTTTCCATCCTTCGACCATGGGACCGGGGCGTCCTTCCGGAGCGCCCTCGTTGGGCTTGGGATCAGGTTCGTAGGCAACGGTAGGAGCGATCAGGACGCGATCGTTCTCAATCCAGGCGTAGGGCGGAAAGTTGGGAACATCATCGCCGAAGTAGAAATGAAACCCGTGGTCGAGCGGGCCTCCGGGGATGGGTTTGGACCAATCGAAAGCTTCGGCCGGCCAGGTTTTTCGGGCGCCGTCAACGGCGATCTGTTCTGCATCGGGCTTGCGGATGGCGGACCAGTCCCAGCCGAGGTGCCATTTGCCGATGCAGGCGGAACGATAACCGAGATCGGCGAGCAGCCCGGGAAGGGTCTGTTCCCCCGGATCGAACACGGTAGGTTCCCACGAGTCGACGATATCGTGAAACTTTCGCCAGTGATAGCGTCCGGTGAGCAGCGCATAGCGGCTGGGCGTGCAGATTCCCGAAGAACTGTGGGCATCGGTA
>DATKCT010000123.1:0-13465 GCA_035513055.1 Verrucomicrobiales bacterium | reverse complement strand
GTGCAACACGCCTCTTTTGTCCTGCGCTGGCGAGATCTCATCCTTTACAACGACCCGGTGGGCGGCGCCGCGCCGTATGCCGGTCTTCCCCCAGCCGGTCTCATTCTCGTCGGTCACCAGCACGGCGACCACTTCAACACCGCTACCCTCGACGCCGTGCGCGCCGCGGACGCAGCGCTGGTAGTGCCGCCCGACGTCTTCGATCGCCTCACCGCTGCCCAGCGCGAAACCGCCATCGTCCTGGCCAACGGCGAGGAAACGGAAATCCTCGGCCTGCACATTGCCGCTGTGCCTGCCTACAACGATCGCCACCCTCAAGGACGCGACAACGGCTACGTCCTGACCATCGCCAACAGGCGTATCTACATCAGCGGGGACACCGGTCCGACGCCGGAGATGTTGGCCCTTCAAGAGATCGACCTCGCCTTTCTCTGCATGAACGTCCCGTTCACGATGACCGTGGATCAGGCGGCGGAAGCGCTGCTCGCGTTCCGTCCTCGCCTCGTCTATCCCTATCACTATCGCAATCAGGACGGCGGTTTCGCGAATCTGGGCCGCCTGCGCTCTCTGCTCGGCGAAGGGAGCGGCGTCCAGGTGAAGGAAGGCGACTGGTACTGACCGGCGCCGCCCAGTTTGTAACCACGGACCAATACACAATTTGCCACAACCTTGAGAATCTGGGCACTTACGGGTTTGTGGACCCAGGCTTGGATGCGCTTCTCATAACGGGATCTTCCCGCCGAGGCAGCGACGCGGATTGAAGGGGTTTGTCAGTCCCATAAGATCTTCAAGCCTTGAATCGGGCCATTTTCTTCTCGAAATCGAGCACGAAGCAACGATTTCGCTTTTGGACCACTTGATGGCCTTCGGCGGCGAGGCGCCGCTTTATTCCTTCCAGTCCTCCCGGATACTTGGGATTGAGTTCGCCCTTCGATCGAAGCGTTCGCCAGTAAGGAGTGATGCGCTTGGCGCCTTCAGCCTCGGACTCGGCCGCGGCATGGGCGGCGATCCAGGCGAAGATCCCGGTGGTGATCGGACAGCCGATAGTCGCGCCGTGTTTCTGGGCCAGCGTCTTTCTGAGTTCGTCAATGGTGATGAGTTTGCCCTTGGGAACCAGTCGCATCAGGCCATCGACTTCGCGCGGCGCGGGGATGACGAAAGTCCCTTCGCCCCAACGGTTGCTTTTCGTTTTGTCAATCGGGCAGACTTGTGGAAACCCCCTATCGTCCGCCAGTTTCTCCCGCCACGATTTCTTCGTTTTGCTCATGGGCTGTTTCTACTGCATCTTCGATGTTCACACCAGAAACTCGCCAAGCACTCACGCGAATTCCTGCGGCTGGCCGGTGAACGTTCATCGCCGGGACCTCCCGCCGAACGCGGCGGGCCAGATGGGACCGCGTGACACCGCACTGCGCTACCGTAGCGCTCGAGAATGTTTGAGGACCGCGCTGGAGTGCGATCGCGTCACGCTCGCAGCGGAACCGGATCGAGACTCCAGACAGACTGCCCGGCAAGCGCGAGGCTTTTCGACCTTTTTTCTTGCCTGAACAGGTGTAGTGATTTTTAGAGAACTTACTCGCCGCGCTCGGTATTTTTTAGAATCGCGGCCCTCTTTTCCCCTTTCTGCATTGCTCCTCGGTGAGGACGACGACAAAGTTAGGCAAGCGGGAATCCTGAGAGGAGGCCGGGAGCCCGGCGAGGGGAGCGAGCAGGGCCGCGATGCGGAGCAGAGCTGCAATTATGGCGCCGGAAGTGGCTTTGCGGCGGGTTCAGAATGGGGAAGGTTTTGGAAAGCGGTGAGGCCGGCGGCGAAATGTTGAATGACGGCGGAGTCGTGCTGGGCGGAGAGCGTAACGCGGAGGCGCGCGGTGGATCGGGGAACGGTGGGATAACGGATGGCGGGGACGAGGAAGCCCTGTTCGAGAAGGCTCCGGCTGGCATCGAGGGCGAGGTGAGGCGCTCCGAGAATGATGGGGAAGATGGCGGAGGAAGGAGGAGGCAGATCGAGGGTCGAGGCAAAGGCGGCGCAGTTGGAGCGGAGCTGGCTGCGGAGCTGAGCGCCTTCGGTTCCGGACAGAATATCGAGAGCGGTGAGGGCGGCGTGAGCGATGGCGGGAGGCGGGGCGGTGGAAAAGATAAAACTGCGGGCCCGGTTGACGAGCGTGTCGATGAGGAGTCGCGAGCCGGCGACGAAAGCGCCGGCGAGACCGGCGGCTTTGCCGAGTGTGCCCATCAGGATGTCGACGCGGTGTTGCAGACCGAGTTGGGCGGACAGGCCGCGACCGGCGGGACCGAGGACTCCAAAGGCGTGGGCTTCATCGAGCAGGAGAGCGGCGCCGTAGCGGTCTTTGAGTGAGATCAAGTCCTGGAGGGGAGCCGGAATGCCGTCCATGCTGTAAATGGATTCAGTGACGACCAAGATGCGCCGGGGGACGGGGCTCAAGCAGCGGGCGTCGCGGAGCAGGGACTCGAGTTTTTCCAGACGGTCGCGGCGGAAGACGCGAATGGATGCGCCGCTGAGACGGGCGCCGTCGATGAGGGAAGCGTGGGAGAGCTTGTCGATCAGGACGAGGTCGCGGCGGTCGAGCAAAGCGGGGAGTATTCCCAGTGCGGCGGCGTAACCGGAGGAGAAGGTCAGGCAGGCCTCCGTCTGGTGGAACGTCGCGAGCCGCGATTCGAGGGCGATGTGCGCGGGAAGAGTTCCGCTGATGAGGCGCGCGGATCCGCTGCCGGCGCCGTGAGTCAGGGCGCCTTGGGCGAGCGCGTTGCGAATGGCCGGGTGACAGGCGAGGCCGAGATAGTCATTAGAGGAGAAGTTGACGAGGGACCGGCCGTTGCGTTGGACGTGAATGCCTTGGGGACTAGCAAGCGGCTGGAACGACCGCAGGAGATCGCTGCGATCGAGATCTTCCAGATCCTGCCGAAGTCCGGCGTTCCAAGGCTGCGAGGGGAGGCTCACCATTCTGTGATGGTGAGGCTGAAGTGTCGCCAAGGCAAACTGGGAAGTGGATCCCCGGCCGCTCAGTCCGTGAGGCGAACCCGGTAGTAGCCTTCCTTTTGTTCGATGGTGGCAACAAAGGAGGTTACGCCATCGCCGGCTGAGGGGACCTCGATGACAGGGGTCCAAGAGGCCGCTTCCATGGACGGGGAGAACTCGACGGCGTAGATTTTGCCGGGTTTGCTGGTCCAAATGATGGTAGTGAAGTTTCCTTCCCGCGATGCCGCGGTGATCCGGAAATAGTCGGCGGGGTCGTTCGGATCGGTGCCGGCAAGTTCTTCCTGGGCATTGGTCATGCCGTCGCCGTCGTTGTCGTCGCCGGGGCCTCCGGCGTCGGCTCCGAAATTGTGATTTCCCGGGGTCGCTCGAGCGCCCGCGAGATCAGGGGAATCGAGGTTGAAACGACTGGAGGCGCTGTAGTTCACTGAGGTCGGACTGTTTCCGGCTATATCGCCGCCGTACCAGGCGGCGGTCAGGTTGGAACGGACATCGCCGCGGATGCGAGAGGCGTTGTCGGGTTGATAACCGACCTGGCTCACGTCGGCTCTCGCGTAAGTGATGGTGCCCCAATCGCCGCCGGGGGGCGGATCGTTGTCTACCCAAAGCCGGTAGCCCAGACTGTCGATGGAGCCGGCCAGATCGTCGTTGGTGCCTTGGATGACGGTCCATGGGGGCGGGTCATCCATGGTTCCGTCGTCGTTGGCGTCGAGGTCGAGACCGACGCGACCGCGGTAGCCCTGGACCAAGAGAATCGTGAGACTCTCATTGGGACCGATGTCGCCGTTGCCGAGGCCGTCGGGATCTCCGAACGCGGTTCCCGGATCGGCGATTTGAGTCCAAGGATTCTGGGCCGGGTCGGTGTAGTTGTTTCCGAGGAGGAGGAGACCGTTCGAGCCCGAGCCGAGGCCGTCGAGGCTCCAGTTTTCGAGCACTTTACCCCGTCTCTGGCCGGAGGTTTCGATCACGACGAGGGTGAGGTCATTGGTCGACGCGGCGCGGAGGTCGGTGGCGAGGATTTCGATGAACTCGTAGTTGCTGTCGCCGCCTGGGGGATTGGCGTGGATTTCATTGAGGAGGATGCGTCCGGCAGCGCTGGGGCGGGAGGCGGCGAGGTTGTAGGCCCCGGGCGACGCTTCCGAGGCGAAAGAGCCGAAGAATTCATCGTAGAGGATGGAACCGGGCAGAGTGCCGTCGATGGTCCCCCCGGTCCAGGCGTCAGCCGAGTTGGCTTGGGTATTGCCGGGAATGCGGCTGACCGTTTGCGGAAGGAAAGGAGCGGAGATCTGGGCGATGGAAGGATCGCGCGGCCCTGATCCGATGGACACGCTATCCAGGATCTGGGTCCAGGGAGTAGAATCGAACTCGCCGTCCCCATTCGGGTCAAGCTGATTGCCGGTGGAGCCGGTGAAGCCTTCGACGAGGAGGATGGTGGCGGTGGCGTTAGGGCGCAGATCGGAACCGTTGAGTCCTTGGGGATCTTCGCGGTGAGTGACCAGCCGATGGCGGAGAGCGGGATAGAGCATGGCGGCGGATTCGTCATCGTAATTATCGCCGAGAAGCAGGAGGCCGTTGGGGCCGGTGGAGAGTCCCTCGAGATTCCAGAGATCGATGACTTCCTGTCCATTGGCAGTCGTGTTCAGGATCAGAATTTGGATATTGCGAGTAGAAAAGGTTTCGCCGTGAGAGCTGAGAATCTCGATGAACTCGGCATTGCCGTCGGGGTCCCCGGGCGGGTCGATATGAACTTCGTTGAGGAGCAACCGGGCGCCGGCTTGAGAATCAGGAATGAGGTTGGCGGCATTGAGATTGGCTGCGCCGGGCGTTACGGCTCCTTGAAACCCGCCGAAGAAACCTTGGCCCGGGCCGTTCTGGTAACTGAAAGTGATGTTGGTGGGGCTGTTGCCGGCGAACTGTCCGCTCAGAGTTCCGCCGTACCACGCTTCTTGAGCATTGGCCCGGGCATCGGAGCGTTTCCTGCACACAGCGTCGGGCATGTATCCCCCGCCGGGGGCGGGTTGAGCGAGGTCGACTTCGGCGTAGGTTTCGCCGCCCGGCTCGATTCCAACTCCATCGTCGGTCAACTCACTGGCGCCGACGCTGTCGAGGATTCCGTTGGTTCCCTGCCCGGTATTCCAGGGCGGGGGGAGATCGATAGAGCCGTCGTTGTCGGCGTCGAGATCGGTTCCGGAGACACCGCCGCTTCGCGGAGTGATGGAAGAGTCCAAGTCTCGGACCAAGAGGAGGGAGAATCCGTTGGCCGAGGGGATGTCGTCTGCGCCCATGCCGTCGGGATCGGCGATGGCGGTGGCGTTGGGCACGTCTCCCCAACCCACGAATTCAGGGTAGTCGTGGCCGAGCAGCAAGAGTCCGTTGTTGCCGGTGGCCAGGGTGTCGAGCCTCCACACTTCGAGAACTTCTCCCCGGCCGGCTGACGATTCGGAGTGGGTGCTTACCAGAATCAGGGAGAGACCGGTCGTGGGCTGAGGTCCGCCTTCCGTGTTGATGAGTTCTACGAACTGGAGGGAGCCCTCCGGGTAAAGTTCGCTAGTGGTGTGGTCCAGCACCACTTCGTTGATGAGGAGTGTGTTCTCCTCCGGCGCCCCAACATTGGCGCTTCCCGGAGTGGCTTTGCCAATAATGGGACCGAAGATGTTGTTGGTGCTGTAATTGACGTTGTCGAGGTCGCCGCCGGTGATGTTTCCGCCGTACCACGCGGATGGATCGTTGGCTGATGCATTTCCGCCGAGGCGGCTGAAATTGTCGGGCGTAAAGCCGGCGATCAGACCGAGGTCGGTTTCATAGGCGCGGACGGCGTCGCCGTAGCCCGCGGAGTCCAGAAGCAAATCCCAGGGGGTCCGGTTCAGGCTTCCGTTGTCGCTGGTATCGAGGTCGTATCCGTTCCTTTGCGTATAGTTCCTGACCAATAGGAGCGAAATCCCGCCTTTGGGGCCGATGTCGACGGGGTCCCGAAGCGGCGAGCCATAATTGCCGCGAGAAGCGAGGTCTTCGAGATCGGCGACGGCCGTGTTGGGATCGATCTGGCCGGCCCAAACGCCGCCGGGCGGGCTATCGTAGCCGAGGCCGATGAGGAGGAGGCCGTTGGCGCCGGTCTCGAGGCCATCGAGTTCGAGCACAACCTGCACGTTGCCGACGCTGCCGCCTGAGGAATCGACGATGAGGAGTTGGACGTCGGAGATGGCTTCCTGAGTGGGATCGCCGTTCTCGTCCAGGGAGATGAGTTCGATGTATTGGTAATCGACGTCGACATCTCCTCCGCCGGGAGGATTGATGTGACCTTCATTGATGAGAAGCGCGGCGGAGGCGGGAGTGAGGCTCGCGCAACCGAGCAAAGCGACGCCGAGGGCGGTGAGGCGCAGGGAAACGAAAGGGTTCATGGCAATGGAGGGGTCAAAGAAAAAAGAAAACCAGAAGTGGTTACGAATTCGTCACTTTCGGGATCGAGTATGGGGTAGTTGGAGTTGGCAATCGCCCGAACGGCCCAGGGGAGACCGGCGAGCATTTTCGACGAATAAAACTAGCCTGGAATCTCGCAAACAGCAACGGCGAACGGCGGAAGCCCGTCTGGATTCACATCGTGAGCGACCGCTGGCCTGGCGGGATTCGCACACTTTATCGAGGGCGGCCGGACTCGGCGGGTTTCAAAGATCCGGATCGGTAATGGCTCCAGTGGAAGCGGAGGTGACCACACGGGCGTATTTGGACAGGACGCCGCGGCGGTAACGCGGCTCGGGCTGGGACCAAGCGGAGCGGCGCGCGGCGAGTCCGGCTTCGTCCACGTGCAGGGTGAGGGTGTGATCCTGGGCGTCGATGGTGATGCGGTCGCCGTTCCGGATGAGGGCGATGGGACCACCGGCGAAGGCCTCCGGGCAGATGTGACCGACGACGAAGCCGTGGCTGCCGCCGGAAAAGCGGCCGTCAGTGATGAGGGCGACTTCCTTGCCGAGGCCGCGACCCGTCACGGCGGAGGTGGGACCGAGCATCTCGCGCATGCCGGGACCGCCGCGCGGACCTTCCATGCGGATGACGACAACGTCTCCGGCGACGACGGTTTTGTTGAGGATAGCTTCCATGGCGGATTCCTCGGATTCGAAGACCCGGGCTGTGCCGGTGAAGGATTCTCCTTCTTTGCCGCTGATCTTGGCTACAGCTCCTTCCGGGGCGAGGTTTCCGTAGAGCACGACGAGATGGCTGTTTTTTTTGATGGGCTGGTCGAAAGGCCGGATGATGTCCTGATCCTCGGGGTATGCGGGGCTGACGTGGGCGAGGTTCTCAGCGAGCGTCTTTCCGGTGACGGTTAGGCAATGGCCATGGAGCAATCCGGCATCGAGGAGCCGGCGCATGAGAGGCAGGGTCCCGCCGATGGCCACCAGTTTTGCCATGACGTAGGTCCCGCTCGGCTTGAGGTCGGCGAGGACCGGGACTTTCTCTCCGATTCGGGTGAAGTCGTCGATCGTTAGCGGAACTCCAGCGGAATGAGCGACGGCGAGGAGGTGAAGCACGGCATTGGTAGAGCCGCCGAGAGCGATGACCATGGTGATGGCGTTCTCGAAAGCCTCGAGGGTGAGGATCTTGCGCGGAGTGATGCCGTTCTCGAGGAGGTGCAAGACGGCGACTCCGGCGTCGAAAGAATCGCAGAGTTTGGCTTCGGACACGGCGTCTTGGGCGGAGCTGTTGGGCAAGCTCATGCCCAAGGCCTCGATGGCGGAGGCCATGGTGTTGGCTGTGTACATGCCGCCGCAAGCTCCGGGACCTGGAACGGCCACACGTTCGAGGGCGGCGAGCTGGGCATCGTCGATTTCGCCGTTGGCGTGTTTGCCCACCGCTTCGAACACGGAAACGAGATCGACGTCGCGGCCCTCGTGGCAGCCGGGCAAGATCGTGCCGCCGTAGACGAAGACGGAGGGCCGGTCGAGACGGGCCATGGCTATGAGGCAACCGGGCATGTTCTTGTCGCAACCGCCCAGGGCGACGAATCCGTCGAGGCCTTCACAGCCGACGACGGTTTCGATGGAGTCCGCGATGACCTCGCGCGAGACGAGAGAGTATTTCATCCCTTCACTACCCATGGAGATGCCGTCGGAGATGGTGATGGTGTTGAAGAGGATGGCTTTGCCGCCGGCTGCTTCCGCTCCCTTAGCGGACTCGCGGGCGAGCCGGTCGATGTGGATGTTGCAGGGCGTGACCTGGCTCCAAGTCGAGGCGATGCCGATCTGGGGCTTCGAAAAGTCATTGGGCCGAAACCCGGTCGCGTAAAGCATGGCCCGGCTGGGCGCGCGACCGGGTCCGTCGACGAGGCGGGAGGAATGGGGTCTGGGCAGCGGCATGAGGAAACGATGGGATTGAAAACCCCGGATCCGGGGCGCCAAGCATGTAGCACGGATGTGGAAGGATCGCACGCGCATCCTCGACTTTGCGGCGCCAGGGGGCGCATTCGCGGAGGCTAGCCCGCGGGGAGAAGCGCTGGGTGGGGAAATGACGGTTGAGGGGAAGGTGAACGGCGCTAAGATGGCCGCCCCATGTCAGGAGTGCAGCGCGTCTTGGTAGCGGATCCAGTGTCGCCTCTGGGCGTCGAACTGTTGCAGGCCGCCCCCGGGCTGGAAGTGGAGGTGCGCACCGGTCTCCCGCACCACGAGCTTCTGGAATTGGCGGATCGCTACGATGCCATCATCGTCCGGTCTCAGACCAAGATTACGGCGGATGTGCTGGCCCGGGCGACCCGGCTCCGCGCCGTGGGACGGGCCGGCGTTGGGGTCGACAATATTGATTTGGCCGCAGCGACGCAGCACGGGGTCGTGGTAATGAACACGCCGGGCGGGAACACCGTCTCGACGGCGGAGCACGCTTTTTCCATGATGATGGCTCTGGCCCGCCGTATTCCTCAGGCGCACGCCAGCATGGCGGCGGGGCGCTGGGAACGGAAACAGTTCGAAGGAGTGGAGCTGCACGGCAAAACCTTGGCCGTGTTGGGAATGGGCCGGATCGGGACCGAGTTCGCCCGCCGCGCAATGGCCTTCGGCATGCGCGTGGTCGCCTACGATCCCTATCTGGCTTCCAGCCGGGCCCGGCTGCTTCGGGTGGAACTGGTCGACGAACTCGAAGTGGCGTTGGCGGCGGCGGATTTTGTATCCCTGCACATGCCCTTGAGCAAGGACACCCGGCACATCCTGAGCGGGGAGCGGCTGATGCGCCTGAAACCGGGGGTCCGGGTGATCAACTGCGCGCGGGGAGGACTGGTCGACGAGGCCGGTTTGGTGCGGGCGCTGGACGCAGGGGTGGTGGCGGGGGCGGCGTTGGACGTCTTTGAAACCGAGCCGCCGGCTGCGGATTCTCCCTTGTTAGGAAGAGAAGACGTGGTCTTGACCCCCCATTTGGGAGCATCGACGCGGGAAGCGCAGGAAAGTGTCGGCATCGAGATTGCGCGATCCATCCTCAAGCATCTGACCGATGGGGCCGTGATCAACGGAGTCAACGCCCCGAGCATCGATGAGAAGACGGTGGCGCAGATTGGGAAGTACTTGCAGTTTGCGGAAAAGTTGGGCTTGCTGGTGGCGCAGTTGGCTCCGGCCCGGCCGCGGACCTTGCGGGTGGATTACAGCGGCAAAGTGAGCGAGTTGGAAACGACGCTGATTACGCGCTCTGCATTGAAGGGTTATCTTTCGCACACCTGCGATGCCGGAGCGGTGAACCACATCAACGCACAGAGTTTTGCCGACACCCAGGGGCTGCAAGTCACGGAATCCCGCCTGCCTTCACCGACGGAGTTCACTGATCTGATCGAGGTTACGGTGAAGGGAGAGCACGAAAGCGCGCAGGTGGCCGGGACGTTTTTTGGGAACAGTCCGCGAGTGGTGCGCATCAACGATCACAGGGTGGAGGCGAATCCCCAGGGGCATCTTTTGATCTTGAATCATTCCGACACACCGGGTCAGGTAGGCCAGGTGGGCACTTTATTGGGACGGCGCCGAATCAACATCGCCAACATGTCGGTGAGCCGCAACACAGTGGGAGAGAAGGCGGTGACCGTGTTGGACTTGGATTCGCCTCCGGGAGAGCAGGTCTTGGAGGAGTTGACCGGGATCGAGGGGATCGATATGGCCCGGGCGATCCGTTTATAGGAAGCGTCCGGGGTTTCGCGTTTGCGCGATTGTGAAAGCTCCAGCAGCGCGACCTGACGGCGAACCTCCAAACGGGTTGAGCCGCCGTTGGGGGCAGTCGCCGGCGCCGTCTTCACGCCCCTTCACAGTGCGGGCCGCATTTTTTGCTGGCGGCGCCGCGCGAAGACGGGCTTAGGATTCGCTCATGACGTTTGGACTGGGTCGATGGACGATGGGCGCGGCGGCGGTTGGAACGTTGGCGTGGGGGACGGTTGCGGCGGACGAACGGTGGGATCTGGTGCTGGAGGGCGGCCGGATTGTGGACGGAACCGGCGCTCCTTGGCACGTGGCGGACGTGGCCGTCAGTAAAGGCCGGATCCAGAAAATCGGCAATCTTGCTGGAGACGAGGCCAAGGAGCGGCTCGACATCGCGGGCATGGTGGTGGCGCCAGGGTTCATCGACATGATGGGGCAGACGGCCACCCCTTTCTTGTCTGAGCCTGGTTCCGCGCTCAACCTCCTGACGCAAGGCATCACCACGATCAACGCGGGCGAAGGTCAATCTGCTGCGCCACTGAGCGAGGAGGCCGGCCGCAGGCGAGGCTGGACGACGATGGCGGAGTACTTTCAGCTTCTGGAAAGCGCTGGCTTGCCGATCAATGTGGCGCAAACGATTGGCCACACCCAGGTGCGGGAGTTGGTGTTGGGAGACGGAGACCGCAAGCCCAACGCGGAGGAACTCGAGCGTATGCGGATCCATGTGCGCGAGGCCATGGAAGCGGGAGCGACCGGAGTGTCGACGGCCCTGATCTATCCGCCGGCGGTGTATGCCGGCCGGGACGAGATTGCGGCATTGGCCGCAGTGGCGGGCGAGTACGGCGGCCGGTATTACACGCACATGCGCAACGAAGGAGACCAATTGTTGGAAGCCATCGAAGAGGCGCTGGCGATCGGCGGACAAGCCGGCGCTCCCGTGCATATTTTTCATCTCAAAGCGGCGGGGAAAGCCAATTGGGCAAAGATGGAACAGGCGTTGGCGAGGATCAACGCGGCGCGCGCGGCAGGGCAAGAGGTGACCGCCGATGTCTACCCTTACGTCAACAACGGTCTGGGTATTCGGGCCCTGATTCATCCTCGGCATTACAGCGAAGGAAGCGCGGCATTTCTCGGGCGCCTCGACGATCCGGCGCTGCGCGCGACGATTCGCATGGAGATGGAGGAGGACCGGAGCTGGGAAAACTGGTTTCTGCATACCGGCGGGGACTGGGGGAAGCTGGTTCTGGGGACAATCGAGGATTCGCGTTATGCGGAGCATTCCGGAACGGCCTTGGCCGCGATCGCGGAAGCGCGGGGAGAGGATCCTTGGGACGCATTTTTCGAGCTTGTCAGGTTGGACGCTCCGTGCATGCCGGAAACGATGACCGAATCCAACAAGATCCAACTGATGCGCGAGGATCTCGTGTCGTTCTGCACCGACTTCGGGCCTGCCGGAGACGGGCGGACGGCTTCTCATCCGCGTGGGTACGGGGCTTTTCCGCGGATTTTTGCGCGTTATGTGAGGGACCTTGGCGCCCTTTCTCTGGAGCGGGCTGTGGCCAAGGCGGCGGCGGCCGGGGCCAATGGCGTGATGGCCTTCGACCGGGGACGGATCGCCGAAGGATTGGCCGCGGATATCGTGGTGTTCGACGCGGAGAAGATTTCGGACCGTTCGACCTTTGGAAAACCGGCGGAACTCTCGGTGGGGGTCGAACATGTGGTGGTGAACGGCGAGTTGGTCTTGCGCGGCGGAAAACAGACGGAACGTCTTCCCGGGCGGGTATTGCGGGGGCCCGGGCATCGTGACGAGCGGGTGTCTTGGGCGGTGAGCACAGGCGAGCTGGATCCGCGAATGCGAAGTTTCGACGAGACCGTGCAGGGATTCCTCGAAGAGCACCGGATCCCCGGGGCGGCGTTGGCCGTCGTGGATGAGGGACGATTGGTCTACGCTCGGGGTTATGGCTATGCGGATGTGGGAAAGCGGGAATTGGTGAGGCCGGAGAGTTTGTTTCGAATCGCCAGCATCTCGAAACCTCTGACGGCGGCGGCGGCGCTCCGGCTGGTGGAGGGTGGAAAGCTGAGCCTGGAAGACCGGGCGGCGGACCATCTGACCCTGGATGCGGGCCTGAGCGACGCGGCGGCCTTCGACCCGCGATTGCGAGAAGTCACCATCCGCCAACTCCTGCAGCATCGCGCCGGTTGGGACCGGGACGTATCCTTCGATCCGATGTTTCAGTCGCGGCGTTTTGCAGAAGCCCAGGGAGTGGACTCGCCGGCGGATATCCCAGCGGTGATCCGGGCCATGGCGGGACAGACGCTGGATTTCGAGCCTGGGGAGCGCTACGCCTATTCCAACTACGGATATTGTTTGTTAGGAAGGATTATCGAGAAGGTCGCCGGGAAAGGGTATGAGGAAGCAGTGCGGGAGTTGGTCTTGGCGCCTTTGGGCATGAAGGAGACGCGACTGGGCAAAACCTTGCGGGAGGCGGCGGCTCCGGGTGAAGTGCGCTATTACGATCCCGGGCGAGGAAAGTCGGTGTATGCAGCGGATGATGGCGAGCTGGCGCCAAACGCTTACGGGACGTGGCATCTGGAAGCGATGGACGCGCACGGCGGATGGCTGTCGTCGGCGTTGGATCTGGCGCGCTTCGCCGCGGCGATGAGCGATCCCGAGGGCTGTCCTATTTTGAGTAAGGAATCGATGGCGGAAATGTTTTCGCGGCCCGAAGGACATCAGGAAGAGGGGCGGTACTACAGTCTGGGCTGGTTCAACCGGGATACGGCGGGGGGCAGCAATCATTGGCACACCGGATCATTGCCGGGCACGGCGACCTTGTTGGTGTTGCGTCCTGATGGAAAGGCCTGGGTGATCCTGTTCAATGCGAGAGTGAGTTCCACTTCGAAACACGTGGCCAGCGGAATTGATCCGTTGCTGCACCGGGCGGCGGATGCGGTTGTGAGTTGGCCGGCTCAGAATCTGTTCGAGTGAGAGGGAGATTGGATCGTTGCGCGGGCACTCCTGCCCGCGACTCCTGCCCGCGACTGGAGTTTTTACATTTCTGGCCTGCCCGGGAGGCCGAAGACGCGGTGATCCCGAAGGGATCAGGGCTTGTAGCCGATGGTGGCGCGCAGCGACACCACCGGAGGAAGAAAGAAAGGGACGGGGTAGATTATCGTTGACACCGAGCCCGAATTGCCGCAGGATTCCGTTCATGAGACGAGCGCGAGTGCTGGGGGATCCGGCCCTGGAGGGCAATTTTTATCACGTCATGAGCCGGGCGATCGAGGGTCGCTTTATTTTCGACAGCGCAGCCAA
>DATKCT010000122.1:0-6358 GCA_035513055.1 Verrucomicrobiales bacterium | reverse complement strand
CATTCAGGAAGCCCTTCTTTACGCCCACGACTCCAATCACCAGCTCCTCATCTTCGACGCCAAGGGCGGCCTTCAGGAGAGCATCACGGTCGATGCCGGCGCGGAGACCCGTCAGATGCTCGTGCACCCCGCCGGCAAAGTTCTTTTCCTGCTGACCAACCGCAAACTCTACCTCGTCAAGGCCCTCGGCCGTTAGGAGACCTGGCCCCTTGCTTTCGCTCTCCGGTCCCCCTCACTCGCGCCCGGCTGGCTCGCTCCGTCTCATGAAAGCCCTGCAACTCATCGCGCCCTCGACCTTCGAGTACATCGACGCCCCTGAACCCCTGCTCCAAGACCCCGGGGACGTCATCGTCGATGTTCGCGCCTGCGGCATTTGCGGGAGCGACGTGCACGGAATGGACGGCGGCAGCGGCCGCCGGGTCCCTCCGATCATAATGGGACACGAAGCCGCCGGCGTCATTCACGAGACCGGGCCGGAGGCCGGATCTTGGAAAGTGGGGGACCGCGTTACTTTCGACTCCACTGTTTATTGCGGAGCCTGCGATTTCTGTCGAAAAGGCGACATCAATCTCTGTGAAAACCGCCGCGTGCTCGGCGTGTCTTGTGAGGAATACCGCCAGCACGGAGCCTTCGCAGAACGGCTACGGTTGCCTTCGCGCATCCTCTACCCACTTCCGGAAGGCATGAGTTTCCGGCATGGAGCTTTCGCCGAGCCGGTCTCGATCGCCCTCCATGCCGTTGGCCGCCTTCCCGTTCAACCCGGCGACTCCGCCGTCGTCGTGGGTGCGGGTCTCATTGGAATTCTCGTTATTCAGGCCCTCAAACTCGCCGGCTGCGGCCGCGTCTTCGCCGTCGATCTCGATCGTCACCGGCTCAATCTGGCTTGCCTCCTCGGAGCCGAGGAAGGCTTCCACGCCGGGGATCCGCAACTCGTCAGTCTTGTGCTGGAACGTACCGGAGATCAAGGCGCCGATATCGCGATGGAAGTCGTCGGCAACAGCCCCGCCTTGCAAACCGCCGTCGCCGCGGTCCGGCGGGGAGGCTCCGTCGGGCTGGTCGGCAATCTCGCCGCAAAGACCGACTTTCCGCTCCAATCTGTCGTGACCCGCGAGATTTCCCTCTTTGGATCATGCGGCTGTGCCGGCGAATACCCGGAGGCGATCCGCCTCATCGCCAGCGGAGCCATTCAGGTCGAACCCCTCATCAGCGCCGCGGCGCCTTTGCAACAGGGAGCTGATTGGTTCCACCGGCTGCACCGCGGCCAGGAAGGTCTCATGAAGGTCCTGCTCGAGCCCTAACGGAATCTGTTTCGGCCTTCCTCTCCACCCGTTTCCCGGTCCGGTCATGAGCAGCCCATCGCCTTTCGATCTCAGCGGCAAGGTCGCTTTCGTCAGCGGAGCCAGCCGCGGCCTCGGAGAACAGTTCGCCCAAGCCCTGGCCCGAGCCGGCGCCGACCTCGTCATCACCAGCCGGTCCACAGCCTCCGCCGAACCGGTTCGCGCATCCATCGAAGCCCTCGGCCGCCGTTGTTTGATTGCGCCGCTGGATGTCCGAGAGCAAAACAGCATCGTCGAAGCCGTGCAATCAGCAGTCGACGCCTTCGCAAAGATCGACATCCTCATCAACAACGCCGGATGCAACGTCCGGAAACGGGCTCTCGACGTCACCTGGGAGGACTGGCGACTCATCGTCGACACCAACCTGCGCGGCTCCTTCTTCCTGGCGCAAGCCGTGGCCCGGTACATGGTCCCGCGGCGCTATGGCCGGATCGTCAATATCGGCTCCGTTACCTGCGTTCACGGTTACGCCGGGCTCGCCCCCTACGGAGCCAGCCGCGGCGGCATCAAACAAATGACCATGAGCCTTGCCCATGACTGGGCGGAGTACGGCATCACCGTCAATTGCCTGGCGCCCGGTTGGTTCCGGACCGCTCAAAACAACGCCCTTTACCAAGACGAAGACTGGGTCCGGATGCTCTGTGAACGCATCCCTCTCGGCCGGCCTGGCACGCCCGGCGATCTCGACGGAGCCCTGCTCTTTCTGGCCTCCGACGCCAGCGCCTACGTCACCGGTCAAACCCTCCTCGTCGACGGCGGCATCTCCACTGGAGCCATCCGCGCCCTACCCAAGGTGTCCTAACGGTCCCTGAGCCGGTCTGCCCTCATGGAAGTGCATCTTTGCCAGCTCGATTGCGTCTGGGAGAATCGCGATGCCAATCTCTCGCAGGTCGCCCGCATGGCAGAAGAAGCCGCGCCGCCGCCCGGATCGCTCATCGTTCTCCCCGAACTCTTTGCCGTCGGCTTCACCATGAACCTCGACGCCGCGCTGGAACCGCCTGACCGGCCCACCGAGCGCTTTCTCGAGGCGCTCGCCAAACGCTGGCGATGCTTCGTCCTTGCCGGGCTCGCGACCGCCCGTGGCCAGGGTTCGGATTGCCCCCGCAATGAAGCGCTCGCGATTGGCCCCGACGGCGGCGTGAAAGCTCGTTATTGGAAGAACCACCCCTTCACCGGCGGCGAGGAACACCTCACCTACTCAGCCGGCACGGAACTCTCCTTCTTCTCCTGGGCCGGACTGACAGTAATGCCCGCGATTTGTTATGACCTCCGCTTTCCCGAGCTGTTCCGAAGGGGCCTCGGCCAGCAGGCCGGGTTTTTCGTCGTCATCGCAAGCTGGCCCGATCTGCGCGAAGACCACTGGGTCACGCTTCTACGGGCGCGCGCGATCGAAAACCAAGCCTATGTCGCGGGAGTCAACAGGGCGGGTCGCGATCCCTTCTTCCATTATCCTGGACGCAGCATGGTCGTCGATCCTCACGGAAACATCGTGATTGACGCCGGACCACACGAAAACTGGGTCCGCGCCTCCGTCGACCCCGGGGCTGTTCTGGAGTGGCGGAAAGCTTTCCCAGCGGTGCGCGACTACCTGACGAAAGCAGACCCGCCTCGGAGCTTCACCTGAGGAGGTTGGGCTCAAAGCGCCTCTGTGCAATCGCCGCGAAGTCCTGGTCCCAGCCACTGACCACTGACCAGCGGCGGTTCATAAACGCTCTGTGCTTCGCAGTCTCCAGGGCCGCTTGAAACAAACGTCTCCGGAATTCAACCGTATGCATAACGGTAAAGAGCGTCGCGAAGCACGGCGAAGGCGACGAAGATGCCGCCGTACAAGGCGATGGTGACAAGGCCCCACCAGCGTCGCGTCTTGAAAATATAGGCTGGCGCGACGATCGGAGCCGCCAACAAGAACAGCAGGCCGAAGCTCATTGGCAACGAGTATCGATGAACCCGCGCATCGTGCCACAACCACCAACACGCAATAAACCAACTCCCGAGGAGATACACGGCGTCGCCCGGGACCGGCGACTTTGCCTGCCCGTAGGCTGTAGACAAGGCATGCGCCAACGAGAGCGCAACAAACGCCCAGACGGGCAGGCTCAAATCACGGCGGATGCGTTGAAGAACGGACATGGCGCGACGGATGATTCGAAGGAGAACAGCGTCCGTCGCTGATGGCAAAGCATTACTTGAATACTCCAACGATCCAGTACCGGCGTGACGTTTGATGCATGCTATCCCCAACGCGTTCTCCATCAAGTTGACGAAGTCGAAGTGCCATTCGTTTCCGTTTCCGACTTGCGCGCCAACAAAGTAGCGGCCGGACGCGGCAACGACCGCCTGGATCTGGAGAACCTCCCTCAACCCGATTTCAAGTAATTCCAAGCTCAACGAGCCTCCGCGATCTGGCTACGGCCCTTTGTTTTAGCCGCAGAAATCGCAGAGTACGCAGAGAGAAGCGATGACGTGAATGAGAGGTTAACAAAAGGCTCTTTCTTCTTTTTTAGTCGCTCGTCCTTTGTCCTGGGGCGCTCATCGACCGGCGACTAAGGACCAAGGACTTCTGCCATTCGCGTTCATTCGCGGTTTTCTCCTCTTCCCTTCGTGTCATATTTCGGGGTTTGGTGCGTTCATCTCTCTTAGCGAATTCCGTCGTGGCTTGCCGAGCTGGAGCGTCGGGCTGATCCGCCTGGGAAAGCCAAGCCTTCAGAAGCAAATTCCTGCCAGCAACTCAACTCCTATAGGAGTCCCCATTCCCGAAAGACCACCGAAATCTTCGGCAGTGTCCACAGCCAGTCCGTTCGCAACCAGAACTCCTCGATCACCCGGCTCCGATACACGCCCGCGACGGCAAGGACTTCCCGGTACCGGCCAGTTTCATCGAGTTGGAAGAACTGCACCGACTGCTGATACGGCTCGACGATCCAGTATTCGGGAATGCCGCCCTGCTCGTATTCACGAAACTTGTCGATGGTGTCGCGCGTGCGGCTCTCTGGGCTGATGATCTCGACCACGAGGTCGGATGGGCCGTCAATGAAGGTGTTTCGGAGGCGGCCTTGATGACGTTCCGAAACAAACATGAAGTCCGGTTCACGCCCCGGAAGGCCGGGGCCGGGTTTCAAATTGAATGGCGGAAGGTAAACTTTTCCCAACGCCTTTTCCTCTACATACCCTCCCACCAGCATGGCCAAAGCCTTCAGGACCTCCTGATGCGCTCTCGATGCCGGGCTCATAACGATGATTTCGCCATGGATCCATTCAGCGCGAACATCCTCGTCCAGCCAGTCGAGGAACTCCTCATAGCTCAAGCCGGCCGGGATGGAGATGCCGGCAGCTTGCTTCGATCCGGCGGTTGTCACGGGCCGACGCTATTCCAGCGGACACGCGATCGCAACGGCGGATTCAGTTGTTCCGCCGCTCTGCCGACGGAGGCGCCGGTGTCGAGCAGAAAGGGCATGGCCGCCTACAGAGCGTGTTGAGCCGTTCTGTATCACCGAATAAATCAACACACCTTGCAGGTTTTTGACCGGCTTCAGTTGAGATTTGCGCCATCGGCGGTTCCCTGCCTTCGCCCTCTTTCCTTCGCGTTCATTCAAGTTCATTCGCGGTTCCTTCTTCCTCTTGAAGCTCTGCCCTTCCCCATTAAATCGCCATCTGCGGACCATCGAAAATGGGCATCGAAGGCGGGCCAGTGCCTATGCACGAAAGGTCAATGAGGAGGTCCACCGGGACAAGCCCCGTGTCGCCGTAGAGAGCGCGGAGGCGGCCGGCGAAATCTGGGCGCTCCGGTGCACTTGGTCTTGGTGACGTCAGCAGAAAGGCTTGCAACCGCGCCATGACCGCGCCACGTTTATGGCGTGAAAACGACTGTAGAACTCGATGCATCGAACCGGATCGTGCTTTCACGGGACCTGCGGCGTGCCGCAGGGATACCGCGGAGGCAGAGGCTCGTTGTTACGGCGACGCCAGGGAGGATCGTTCTTGAGATGGAGGCCGAGGCTTCGGGCCGGGTCGTCAAGCACGGCAAGCTGAAAGTCTGGACGGGGCCTGTTCCTGCCACGCCGATTGAAGAGGCAGTAGAACTATCGCGCCACTACACACGATGACATTCCTGGATACAGGAATCATCGTCGGGGCGCTTTTGCAGTCGCACCCCGAACACGAGGCCTGCCTCGCGGCGATTGAGCAATCCGCATGTCCGTTCACGGATGCTCACGCTATTGCGGAAGCATTCGCCACACTTACAGGCTATTACAGAGTGCCGGCGGAAGCAGCGACGGAGCTGACTTGGAGTTTGCGGGAATCGGTCTTAGTCGAGACGTTGGCGCTCGCGGACTACGAGAAAGCGATTCGGGAGGCGCGCAGTCGAGGAGTGATGGGCGGCGGAATCTACGACTCCTTGCATGCGACTTTCGCCCGCCGCAAGAAGGCGGTTCAGATCGTCACTCGGAACCCTTCACACTTTCAGCATGTGGCGCCGGACATCGTGATCCTAACTCCTTAGAATTTCGCCGTCTTAAGTGGTCTGCGGAAAGAACTGGAAAAGCGTCTAGAAGGCCGCCACCTTTCCCCACGCACCCTCGTCTCGCAAACGTGGGCGTCCCGTCAGCCTTGCCGAGGAAATCCTGGCGAGTTCCCGCGTCTCCGCGCATCCTGTGGGGACATGGAATGGCCTTCCGTCCAGGGTGTGGTCGTGCGCGGCCACAGGGTCGCGTCCGGAGCCGCCGCCGACCCCCGGTTTCCGGAAGGAACCCTCCGCATGCAACAGCCCGCCTTCGCTGCTCTCGGATGGGACATCAGCCGTTTCCATCCCGCCACCCTCAACGTCTCGATCGCGCCTTGGACCTACGAAGTCCTCAAGCCGGTATTCACAGCATGGAATCTCCGCTGGTGTCCGGTCGCCCCTCCCGAGGACTTCTCCTTCTTCGAATGCCGGGTCCGCTGGCGTTCCGGACCGCCGCGGGAAGGGCTCCTCTACCGTCCGCATCCGGAAACCAAGCCTGAGCATTTCCAGGATCCCGCGA
>DATKCT010000121.1:0-35426 GCA_035513055.1 Verrucomicrobiales bacterium | reverse complement strand
GCCACCATAGCTATAAGCGCGGCGCCCCAGACAACCGCCAAAAGGATCGATGCGATAATGGAAACCAGACAAGTGACTCCAACGACCGTGAAAAACGTCTTGAGCTTCCGCTGCGCTTCGAGAAACAAGAATTTGTGCCCGAGCAACGCCGCTTGATCGGCTCTTCCTGCAGCCTGAAACAAAAGGATCCCCATCCAAATGAATAGGCCCCCCAACCCGAACGCCGCAAGATAGGGAATGCCGGTGATGATCAATACGACACCGGCCAGCTTCATCCAACCTTGCGCCTGAACCAGCGGCGCAGCCAACTGACGCACCAAGTTCACTTCGCTGTCGGAGACTCCCCCGGCTGCGATCGTATCAGGCGACGGCGCCCCTGTGGCTACGGGAGCCATCATCCGAGTCGACGTGGCCAGCGGCTTGCGAGTCAGCAGTTGCCCCGACGTGCGGGAGTCGGCCTCCGGTCCCACGATCAGCCGAGGTCGTCCCCGCGGCCCCGCCGGCGCAACCGGCTCGGCGGCGACAGCCTGAGCAACCGCCGCCGGTTCGGGCGCCCGCAGCTCCTGGAAACCAAACAAATCCGGCAGAACCGCCCGGGCCTCATACCAATCGGCCATGTCCTCCCGCCAAACCTGCGTATCGGAGCGCACTATCCCCTCCTGGATCAAACGCAAGAGTTGCTCCTCTTCAACTGGGATCTGCTCGTCCGAATCCGATAGGTAATACCATTGCATGACTGGTCGCCGGGCTCCTTCCCGCACTCTGCTCTATCGCAATTCCCGGCGAACGCAACGCCGGGAATCATCCCGCCTGACCCCGGCCCGCCAGCGGGCCGTCTCCCAAAAGCTGCCCCACCCGCACCGCCAGGCGCCCCGCTTGCGCATCATCATCCGGATCCGCTAATCCCCCTTCATAGCCCTGCAAAAAACGATCGAGTCCAAAGCGCCGAATCCACACGCCGTCGCCCGGATACCTGAGAAGATGACGAAAATTCCGGATCCTCCGACTCCAAGACAACTGCTCCCGGGCAAAGCTCACATCCATGACGTCGATCAAAAAAAACTTCGCCTCGTCGTCGAGCAAGACGTTTCCGAAATGGCAAGACCGAAAATAGATTCCCGCCCCATGCATCCGTCCGAAGAAGTGGGCAAAGCTCTCGAGAAAGGCCCCTTCTCCTCCCTCCGACTGCACGAGAAGCTCCCGAAGGCCACGCCCCCGCACTCGCGGATAGAGCACATACTGCCGTCGCATGTGCGGAATACGCCCCCACTCAGCGACTGCCACGCAGCCGAAGCCACGCTTCTGCAGTTCCGCGGCGTTGCGTGCAAAGCGCAACGCATAGGGGCTCACCAGGTTCGACGACCAAACGCGCTTGATCCGGAACAGCTTGAGCATCCGGTCATCCGCCAGCCAGTAGACCTTGGGACCGTGACCGTCTTCTTCGATGAGAGAAGCGCCGGTCATCCAGTGCGAGAAAGCGCCTGGATCCACGTCCCGGCGCGGCGGATCCTCCATCGCCCCGGCCATTTCTTTCCGCGCCATTGACGCACTCGCCCTGCTTTCGTCTCCCGGGCGTGCAGGCTCGCGCCGGGACTTTTCTCTTAGGAATCCGATGCCCCTTCCCGCTCCCGCAACCGCAATCCCAACTCCTTCATCTGGCGCAACTGGTCCTGCGAAGATTCCGAGTCGAGCGGATTCCCTGAAAGATAGATGTTCACATAGGGAGCGAAGCGTTTGTCGCCTTCGAGATCAGTCCGGCACATCTCGAGCAGCGGACCCAGATCCGAAACGCGATTATTCTCCAGGAAAAGGAACCCCGTGAGATTCGTCAGGCCTTGCAGAGGCGCCAAATCCTCGATCTGGTTCCCGCTCAATCCGAGACTGCTGAGCCGCTTCAGGCTGTTGATGCCGGCAATACCGGTGATCCGGTTGTTCTGGGCGTGCAACGAAGTCACGCGGGGCAAGCCGAACAAGGGAGACAGATCCTCGACCTGATTCTCCGAAGCGTAAAAAGAGGTCAACCGCTCCAACGCGCGAAGGGGCTCGAGGGACTTGACGCGGTTTTTCGACACATCGAGAAACTGAATGGCTTTGATGCCGGCGAGCGGATGGAGATCCTCGATCTGGTTTTCGGCCAGATCAAGCAATTGAATCTCGGTGAGTTCCTTGAGCGGCCCGGCATCGGAGATCTCATTGCCAGCCAGCTCGAGCGAGGCCAGCGCCCGGCACTTCTCCAGGCCGGTCAGATCCTTGATCCCCATTTTCTCCCCCTTGATGGTCGAAAGGGTCAATACGTCCTCCTCGACCAATGGTTCTTCATTGTCCCGTTTCGCAAAGACAAACTTCCGGACGGCTTTCTCCAGATTCTTGTCCAGAAACACCGGTTCCGCCTTCTTCTCTTCGACGGGTTTCTCCTCCGCTTGGGCCTCCTCTTGAGCAGAAGCGGGGCGAAGACCCAGCCACCAAGAGGAGCCCAACAGCAGGGCCAACACCATGAACCGGTCAAACGTCTTCATAAGTCAAAGGTTGGAAGCGCCGCTCAGCAGGAACCGCAACCGGCGCATCCCAAATACGGAGCCCCTCCTCTTCCTTGTCAACCTCACTCCCTCTCCAGGATCCAGTCCTCCTCGAAGACAACGTGGCGAATGACCGTCCGTTCATCGGAGGTGAAGGTGAGATGAATCTTGCCATCCCGCGTCTGAATGACCGTGGGATAAGAAAACGAACCCGGTCCCTCGGCGATATTCCGGCGGTGCGCGAAGGTCCGCCCGCCATCGGTGGAAACGGCTACGGTCAGTGGGGTCCGATCGCTCATGCTGTCGTTGAAAACGAGAATCAGATGCCCGTTTGCAAGGCGTTTACATTCCACCGCCGCGTTGGGATTGGGAAATTCGGAATCCACTCCCTCACTCCAAGTCCAGCCGCCATCGGTCGATTCGGCGCGGACGATCCAGCCTTTCGTCTCCGGCTCGTAGTCGCCAGCCCGCCGGCAAAAGGCCAATAGCCGCCCGTCATGCCCCTCGACCACGGCGGCCTGAAGATTGCCCTTGGGCGATCGGATGATTCCCGATGGCTTCCATTCTGTTTCTCCGGCAACCAGGCGGAGAAACCGCGAGGTGGTGTCGGATCCGGTGCGCTCGGTGTCGTGCCCCGTCTCATGATACACCGGCAAGAGATAGTCGCCGTTCCCGAGGACGACCGGGTGGGAGCGCACCATGAACCCTTCCTCGAGAGTGAGCAGCACGGAGTCCGACCAGCTTTGAGCGCCGTCCCGCGAAATCTTCGCTTTGATCCGGGATGTGGACCAAGTCTCCCCGAAGCGGGTGACGTAGAAGAGCCAAACCACACCGTCGGGCGCCTGCCAAACCACGGGATTGCCCAAGGAGCGAAAAGGGTTTGAGGCGATGACCACGGGTTCGGTCCAAGTGTCAGATCCAAGAGCCTTCCGCGAGCCGTAAACTTTAGTCGACCCGGCGTATTCGCCTTCTCCTCCGAAGTAGGCCAAATACAGATCCCCATTGGTCAACTCAGTAACGCTCGAGGGATGTTTATAGGGACCGGTCGGCGTCTCAGGCCCAAAAATCCGTTCGACAACGGGGGAGTCGACCCCCGAGGCCTGCGGTCCCACAGCAAGCAACAGCACCAGACCAAGCACAGCGGTTCGCATCATCAGAATCAATCAAGCAGATCGGCCGTCTCCGCGCAATCACTGCCTATGCCGATCGGGACAAGGCATTGGCGTTGAACGTTTTCATGCGTTTGGAAGCACCGGCCAAGGGAAGCCGGCGCCTTCCGCCTCCGCTCCCCTTCAAACGTGGCCTCCCAAGGCCCGTTGGCGCATAGGCAGTGCCGCGCAATGCTCTCCGAGACCCTGGAAAGCACTCGAAATTTCCCGGTCAATCGTCTTGCCGCCGTCGCCGGTAACGCGCCACTGCGGCAGCCAACTCATCCGCCGTTTGGGCGCCGGTCCCTTGCCCCAGATAAATGCGCACAAAGTCCATGCGCTCCTCCTCTGTGCAACGAAAGCGGGCTACCTTATCCAAGGTCGCCAGGTCCTTAATCCGCCCGTGCCGCTGCCGCCAAGGAATGTGCGAGCGATAACCGTTTGGACAATCAATCCATACCCATGGAGAAACGCCCGGCTCCGGATTGGAGACTACCAAGAGATTCCGCCACTTGAGATCCTGATGGCAGAAGCGGCGCCGGTGCAACAGCGCAACCTGCCCGGCCAAGTCCGCGATCAACTGCTTGCGCCAGTCCGAATCAGGCGGTTGATCGCAGCCGGTCCAGAAATCGAGGAGCGGTAGAGCATCGGCGGCCGACTCCGTGATGACGAAACTCGACTCCCGCCTCAAGCCTCCCGCGCTGCGCCGCACTCCCCAGCCAATCACCGGAACCGCAGGGATTCCCCAACGCCGGAACTGCATCAGATGGCGGGCTTCTCTCGGACCTAGGCCGGACCGGAACCAACCGCTCATCGGACCGCTTCGATGCGCGTAGACTTTCAAGAACGCGTCCAATTCCGCCCCGTCGGCGGCGCCCAGCACCGAGCGCGCCAGACGAGAGCGCTTTCGCGTTCCAGAGATTTCCAATCCAAACCGGGCGGCGATCCCCTCGATGTCTTTGGAGTCCTCCGGGGAAAAAAACTTCCGGTAAGCGGGAAGGATCTCAATTCGGTCCATGGAGTCTCCACTTTCCCCTGAACCGCTGTATCTCAACCTCCGGACCCCACTTTCCTCGCCGGCTTATCCCCGAGCTGAAAAGCTTGGCCAGGTTCCAATGCCTCGAGAACCCGCAGGATCTTCGAAGCCATCGCCGCTTCATGCACGCGAAAAACCGCCGCACCCCGCCTCCATCCCGCCGTCAAACAGGCTGCCGTACCCGCATCCCGTTGCGCCGGATCGGACAGCTCCAGCACTTCCCCAATCACGGTCTTGCGGGAAACGGGAAACAGCACTGGGAACGGCCGTCCGCGAGTGAGACGTTCCAGCCCCGCGAGAATGCGAAGGTTGTCGTCACCGCTTTTGGCAAAATCGATGCCCGGATCCAGAATGATTCGATCCGCAGGTAGTCCCGCAGCCAAGGCGCAAGCAATGCGTTGATCGAAAAACTCCAATATCTGGCCCCAGAGGTCGCGGTAACGTACGTGACGGTGATCTCGTTTGGGTTCCCCCTCGGTATGCATGATCACGAGCGCTGCACGGTGCTCGGCGCATCGTTCCGCGGTGAAACCATCCGGAAGACCCCCGATGTCGTTCAGAATTTCCGCGCCGCCCTCGAGAGCGGCCGCCGCCACTTCCGGGCGCCAAGTGTTTACGGAAAGCAGTGGCGGCCAGAGTTGCACGGCATCGACAGGTTGCCGGCTCAGGATGGCCTCTCGATAACCTTGCAGGAAAGGCTGCAAGCGCGCGATCTCTTCCTCCTCAGAAATGGCCCGCCGGCCGGTCCGTGCTGTTTCGGCGCCCACATCTACGATGTCCGCGCCCGCGTCCGCCAGTTCACCGGCTCGCCGCAACGCCTGGACCGGATCGGGAAGACCGTCGCCAGAGAAGGAATCCCCGCTTAAGTTCACGATGCCCATCACCAACGGCCGGCGGGGAAAGCCGACGGTCCGTCCGCGCGCCCGCAAGTTCAAAGCCATGTCCCGGCGGCCGGCAAGGGAATCGAACGCCGCCGGCGCTTCTCGAAAAGGGTGGTGTGGGTGAAGCCAGCCCGGCGGGCAAGATCGATGGCCTCAGGAAAACCCGCCCCTACATCCTCGGGAGCGTGAGCGTCGGAACTGATAACCAAGTCCAAACCGGCCTCCTGGGCTAGTTCGAGGAACGCCGGCTCGGGGTAGGCTTCGCCGATGGGCTTGCGCAGGCCGCTCGTATTGATTTCTAACGCGATGCCACGCCGCCGTGCGGCAGCGATGGTCGCGAGGTAGTAATGCCGAAGGTCCCCCTCCGGACGGAACCCGAACTTCTTAGGCAGATCTGGGTGACCCATGACGTCGAAGCGGCCGCTGTCCACCATACGAGCGTAGAGCGTCCAATACTCTTGCCAAACGCCAGCGAGGCCGGCCGCGCTCAATCTCCCAACTGCATCGGGAGCGTCGATGACCCAGTCTGGTCGCAGGTAATGAATGCTTCCAATCAGATAGTCGAAGTCGGTCAACGCCTCAACCGCATCCAAATCGGACTCCCGGCCGGTGATATAATCGCATTCGAGTCCCAAGCGAACGGCAATCCCCAACTCCCGCCCGATTCGGCGGGCTTCCTCAACGCGTTCGAGGTAGACGGGAAACTCCTCCCAGGTCATGCGCCAATCGTCCAAGGGCCTGGGAAAGGGCGCGTGATCCGAGAAGCCCATCTCTGCCAAGCCAAGCTCTGCCGCCCGGCTCACGTATTCCGCGGTCGTTCCGACCGCATGCCGGCATAGAGTGGTGTGGGTGTGATAATCCCCCAGCATCGTTTTACTTTCTCACCTCTCGGCAATCGCCGCCTCGACACAACAAAAAAGGGATCATTTCCTTGTCAGCTCCAGCAAAGTCTCCCACTATACGGCGGCTTCTCCCGGACGGGAGTATCGCCCGCGGAATCCCGCAGGCCTCATGTCTGTAACTCCATTTCACCAGGAAAACCACTTCACCTCTTCCAACATCGCCAAGCTGTCGCGGCATCCGAAGCGGATCGTATTTCCGGAGCCGGACGACGAGCGGATTCTGCGCGTGGCGCGGGAACTGACTGACCGCCGCATCATCGCGCCCATTCTCGTGGGAGACCGCGCCGCGTTGCGCGAACGTGCTGCAGCCTCAGGCCTGGACTTGAAGGGAATTGGCGTCGTCAATCCGCGGACGTCCTCGGACTTACCGCAGTTTTGCTACCGGTTCGAGCGCATGGAGCGATTTCGCAGGATGGAGGTCAAACACCCCGCCGAGGTCATGACCAAACCGCATTACTTCGCGACGATGATGGTGCAGTACGGAAATGCCGACGGCATTGTTGGCGGAAACAGCGTTTACCCCGCGGCCTTTTTCCGGCCGCTCTTCCACATGATCGCCCCACAGCCACAATGTCGCGTGGCCTCGAGTTGCCTGGTGGCCGTCGATGCCGCTCAGCCGAATTTCGGCCAGAATGGGATTCTCTTTCTGGCCGATTGTGGGATTTTGCCGGATCCCAGTGTTGATGAATTAGCCATGATCGCGGTGGAAACCGCCAAGTTGGCCGCCGCCCTGCTCGGCCGGCCGCCCCGCGTCGCCATGATCAGTCACTCCACCAAAGGCAGCGCTCGCACTCCTTCAGCCCAGAAAATGGCCGCAGCAACCGAACTCGCCCGGAAACGCGCCCACGATCAATTCATCGAAGCGGATATCGACGGGGAACTCCAGGTCGATGCCGCCCTGCTTCCGGAGGCAGCGAAAAGGAAGGAAGCCGGAGGCGTCGTTGCCGGACGGGCCGACGTTCTGATATTCCCGGATCTCGACGCCGCCAACGCCGCGTCGATGCTCATGCGAGTCGCCGCGCGCCCACAGGTCTACGGCCAACTCATTCTCGGTCTGGCCAAACCGGCCGCGCAAGTCTCGCGCGTCGCCAGCGAAGAAACCATATTCGGCACGGCGGTCGCGGTCGGCGTCGAAGCCATCAAATACCACGACCTCTTTCCCCCCTCCGGATTGATCGTGTAAAACGGCCGCACCGGAGCCGGTCCGCGCCGTGAGAAGGTTCTTTCCCTATTACCGTTACCTGCTGCGCTACAAATGGGCGTTCGCGGCTGCGCTTTTCTTCGCGGCGGTCTACGGAATCTCCAGTGGTCTCGGCTTTCCTTACGTGCTCAAGGAAACCTTCCCCGTCATTTTTGGGAATGAACCCGATCCGGATTCCCCCACCCTGCGTTTCGTCCTCGGCGATAAACCTGACCCAGGGAAGGCGTTGCTCCTCACCATCCTGCTCCTGCCCGCCACGATCATCCTGCGCAGCATCAGCGGCTTCCTCAATGTCTACCTGACCGCTTGGTGCGGAGTCCGTGTGCTCGAAGATCTCCGGATGGAAGTCTTCGACAAACTCCAGCGTCTCCAAATCGCTTATTTCCAGACGCGAACGCGCGGAGATCTCGTCAGCCGTCTTCTGAACGACTGCAATCTGGTCAAGGATACCATCGTGGAGGTCTCCAACAGTCTGTTTAAGGAGCCCCTCACCTTTCTCAGCGCTGTCGCCGCCCTCGTCATCCTGTCGCTGCAACACAAGCAGAACATGTTCATCCTCTTTTGTCTGGGGGCCGTTCCACTCTGTATCCTTCCAATCCGTTATCTGGGCCGCAAACTCGCCGTGAAAGCCCGCCAGCTTCAGCGACAGGCAGGCACGGTTACGGAACGAGCCACCGAAAACCTCGGAGCCGTACGCGAGATCCGTGCCTTCTCCCTCGAAGAACGCGAGAAGCGCCGCTTCCGCAAAACGGTGCGCGATTTCCTCAAGTACCAGCTCAAGGTGGTCAAATACGAGAAAGCCTTGGGCCCCTCCATCGAATTGGTCACCGGATTGGTCATAACCCTGGCCGTGTTCTACGCGGCTCGGACCCGCCTCGACCTCGAAATCAAGTACGTGGTGGCGCTTTTTCTCGCCCTCCACATGTCTTACACACCTATAAAACATCTTGGTTCGATTCATAACAAAATCCGAAGGGGAACCGCCGCGCTCGACCGGGTCGAAGAGGTCCTCCGCGAACCCATCCTGATCGGCGATCCGCCCGAGCCCGAACCCTTGCCCGAACCGGTGCTGGGGCATCTTCGCTTCGATCACGTCGACTTCGATTACGGAGAAGGCCCAGTGCTCCACGATATCGACTGCGCTCTCGAAGCAGGAAAGGCTTACGCGCTGGTCGGCCGGAGCGGAGCCGGAAAATCCACCTTCGCCAGCCTTGTCCTGCGTTTCTACGATCCCACCCGCGGTCGCGTCCTGCTCGACGGAATCGATCTCAGCGCTCTGGCCCTCGCCAACCTCCGCGCCCAAATCGCCCTCGTGCCGCAGGACCCCGTCCTCTTCAACGAGTCCATTTTCGAGAATATCCGCCTCAGCCGGCCTAACGCCACGCGACAAGAAATCGAAGAAGCCGCCCGGCAAGCCCATGCCGCCGAATTTATTGCTCACATGGGACAGGGCTATGACACCCTCGTGGGAGATCGCGGCACTCGCCTATCCGGCGGTCAGAAGCAACGGGTCGCCATCGCTCGCGCCTTCCTCAAGAACAGCCCCGTGCTCATCCTCGACGAAGCCACTTCCGCCCTGGACTCAGAGAGCGAAGACATGATTCAAGACGCCCTGGCCGATCTCGTCCGCGGCAAAACCGTTCTGATCATCGCCCACCGCTTCAGCACTCTCAGAATGGCCGACGAAATCCTGGTCTTCGATCAAGGCCGTCTCACCGGCAAGGGCATCCATGCGCGCCTCCTTCACGAGAACCCTGTCTACCAAAACCTTTACGCTCGCCAGGAATTGGGCTAAGCCGACACGAGTATGATCGTCCTCGGGCTCTCTGGCGCTCTGGATCACGACCCGTCGGCTGCTCTCTTCCAGGATGGCGAACTGGTCGCCGCGGCGGAAGAGGAACGCTTCGTGCGTGACAAACACGCCAAGCACTTCCTTCCCGAACATGCGGCTCGATTCTGTCTCGAGTTCGCCGGCATCCCGGCGTCCGCCGTGGACGCTGTGGCTCATCCCTTCGCTCCAATCCCCTGGCGCCATCCCGGCCGCTGGCACTACGCACGCAGGCACTTCTACGCGCCGGATCGCGCGTTGGCGGCCATTTTCAACGGAAACCGGCGGTTCCGGCGCAATCGCAGGCGCTGCTTCGAACTCATGCGCCGGCTGGGCCTAGACCCGGAGCGAACGCCCTTCTATCCCGTCGAACATCATCTCGCCCACGCCAGTTCAGCCTATCACCTCAGCGGATTTACCGGAAAGGCGGCGATTCTGGGTATCGACGGCAAAGGCGAGTACGCGACCACCTTCTTCGGTTATGGTGAAAACGGCGTCATCCACCGTTTGCGGGAGTTCTATGATCCCGATTCACTGGGCGGACTCTACGGCGCCATGACCGAGTATCTCGGCTTCGAGATGCTCGATGGCGAGTTCAAGGTCATGGGTATGGCGCCTTACGGGCGCGCCGGCCGTTTCGATCTTTCGCCCCTGCTGACCTACTCCGCTTCCGAGTTTCACGTCAACACGCGGCTCGTCAATGTGATCGGAACGCGCCGCTACAAAGACGCCTCCGGCCGCGGCAAGTATTTCAGTCCGGCCCTCATTGATTGGCTCGGACCGGAACGTGAGGGAGATGAAATTGACGATCCCTATGTCGACTACGCGGCAGCAGTGCAGCAATTGCTGGAACAGGCCGTACTCGGACTCGTCCAGCACTATCTCGGTTCCATCATCCGGGAGACCGGCCGACTCTGCTTCGCCGGAGGCGTCGCCCTCAACGTCAAACTCAACCAAAGGATCATGGGCTTGCCGGGATTGAAAGAGCTTTTTGTCCAGCCTGCCGCCAGCGACGCCGGCACCGCCGTCGGAGCCGCCTCCTACGTCGCTCATTCCCTGGGAGACCTCATCCGTCCGCTGCGCCATGTCTACCTCGGACCCGCTTATTCAACGGAGCAATGCGAGGAGGCCTGCCGGCGGCATGTCGAGAAGCCGCAGTGGGAAAAGATATCCGGCCCGGCGGCTCTTGGAGCCCGCATCCTCGCCGCCGGGCATCCTTTGGCTTGGTTCCAGGGCAGGATGGAGTTCGGTCCGCGCGCGCTGGGAAACCGCTCCATCCTGGGACATCCGGGACTCCGCGGCGTTGCCGATCTAATCAATGCTCAAATCAAATACCGGGAACGATGGCGGCCCTTTTGTCCCAGCATTCTCGACCGGGTCGCTCCAGACATCATTCAAAGCGAGCACCCCGCTCCTTACATGACTTTCACCTTCACTGTGAATCCAGCGTGGAGGGACCGGATTCCCGAAGTCGTGCATGAAGACGGCACCGCTAGGGTTCAGATCGTCGAGAAATCCTCGAATCCCCTCTATTTCCAATTGTTAGAAGAGCTGGAACGATTGACGGGCGCCGGGGTGGTGTTGAATACGTCCCTGAACCGCCGGGGAGAACCGATGGTGTGTTCTCCAGACGATGCGCTCGACATGTTCTTCGGGTCGGACCTGCGTTACCTCATGCTTGAGAACATTCTTGTCCGCAAGCCTGATGCGCCCAGGCCTTTTTAGCCCGCATTCCTCGTTCCCTTTCTGCTATGGGGCGCCGCACCCGGTCCTGCCTGCATTTCGCTTGGCTCGGACCTTGAACAGGTATTACCCAGGCCGCCGCCCGCGGCTGCGCGCGGCGTTGCCGTCGCTGCGCTCCGCTCCTTCGGGCAGCCCCCGAGTGGCTGGCTATCTCGCTTCGCTCGGCTGGCAGTAGGGGGTTCGCAGCGCCTCGTGACAAAAAAAGGCCTGCCCCGGGTTTCCCCGGGGCAGGCCGTCATCGATTGAACTGAGAACAGACTCTCTCGTTACTTCCGCTTACGACGGAGCAGGAAAGCTCCGGCGCCCGAAAGGAGGAGCAGGATTGAAGAGGGCTCCGGAATCACCGTCACAGTTTGGAAGGTCGGCTGGTCGATCACCGGGCCAAGGCTGGCCGTATTCTCACCCGAGATCCCAATGATGGCCTCACCCGCTTCCGCGTCGAGCATCAACACCGTATTCGCAGTCGGCGAAGGATCCGCCATAAACACGTGATTGTGCTTGAAGACGAGCAGCTCTGAGGAACCGGCCAAACTGGAACTGTTGCCAATCACCGTGTAGACATTTTGCCCGGCGAACGAATCCCCTGCAGAAATGGCGCCGGAGATGACCGTTTGGTAAATCCCACCAAAGTTGTTGAACCCGACGGAGACGTTGTTGGAAAATTGCACAAACGCATTGGCAATTTCCGCTCCTTGCAAACTGCTCGCCCACGTCCGGAGTTGCGCATCATCGGCGCCGAAAACACCGATCGCCACATAGCCAGAGTTGTTGGGAATCAACGTGTTGCTGGAATCCGCCACCAAGTTCGTGTTGGCGGACCGAAAGTTCGTCACCGTGATGGAGGCGCCGAAGGAGACGCCCGTGAGGGCGACAAGAGCTGCCAAGGTTGCTGCTATTTTCATGGGTCGATGGGTCTGTCTAAGGTGTCTGGATCGTTGTTTAGCGTTTCCGTAGCTCTTTGCCAAGCAAATTTTACAGGTCAGCATAGAAATCCGGGGGCGTCACCGTCACCGTGTAGGTATCTCCCACAATCTGCATGATATATCCGCTCGTGGTTTCCGTGTCTGCCGCGTCGGCATCGCCCGTGGCCACATCTTTCCATCCTTCCGTCAGGAAGAAGCCGTCGCCAGTGGTGTAGTAGTTCTTGGTGAAGCCTCCCGATCCGTCTGGCATCCAGACGTTGTCGGAAGTCGTCGCGCTGTCGCCGATCGTCACTCCATCCACCAGACTCGAATTGTCCAGCGTCGAACCCGTCGGATAGATCCGGCTCAGGTAAGTATATTCCTGGTCGACCACCACATCGGTCGGAGTGGTTTTTACGTGACCGGTCACGATCACCTCCAGATCTTCCGCCGCGACGCGCTCGAAAATCAACCCGTGAGTGAACAGAATCCCTGCATCGGCCTGGTTTTCGTCGGCAGTGGTCAGATCCTTCCAACCGGGCGTGAGGAAGAACCCATCTCCAATGGTGTAATACAGCTTCCGAAAGCCGCCGCTCCCGTCCGGAACCCAGATGATGTCCGAACTGTTCGCATCGGTGCCCGCTTCCAATCCCGATTCATTCTCGGGACCGAAGATTTCGCCGATGGTCTTGACTTGACGCACGATGTAGCGATCGCCAGCGGCCACTTGAGCACTGATGTTCGATTCCGTGGTGACGTTTGTGCCCGCGATCGACGCGATCACCGCCCAAGAACCGTCCTCAAATTCAATGGTGTGCTGGAGGGCGGTGTCCAAGCCGGAAAAGTCGGCGTTCGTGTCTGTGAGCGTCGTGCCGTTTACTCCAGTCAAGGCGCCCGCTACCAGCGGAGCATTGACGAAGTTCACGCCGAACACATTAAAGCCGTTCTTCATCACGTGAGTTTGGTAACCCACGGGCTTGGTGAAGGCTTCGACTTCTTGAGCCAGCGCAATGCCGGCACCAATTGAGAGCGCTCCGGCTCCAATCAGAAGGGGTTTTATGAGTGAGAGCTTGTTCATGATCGATGAATATGGAATCGGGGCTACACTACGCGGGTTTTGCAGGGGCGTTCAAGAAAAAATCTCGGTTCTTGAGTTTTTTTCCTTCTCCAGTCATTTCAGGGTCAAATTTCACTGCTTCTCCGGGTTTTCTCATTTCCGCTTGACCCCGGATCTCTCGGGCCTGCGGAGCCCGCCCCAACCCGGCCGGCTGCGCCCACGACCCTCACCCTCGATGGTGACCGGAGAATCGTGGAGCCAGCTCTCCCCTCCCACCGGATCAATCACGAATGGCTCCTCCGAGGGCGTCCCAAACTCCAAAATGTCCCGGGTCATGGCGCTGTCTTGTGTCTCCTGAACGTTGAGATCAACCAAATCCCGGTCTCCACCGATGATCTGCGGTTGTATAAAGATCAACAGCTCCTGGCGCGTCGTCTCTTTGGTCGTCTGCCCCGTCAAATACTTGATCAGCGGTATCCGCACCAAAAAGGGCAACCCGAAGCGGTCGTCCCGTATTTCCTCGGAAATCAGGCCGCCCAGCACAACAGTCGACTTGTTCGGAACGGTGATCTCGGTCTCCAACTCCTGTTCCCCAATCCGCGGCAAATCTCCGATGTTCTCGAAAGTGTCGAACCCCACGATATCCTGCTTCAACTGAGAGATCTCGAGCGTGATCTCCTCGTCGGAGTTGATCAACGGCCGCACCTGGAGCAGCAATTCGGCGCGCAATTCGCGGAAGTTGGTCGTCACCCCCGTTGTGACCCCCCCGGTAAAGCTCGAACCCGGCGTCTGAAACACCAGACCGCTCCGGATCACGCCGATCCGGTTGTTGCTCACATAAATCGAGGGACGCGAGAGCACCTGGAACTTCTCCGTGCTCTCCAGGGCCTTGAGATAGTAGTTCAGGTAATCCCCGATCTCGCCGTAAATGTTCAGCCCGTTCCCCAAGCCCAGGATCTGATCGAGGGTCAGGTTGTCGAGATCCAGCAGCGTCGACCCGCTGAAAGCCTTGAACAACCCTCCGGCGCTCACCCGCTCACCGCCGACCTTGAACTCCCTGACGTCGTGCATCAGGTCAAAGCCAAAGGTGATGTCATCCCCCAAAGTCACCTGGCCGATCACGGTCGAAATGTAGACCTGCCGCGGTTTCACATCGAGCTGATCGAGCAACTCGTTGACTAGGCGAAGGCTCTCCGGGGGGCCGGACACGATGATATTGTTCAGCTTCGAATCTCCCACCAGCACGGTCTTGCCAACGACGAGGGATTCCGGCCCAAAATCTTCTTCCGAGAATATGGAGCCGGTCGCGGCCCCGCCACCCAATTGTCCGCCGCCAAATTGTCCACCTCCGAGCTGTCCGCCGCCAAACTGACCGCCGCCGAACTGGGCCCCGCCCGCGCCGCCCCTGCCGCCCCTGCCCCCCACCTGGGCGCCGCCGAATTGTCCCCCCGCCGCCCCCGTCCGGCGGCTTCCCGACAGCGTATTGGCGCCCCCAGCGCCCCCGCCCGCTCCGCCGCCGATCCCGCCCACTCCCCCGGTCGTCTGCGCCTCCTGCCGGGACAGCACGTCGGCCAAGACCGGAATCACGTTGGTCACCGACACATAGATCAGAGGACGGTTCAGGAAGTTCTTCACGTCGGCCGGCGCATCCAATTCGTCGATCAGCTTGTCGATGAAAAAAAAGTCCAGCGGACGGGCGATGACGAAAAGCCGGTTCGTGCGCACGTCGGGATAGACGATGACGGACTGGCTTTCCGGGGGACCGGATGGCGCTCCCGCCGCCGCTGCGGCCGCTGCTGCAGCGTCGCCAGCCCCTCCATCGCCCGGTTGAGGAACGCCCGGAGGCCGTGCTTGCGCGGGCTGACCCTGCGTCGTCCTCGCTCCGGATTGGCTCCGCGCCGCGCTCCGGGCCTGCTCTTGCTGTTGCAGAATCTCCTGAATCGCAGACGCGACCGCCTCGACATCAGCGCGGATGAGAGCATAGACCCGTTGCTCGACGGCCGCCGACGGTTTGTCGATAAACTCCTTCAACTCGATCATCCGCCGGATGATCTCGGAATTCTGTGTGATCACCAGCAGGTTCGCGTTCGGCACCTCCGACACCATGGCGTAGTTCGCTCCCGCCTGTGCCGCAGGAATGATGCCGTCGAACACCGCCCGCGCGTCCGCCGTCGTGATGTAGGTCAGCGGCATCACATACTGAACAATTTGCTCGCCCCCGGGCAGCTCCTCCGCCCGGGTATAAATATCCAAACCCAGGTTCGGAACTGACTTCGTCTCGAACCGCACAGCCTTCATCGTTCCGGGCCCGGCGGGCACCAAAGCCACTCCATTGAGCAACAACGAGCGCTCGACATAGTCGATCCACTCGGTCTTGGTCATCTTTTTCGACGTTTCGATCGTCACTTCGACCGCCAGAATCTCCTGCGCCTTGATCAACTTCGTCCCCGTGACTTCCTCGTAGTCATTGAGGACGAGCCGAAGTTCCGTGCTGGGGTACTGGACCTCGTAGTCGAGGGCATCGTCGTCCGCAGGAACGGTCTCCTCCTGCGCCGGCAACGGAAGGGATGGGAAAAGGAACAGAAAGAGCAGGCCGGACCGGCGCAGGAAAGGAAGCAAAGACATTAGGAGGACTTGGTGGACAGGCTGTTGGGCGGCGCGCTCAGAGAAACCGGCCGCGGGGAATCAACCCCGTGCATATCGGATCAGTTGCCGCGACTCAATCCCGGCGGCATAATCACCCGGCTGCGGGTCGGAGTCGCGTTCGCGCCTTGCCGGCCACGGTTGCCGGCCGGGTTTCCAGCCCGTGTCGGAGCCCGGCCCTGCTGAGTGTTCCGCGCCTGAGGATTAGGCTGCCGGCCGGCACGCTGATTGGCCGCTACCGGCGGAGCCGCTTCGGGCTTGGGCGCCAGTCGCTTCTCGTCATACTTGATCGCCCGTTGCTCCGTATGGCGCTTCACCACCGCTTCCAGCTCCCGGGGATTGGCGTCGAATTTCACGCTGACCAGTTGCATGCCTTTCTCGTTGGGTTGCGCACCCTCCACCAGGCGGATGTAGCGATCCCCAGGCTCCGCCTTCCCGTCCGTGTTGGCTAACCAAACCGCGTATTTCCCCTCGATGCGGCTGACGCCCGCGAGCGAAAACTCCCAGGGCGGCGGTTCCTCAGGGGCCTTTGCCTCTTCCTCGAGCACAAAGGGATTGGTCTGCGCCACCGCCTCATAGCGATCCTGCGTGTAGCGGGACGGGAGAAAACTCTCCTGAGCTGCCCCAGGAAGCGCCGCTGCAAACAGGGCAATGCCCGGCAACGCCGGCAACATGGAAGAAAAACGGAGTTTCATACCTATACTTGCTTGATTTCGCGGTCCTTTGCAAAAGAAAGCGCTGCCCGCGTCCGGAATTGCGTTTCAGGAAGCGCTGCCCGCCTGTTTTGGTCCAAAGGTTCCGGTTTTACCGCCGCTTCTGCCATCGTCAGGCGGCAAACCGGGTCCCACACAGTTCCTAAACTCCTCCCAGACACGAAAGTCGCATCCCCAGCCTCGCCGGCAGCCGCTGCCTCCCCTCCTTCGGAGTCCGCTTCCGGAATTTCCTCCCTTTCGCCGCTAGGTTCCATCTCTTCCCCTTCCACTTCCCCTTCCACTTCCCCGGGCTCTAAAGCACCGGCCTCGCCTTCTTCCGGCGGAAGCTCCTCGACGTCACCCGATTCTTCATAGACCTCGGCGCCGCTCTCTTCTTCATCCTCAGCGGCTTCCTCCACCGGCGGGACGGGCGGCGGAGCAATCGGCCGCCGGCCGATGTCCCGGCTTGCGCCGGGCAAGAGCACGCGTCGCGGCGAGGCCCCGTCGTCGTCGTCGCCGTCCTCACTTTCAACGCCGGGATCTCCCGGATCGGCGCCGCTCTCGTCCCCGGCCTCCGCCTCCGCTTCTTGCCCAGGGGGCGCAGCCGCCGCCTCCTCTGTCCCCCTCGAAGCGCCGGTTTCCGCATCCGGCCCCATCTCATCCTGCAGCCGGACGGGCCGCGGTCCACTGAGGGCCAGCGCCGACGCGGGCAGCGCATACCATTGCTCAATCCGCGCCTCACACTTCAAGAGTACCGGCTCCTTCCGGTTCACCGGCTGGATTTCGCAGCGGGTGACCGCACGAAAGGCCTCCTGGTCCTGCAGCACCGACAGCCAGCGCACAATCGCCTCAATGCTCCCACGCGCCTCCACATCCATGAACACGGAATGGTAGTAGCTCCCGATTTCCTCTCCCACCGAACCAATGTCAGCCAATTGCAGCCCTTCCCGCTCGGCGGTGTTGACCACGAAACGCTCCAGCCGTTCCGCCCCCAGAATGTAATCGGGCGCCACGGGTTGGTTCGAGTCGAGCCAGTCCCGTTTCGGCAGCGTCTCGGAAGCCCGCGCCATCATGGCGCGTTTCTCCATCAAATCGCGCGCGAGTCCCTTGTTCACCAACTGCACCCGCTTGAAGTCGCTCACGAGATACTCGAAGACGAAAAAGTAGGTGAAGAGTCCGAGAATCACGACGCCGAAGAGCGTCAGCAACCGGCGCTCACTGGCTTTCAATTGCGGCATACAGATAGTCTCCTTCGATGTCGAACGTCGCGATCTTGGTTACGGCGTCCACGACGACGTTCCCCAAGGTCCATTCGTAAGTACTCAAGTCCTCCTCCCCTATCACCATGTTCTGGTAGGTCCGCGCCGCCGTGGTGCTGACGGCTTCGCCGCGGATGAAAATCCTCTTGGGGTCGATGTTAATGAGAAGGAGTCGAACCCCCTTGACCTTGGCGAGCGGCTGCACGCAGCGGTGGAGCATTTCGACCGGATAGCGGTCTCCGTCGATCGCCGGCTGAAGGCTGTTCCACCGGCTCTCCGTCTGCAAAATCCAGTCCGTATTCAAGCTGGCGATATCGGCCTTCAGGCTCTCCGTCTTCCGTTTCTCGAGGAAAAGCATGAGGACGATGACGCCGACGGCGAGCAGGTAAACGCCCGCTCCCAACATGACCATACTGCGAATCCGGCTCCGCCGGAGAGCGCGGGCATCTTCTTCCGCCACGGCTCGCGGAAGCAAAGCCAAAGGCGCTTCCGGCATCAGCGGCTGCGGCCGGGCTTCCTGACGCACCTCGATGCCCAGCTCGGATTCCAGCGTCTTGAGATCGCCCTGACCGGATTCGTCGACGTCCCCCCACACCACAATCCCGGAGAAATGATCGGCCACCTCTTGTCCCCGCAGTTGCAGCATGAGGCAGCGCAATTCCATCGCGGCGTCCGCGTTCAAGCGGGCCGCAGTCAGTCCCTGGCTGTAGATCAGGCGCCCGTTCCGCGTCACCGCAGTGACCCAACGCCCCAGTTCCCGCCACAACACGATATGATTGCGGGGCATGGCGTAGAGGTGAGCCGAAAGATCGAAGACCTCGGCTCCACCGCGGGGCAGGTCCAGCGGACGGCCGTCCTCCAAGACTGTCGCCAACACCAGAGTGCGCTGACCCTCTTCTTCGAGCTTGCGGTAGTCCCAATGCTTGCCCACGGGAGGCTCCGGCTTAAGCCCGATGCTCTCCAAGCGCATAGCCACCAAGCCGGGAATGAGTTCGGGATCCTCCGATACAGCCCAAAATGGGGACACCGTCACCGTCGCCACGGGAAAGGCGTAGTCTGTCACGTCGCTCAACTCCGACGCCTTCGCCGCCCGGTCGCCCTCTCGGAAATGCCAGCGGCCATCGGAACCCAACTGCCATACCTCCCACTCCTTCTCTCCGGGGAGACAAAGCCGTCTCCCCTCCCGCTGGCGACGTTCCGGCGTCCCGGTGCTCGGATTCGACCTCTTCATGGTTTCAGGAATTCCTCGCGGGACAGAATCACCGGTGTGCTTTCGCGGTTTTGGATGATCATCACAACCGTTTTCTCGTAGTCCGCCACGCGCGCGGTACTCTCGATCCGCACCGTCCCTTCGTTCACTGTGAAAGAATTGGCCAGCACCGGGTCCCCAGCCGAAAGCGGAATGAGTGCCATCGCCTCCTCGACGCTGCCGAATTGCACATCGTCTTCCGTCAACTCGATCTCATCCGCCCCCATCCGTTCCCGGACCAAATTTTCGGCGTCGGAGGGATTGACTCCTACGGAAACCAGCAAGTCGTAGCTCGCCTCGGCCAGATCGATGCGTCCTGAACCGTAGAGGGTGAAGAAGTCACGCCAATCCGGCCGCACTTGACTGACCAATTCCATACCCCGCACCAAGGCCATCTCCTCCACGTCATAAAAAGGCCGGTTGAAAGGATAGCCAAAGAAACCCTGCTCCTCATACCAGTCCAACTCGGCGCCCCCGACCGTGACCAAGTCGTCGCCGTCAGTCCAGTCGATCAAACAGGAGATGATCTCGTCCGCCATGGCGCGCTCGAGTCCCCAGTTCACAAACATGGCCTCGAGCAACAGCCTTCCTTCCTCTCCGCGTTGGAGGACCTGGTTGATTCCCAGCCTGCCGCCTTCACCACGGATCACCGCCCGAAACCCTTCCGCCGCCGAAGCATCGTACTGAGTCAACAGCGGATCATAACGCTCCACCTGGGGATTGGCGGCCAAGGCGATGCCCATTTCACACAACTGACTGGCCCGGAACTCGTGCTTCTGCGAGGCAATCATCTCGACATCGCTGCTCACCAATTGCAGAGAGGTGAAGATCGCCATGGTCAACACCGCCAGAAGCCAAAAGACGACCACGAGAGCCGAGGCCCGCCGCCGCACTCGCCGTCTCTGACCACAATTTGAAATCGCTATCTTCATTGTCCTTCGCGCCGCCTTTTTCATCCTCAACGTTGAGTCCCCGGAGGCCGGACCCCGCCGCCCCCAGCGCCGCCGCCCCCGGGCCGGATGCCTCCTCCAGCACCTCCGGGACCGCCTCCGGGCCGGATTCCGCCGCCGCCCGGTCCTCCTCCCGGCCGTCCTCCCTCCCCTCGTCCTCCGCCACCGGGACCCCCAGGGCCACCGGGACCCCCAGGGCCACCGGGACCGCCTGGTCCTCCGGGGCCGCCCGGTCCCCCGGGTCCTCCGCCACCCGGTTGCTCGTTGAGCTGTCCTGGAATCCCGGCGTTGGGATTGCCGAAAAGTTGCTCCGGATTGGCCACTGTGGGCACCCAAAACACGCTCCGAATGAGATCCCGCTGCAAATCGCCCCCCGCAAACAGCAACTCCATCTCCACTAAGGTCGGCCGCCGGGTTGGATCCTCCCAGATCTCGAGCCACTCTTGCGTCTGCTGATCATAGAAGCGCCACCGCAAATGGCTGATCTGGTCCAGCAACCGCAGATGCATGCCCGGAGTCCGCCCCTGGACGATGCTCCAGTAGTCTATCTGAACCTCTTGCTCCTGCTCCTCCTCGGGAACGTAAACCAAGTGCACGGACATCCCCACGCTCGGGCTGACCTCGGTCAACAGCACCACCCGCCCCGTCGTCGCCGGAGCCGACGGCCACGAGAACGCCAGGGGATACTTGCGGAAAACCAGCGCCGAAAGCACGAATCCACGCCGGTCTTGTGTCTCCAGCGCCACCGTGCCGTTCCCCGGAAGTCCCTCGAGATTCCGGCGGCACAGGCGCAAAAAATTGTGCGTCAAGATCTCGCGCTGCTGGGCTTCCGATACCGACGTGCTCAACTGCACCGAACCGGTGGCCACCGCATAGACGCCCCCCAGAATCAATACGAGAATGGCCAGACCGAGAATGACCTCGATCAGCGTGAAGCCGCTCCGGCCCATAGCCGGACCGGCTCGCCGCTCATCCCGCGGTGTTGCTGTAGAGGGGCCCATAGCGATACGTTTCCACCAGCTCTTCCTGCACCACGCCGTTGTCCAACCAGCGCGCCGTAATCCGAATCAAGAAAAGGTCCTGCAAACTGACCTGACTCTGCGTTTCCAATCCTTCAATGGGTTCGATCAGAACCGCATAAACCACCCCGAAAGGATCCGGATCGAGGGTTTGTTCCACCGGTTCGATCACCGGATTACGCAACGCCTCGGTCATCAGCGACTCGAGGTTGCGGAGGATCGTCAATTCCCGTTGGGACCGCGCCGCCGCCTCTCCCAGCCGGCTCAAAGCTACGGTCAAAGACACGGCGATGATGCTCAACAGGCTCATGGCCAGAATGACTTCCAACAGCACGTAGCCCCGTCGCCCGCCTGCGGCCGGAGAAAACCCGTCACTTGACATAACGCACCTCGTCTTCCAGCGCCACCGCCGCCGTCAGTGGATTGAAAGTCAGTTCCACGTAGGAGGTCTCGTGGTTCAACCGCACGCTGATCGGCTCACAGATGCCGCTCGGCTCAAATACCCACCGGTCTCCCAACTCGCCCGGGAGCCGCCAGTTCATCTCTCCCCACCTGCGCACTTGCAGAACCATACCCTCCTCAAAGTCGTGCCGCACTCCTCCAGGCGGCAAGACCTCTTCCACCTGCCGCCCACGGCTTCCCCGCCTCCGTTGGGCAGCCAAAACCTCCTCGGGAACCCGATCCGGATAGGTCGGCGCCACGGTGAAATAGGTCGGCCGGAAGGTGATCGTGAAGGATCGGCGCTCCGCCAATGCCGTCCGTAATGACTTTCGCGCCGCCAGTTTGATCGCGGTCGATTCCTTTTGCAGCCGGCTCTCTTTCATGACCGTGTCGATGCTGAACACCGCTGTCCCGAGGATGATCAGGACGATGAACAGCGTGACGACGATCTCGATGAGAGTGAACCCCGCGGAGCGGGCGGCAGGACGGGGCAGGTGCACAGCGATGGAGGCGATGGGGCTAGGCCCTCCCAACCGGGCCAGGGTTATTCCCAGTTGCCGATGTCGTCGTTGCTCTCAATTCCATCCTTGCCCCAGGACCACAGGTCGAACCCGTCGGAGTTCTTGAGACCAGGACGCCGGTACTGGTAGGGATTCCCCCAGGGATCGATCGGAATCTCCTTTACCTGTTGTTTCCAACGCTTGGGTATCGGTTGCGTGCTCGGTTGATTCACCAAAGCACCGAGACCCTGTTCAGTAGTCGGCAAAAAGCCCGAATCGATCTGATACATGCGCAACGCCGATTCCACCGCGCCAAGGTCCATTCTCGCCGTCGTTTCTTGGCCAGTGGTCAAGACCCCGCTCAACTTCATCACTCCAGCGCCGATCAGCAGAGCAATAATGGCCAGCACCAAGACCATTTCGATCAGGGTGAATCCCGCGGCCAAAGACCGCCGGCTATGGGGAGCAACTCGAATCTTCATAATGATTGAAAGTGGGTTTGCAGTTCCAGCGGCGCCTCGACCGCACTGCCGGATTCTACCCCGAATCCGGCCGCTGTCACGGACCGCCCTTCCGTCGCCAGCCAGCTCTCCTCCTCTCTGGACTCCTTCCGGCCGTCTTCGAAGTAAAAGCGCCGGCTGCGGACGATTTTGCGCACTGCCTGCTGATTCCATGAACTCCGCGCCCCGGGAATGGTCTCGCAGATAATGCGGACTATCGTCCCAACCCGGAAATGGTCTCGAAGATGATGGAAATCATCATGTAGGCCATGACTCCGACAATGCTGGCCATGATCACCACAATCAGCGGCTGCACCATCGCGCTCATCCGTTCGATGCTCTTGCTCAATTCCTTGTCATAACGTGTGGCCGCCCGCTGCAACGCCACCTCCAAATCCCCCGTCTGCTCTCCTACGGCAATCATATCGATCAGCAGCGGCGGGAAAAAGCCCACGCGTTTCATGCCCCGCGAAAGCGATCCGCCCTCCCCGACGATCCCGATCAGCCGCGTCATCTTCTCCCGCAAATACAGATTCAGCGTGGTGTCCCGGGTCAGCTCGAGCCCCTTCAGCAACGGAAGACCGTTCCCCACCAGATTGGCCAGCGTCTCGGTGGATTGCACGAAAAACCGCGATCGGAGAACTTTCCCCGTGAGCGGAAAGCTCAATTGCAGTTCGTGCCATTTGAGCTTGCGCTTCGGATCCCGGATCAGAATCCGCACCGTCGTCACACCGAGAACAATCAGGATGACGAAGATCCACCAGTAACTCTTGACAAAATCAGACGCCGTGATCATCGCCTGGGCCGCCGGCGGAACGCCGCTTTGTGTGGACTCCAACAGACTCATAAGCTGCGGAATCAGAAAGGTCACAAAAAGCACCGTCACTCCCACCCCCGAGGCGACCAAAAAGGCCGGATAGATCATGGCGAAGATCACCTTGTTCTGAAGGTCTTGCAGCGTGTTCAGATACTCGGCTTGCCTTTTCAGGATTGTCGGCAACGCGCCGCTGATCTCCCCTGCCGCGGCCATGTTGCAATACAACTCCCCAAAACTCGGCGAAGAACTCCGCAGGGACCGCGAAAAACTGGCCCCGTCCCGCACTTGTTGCCGCAGGAGGATGGTGACGTCCTTGAGCGCCGACAATTCCTCGCGGCTCTCCATCACCTTCAGCGCAGGTTCCAACTGCAAACCCGCGGCCAGCAGATCGCTCAGTTCCTCGGTAAACATCACCACCTGCCCGCGCTTCAACTTCACCGGCCCAAGCGGCGCTCCGTTCTTGCCCGCCTCCTTCCCTTTTCCCTTCCCCATGGCTTTCAGCCCCGCCGCGCCTTTCGCAACCGGAACCGCGTCGGCCGATTCGATTTTTACCGGCTGCAAACCCTGCCGGCCCAGGCGCTGCACCGCCTCGGACCGGTCGTTGGCCTCCAACTCCCCGTTCAAAACCGATCCGTCTCCCTTGACCGCACTGTAACGAAAAACCGCCATATCCTAACTTGAACCTTTCTGTCATCGCTCCCGGCCCAGCCCCATGCGGCCCTCTTGCCGCGGCAGCCGGCTGAACCCCGGATTCCCCGTCGTCACTCCATCGTGGCCTTCATTTCCGTGGTCGTCGCGCTGATCACCTCATCCACCGTCGTCTCTCCCAGGATCACCTTCGTCCAACCATAATCTCGCATAGGAATAAAACCGTCCTTCAATGACTGTTCCTTGAGTGCGCTGTAAGAGGCGGAATGCGTCACCAACTCCTGCATCGCTGTAGTGACCAGGCAAATCTCGTAAATCGCCATCCGGCCCCGGAAGCCGCTGTTGCGGCAGGCCCGGCACCCAACCTCCTTGAAGATCGGCCCGGTATGGCCTTTGGGAAACCCGACGCTGTCCAGATAATCCGGCAAATACTCTGTCGGTTCCTTGCACTCCGCACAGAGCCGGCGGACCAGGCGTTGGGCAATGAAGGCCCGCACCGAAGCTCCCACCAAGAACGGCTCCACCCCCATATCCACCAGACGCGTGATGCCGCTGATGGAATCATTGGTGTGCAGTGTGCTAAAAACCAGGTGACCCGTGAGCGCCGCCCGGATGGCGATCTCCGCCGTCTCCAAATCCCGCATCTCCCCAATCATCACGATGTTCGGGTCGGCCCGCAGAATGCTCCGCAAGGCATTGGCGAAGGTCAGATTGATCTCGGATCGCACCGCTATCTGCATCACGCCTTCCAACTTGTTCTCGACGGGATCCTCGACGGTGACGATCCGCGTGTGGGGCTTGTTCAGGACCGAAAGAAACGTGTAAAGCGTGGTCGATTTTCCGCAGCCTGTCGGACCCGTCAACAGCACGATTCCATTGGACATATCCAACAACTGATCGACGACGCGCCGCAACCGGGCCGTCAGATTGAGCTTGTCCAAGGTGAACCGCTCTTGACCCAAAAGCCGCAAGCTCACCGTCTCCCCCTCCACCGTAGGGATCGTCGCCACCCGCACGTCGATGGGTCGTCCTTCCACTTGCAAGGCAATCCGGCCGTCTTGAGGCAATCGCCTTTCCGCGATGTCCAACCGCGACATGATCTTCAAACGGGCGATGACCATGTCCTGCAGCGATTTGATATTCTCCGGAACCGGCACCTCTACCAACATGCCGTCCACCCGGTACCGGATCCGCAGGCTGTGCTCGAGAGGTTCCACGTGAATGTCCGTCGCCCGCTGCTCCAAGGCCTCCCGAATGATCTGGTTGACGAACTTCACCACCGAGGCCTCTTCGTCGTCCTCGTCGATGATGTTCATCTCCTCGCGCATGTCGAAGGAGTTGTCGTCGAGAGTCCGGCCCGCCAAAATCTGCTCGAACGTGTCCGCCCCCACCCCGTAAAGACGCTGCAACCCGCCCACAATGCGGGTTCGCGACGAGATCTTCCAGCGCAAGGGCACCGGGATCAGTTGGCCGGCTGCCTGTCTGGCCTGCAAGTTGAACGGATCGTAGGTCGCCACCACCAGCGTCCCGGAGCCGGATCCATTTGCTGAGCTGCTCCCGAGCCCCTCCTCCCCTTGGCCACCTTCCCCCGGCCCCGCCGCGTCTTCCTCGAAGGCGATGGGAAGAATCCGGTGCTTGAGGGCCACCTGTGCCGAACACAATTCGCGCAGGCGCCGCGGTTTCTCCTCCTCTTTCTCCAGCTTCTCTTCCCAACTGAACTTCAGCTTCTTGGCCAGCTCCTCCAGAAACCTGTCTTCGTCGACCAGCCGGGTGTCGATGATGTCGTCTATGGCGCTTCGCTGTTGAAAGACGGCGCTCTCAATCACCTTCTCGAGTTTGTCGAGACCATCGGCGCCCGCCGCACGTGCGGCTTCCAACAGGAGATCTTTCATCGCGCCGCTATCTAAACTCGTTCTACCGTCATTGCCAACCGGGTTCCTGACTTCACAAAGCGTCGTTCAAGAGCGGAATTGTCTTCGGAACCCCGGCAGACTGGGGCGGTTGCGGAGATCAGCCCGGAGCTTCCAAGCGGATCGCCCCCGTCAGCGCCGCGCTCAGGGCCGGAAAAAGCTGCTTCTTCCGGCTCACCACCCCTTCCAACTCGAACACCCGCGGCTCCAACGCTGGATACCCCAGAAGTTCCACCAACTCCCGCTCCCCGCTCACCAAAAGCAAACTCTCGTTGCGGGTGATGTCCGTGACCATCAGACAGGCCAAATCCAGCCCGGATCCCCCCGCCAGCCTGTCCAATTCGTCCAGCAACGCCTCTTTCTGTGGCCAAAAGGCGCTCAGTCCCAGTTCTTCGATCTGTGAAATGCTCAGTCTCCAGCCGTCCTCGTGATACTCCTTGCGGTCCGATCCCAAAGCCTCCGCGGCCGAACAGCCCTGAAGCACGGACCCCGCCGCGAAGAATCCGCGATAAAACTCATCGACATCCAGCTCCGCCAGACTGGCCATCCAGTCCCGCATCTCCCGGTCCTCCGGTGTCGTCGTGGGCGACGTGAGATTCAGAGTGTCGGAAACGATCCCCGCCAACAAACACACCGCCGTTCCCCGCCCCGGCGTCAGGCGCTCCTGCCGGAATTGCCGGGCCACGATCGTCGAAGTCGAGCCCACCGGCTCGTTGATGAAGCGGACCGGCGCCCGCGTCACCAGGTTCCCGCTGAGGCGATGGTGATCCAGCACCTCCAGTATCTCCGCCTCGTCCGCTCCCGTCACCGCCTGGGAAAACTCATTGTGATCCACCAAAACCAGCCGCAGCCGAGGCGGATTCACCAGGTCCGATTTCGAAAACACTCCGGCCAGGCGCCGCGTCTCCGCATCCACCACCGGAAACAATGGCTGAGAAATCGAAGCGACCGCCCGCCGGATGTCCGCCACCAGCGCATGAGGAGGGAATTCCACGAATGCTTCACCCACGGCGCCGCCGACCCGCGCGGAAAAACGAATCAACTGACCCGTGGAAGCGGTGTCCTGTTGTGTCAGGATCAGCGCCACCCGCTTCTGCCGGGCCTCTTCCACAAGCTGTTCCGCCGGCCGGCAACCTCCAGTCAGAACGATGCAGCGCACCCCATGCGACACTCCGAAGGCCTGCACCGAAGGGCGGTCCCCGACGATCAAAACGATCTTCTCCGGCCTGTAGCGTTGGCTCCGGCTGCGGATCGTCTCCAAGCTCGAGGCCCCGACGGTCAACAAAAACTCCTCCTCCTGCCCAGGATCCGGCCCCTCGACCGCGACTTCGGCCTCCAGCGCCCTGGCTATGTTGTTCAGACTGGTGTGCACTCGCCTGGCCCCGTCCCGCATCGCGCTTCCAGGAACCGATAGCTCCAACAATTGCAACGCCGTAGGCATCCCCAAAATCCGTCCCTCTTCGTCCACCACCGGAATGCTCCGGAATCCCGATTGCTGCATCCGCTGATAGACATCCAAGAATGTCTCCGACTCCCATGCTTTCGCCACCTCCTTCCGGCAAATCGTCCGCGCCGTAGGCCGCACATCGGCCAGCAGCCGGGGCGCAGCCACTCCCGCCCTCTGCAACACCCAAGAAACCCGGGAGTTCACCGCCCCACAACAGGCTGCCGCCGCCTGCGGTATGCGTGTCCGGCGCAGCAGCTCGGCATATCCGATCGCCGAACACACCGCGTCCGTGTCGGGATTGCGGTGCCCAATGACGTAGACCGGTCGTTCGTCAAGCTGCCGTTCCCCCTCCGAACCACCGGCGCGCGCGCGCTCAATCATTTCCGCTTCCAACCTCGCTGCAGCCCCGTCTGGCGCCTGCGAAACCGCTTTCTCGCGAATCTCCGTCAACGCCGTGCCCCTGCCGGCCGTTCTCCGCTTTTCACCCTGTCCCATACCGCATCCATTTGCTCCAGTGAAGCCGTTCCCACCGTCATCCCTTCCTCCTCCAACACGGACTGCATCGCGTCAAATCGCCGCCGGAACTTTCCGTTCGCCGCAGCCAGCACCGTCTCCGCATCGAAACCGCTGCGCCGGACCAAATTCACCACGGAAAAGAGCAAGTCCCCCAACTCCTCCTCCATTTCCCGGCAATCGCCGCGCTCAAGCGCTTCTTGCGTCTCACCCAGCTCCTCCCGGATTTTCCCCAGCACCGCTTCGGGATTTGGCCAATCAAAACCGGTTTTCGCCGCCTTCCCCTGAAGCCGGTCCGCCGCCATCAGCGCCGGAAGACCCTTCCCGGCCCCCTCGAGATAAGCACGCTTTTCCGTCCCTTTCTCCCGGCGCTTGATCGCTTCCCACTGCGTCAACACAGCCGAAGCGTCCTTCGCCTCCGCTCCCCCAAAAACGTGGGGGTGCCGCCGCACCAGCTTGTCCGCGATCCCGGCAGCGACCGAATCCAGGTCAAATCCACCTTTTTCCGAGGCGATCTGCGCGTGCATCACCACCTGCAAAAGGACGTCGCCCAACTCCTCCTCCATCGCTTTTTCATCGTCTGAACGCAGCGCCTCGACTGCCTCGTAGGCTTCCTCCAAGAGATGAGGAACAAGACTCGCATGCGTCTGCTCCCGGTCCCAGGGACACCCTCCGCGCCCTCGCAGCAACCGCACGACTTCCCGCAAGCGCCGCATCGGGTCCCCGCCTTCAGGTGGAGCCAAAGGAGCGCTTCCGCTCATGGCCCGCTGCGCTCCCGCCGGGCCAGCCGGCTGCTGGCGCTCTCGAGCTTGCGTCGTTCCTCTTCCGTGAGGCTCTGGATCCCCTCCCGCGAAATCTTCTCCAACAAATCGTCGATCCCGGCGCCGTCCGATGCCTGCTCGCGCCGCGCCGCCCGCCGCCGGGGAAGCGCGGCTCGCTCGCCGCTTTGCGGCATCGCCCGCTTGGCCCGCTCCCGTTCCGGTTCCTGCGCTTCCACCACCCGCAAACGCCTCTTCGATTGCTTGCGCCCCCGGGTCTCGCGCGACGGAATCATCCGCCCCAAGGCTGCCTCGATGGCCGGAAACCGTGAGGACAACCCCTCGCTTCTCAGAAGAAAATACGTCAGCACGATGCTGGACCACAGTGCCAGCAGACCCGGCCAATCCCGGGCGAAAAGAAACACCAGCGTGTGTAAGACAACGATAAAGGCCGCGATCCATTTCGCCAGCAGCCCGAAAAGAAATACTGCTCCCGGGTAGAGGAAGGCAAAGGCCAGGAAGACACAGGTGTGCACGATCCACGGTCCCGCCATCCGCCCCTGGAGGAACGAAGCCCCGAATCCATGCACCGCCGCAGCATCCGCCAGCAGCAACAACAAGGCAGGGATCACCGCCAAAAACGCGTAGAGCTTTACGAAGACGCCCGGACCGAAAAAACCCTCCACCGGCCGGCCAAACAGGAAGAAAAAGACCAGCCCAATCGCCGAGCCCAACGAGGGGAAAGTCAGAAACACATAGGAAACGGGCTGCCAGATCTTGCCCCGCTCCAACACGTCCTCCGGATAGAACCCGAATAGCTCCACCGCAGCCTGTCCCGCCCGTGGACCGCCGATCGCCAGCCCCACCATCACCGCCAAGTGAATCGCCAACAACAAGGTCGTGACGTGGACCGGCAGATTGCCCACGTAAAACAATGGCCGTTCCCCGGCGCTGAATCGGCTCGGAATCATCCGCGGCAACGGGAATTCCTCCCTGTTGCTCCCACACGTAGCACGGCGCTCCATCGAACTCAAGGCCGGCGGCTTCCTCCCCCGCCATTTCCTGCTGGCCTCTCGCTCCCGCTGGCTATGCTGATCGATGGCCGACGCTCTCCCCGCTCCCACCAACCATGCCGCCCTGCTCTCCTGGGTGGACGAAGCGGTCCAACTCTGCCTGCCCAACGCCATCCATTGGTGCGACGGATCAGCCGAAGAAAACGAGCGGCTCTGCGCCGAACTGGTCGCCCGCGGAACATTCCTCCGCTTGAACCCCGAACTCCGGCCCAATTCCTACCTGGCCCGCTCTGATCCCGGCGATGTCGCCCGCGTCGAGGAAAGCACCTTCATCTGTTCGCGCCGCCAAACCGACGCCGGTCCGACCAATCACTGGCGGGATCCCGCCGAAATGAAAGCCGCCCTCCGCTCCCTGTTCCAAGGCTGCATGCAGGGCCGCACTCTCTACGTCGTCCCCTTTTCCATGGGACCCCTCGACTCCCCCGCCTCGCTCATCGGCGTCCAGCTCACCGATTCGCCTTATGTCGCCGTCAGCATGCGCATCATGACCCGTATGGGCCGTCCAGTCCTCGAGAAACTCGGCGCCGGCGACCGCTTCGTCCCCTGCCTCCACAGCGTCGGAAAACCCCTTCCCCCCGGCGAGCCCGACGTCCCCTGGCCCTGCAATCCCACCAAATACATCGTCCATTTCCCCGATGACCCCTCCATCTGGTCCTTCGGCTCCGGTTACGGCGGCAACGCTCTCCTCGGAAAAAAATGTCTGGCTCTGCGCATCGCCAGCGCCCTCGCCCGCGACGCAGCCTGGCTCGCTGAACACATGCTCGTCCTCGGGGTAGAATCTCCAGAGGGCGAAAAAACCTACCTCGCCGCCGCCTTCCCCAGCGCCTGCGGCAAAACCAATCTCTCCATGCTCGTGCCTCCCGCCCCATACCAGGGTTGGAAAGTCACCACCGTCGGCGACGACATCGCCTGGCTCCGGCCCGGACCCGGCGGACGCCTCTACGCCCTCAACCCGGAAACCGGTTACTTCGGCGTCGCTCCCGGCACCTCTCTTCAGTCCAATCCCAATGCCCTCGCCGCCGCCTCCCGCAACACCATCTTCACCAACGTCGCCCTCACCGAAGACGGCGACGTCTGGTGGGAAGGCCTCACCCCAGAGCCTCCCGCTCGCCTCGTCGATTGGACCGGCCGGGATTGGACACCGGACTGCGGACGCCCCGCCGCCCATCCTAACTCCCGTTTCACCGCTCCCGCTTCCCAGAATCCCATGATCGATCCCCAGTGGGACAATCCTCACGGCGTTCCCATCCGCGCCATCATCTTCGGCGGCCGCCGCCCCACCACCATGCCCCTCGTCTATCAAGCCTTCAATTGGATCCACGGCGTCTACATCGGTTCCACCATGGGCTCCGAACGCACCGCCGCCGCCGCCGGCAATGTCGGTGAAGTCCGCCGGGATCCCATGGCCATGCTCCCCTTCTGCGGCTACAACATGGGCGATTACTTCCGCCACTGGATCGATATGCGCGGCCGTATCGCCGACCTGCCTCGCATCTTCCACGTCAATTGGTTTCGGCGCGATTCCGAAGGCCGCTACCTCTGGCCCGGATTCGGCGAGAACCTCCGCGTCCTCCATTGGATCGTCGACCGCTGCCGCGGACGCGCCGCGGGCCACGAAACCGCCATCGGCTGGATCCCGCATTGGGGAGAACTGAATATCGAGGGTCTAAACGGATTCACCCGCGAAACCTTCGCCGCCGTCATGGCCATCCGAGGTGAAGAATGGAGACGCGAACTCCTCTCCCAAGGCGAACTTTACCTGCGTCTCTACGATCACCTGCCCAAGGAACTGATCTTCCAACGCGAACTCCTCGCCGCCCGGCTCTAACCCGCATTGCTCCTGCCGATTCGTCGCGATGCGCTGCGAGCGCCTTATGGACAGTCCGCAGGAGTGCCTCTTGAGGTCGCGGGCAGGAGCGCCCGCGCCACGATGAGAAGAATGGGACAGGCGGGACGCCTGCCCCTGCGTGGGGCGGACACTCCTCTCCGCAGTCGATCGCGGTTGGAGCGATAGAGGCCTTGTCTCCTTGGCGCGGGGCCGCGCTCCATGGCAACGTGACATCATGTCAACCCGCCGCCGTTTTCTCGCCTCCGGTTCCGCCGCCGCCGTTCTCCCCGCCCAACTCCAGTCCGCTCCCGAGGCGGATCATGCCATCGCCCGGGAAAATGCGCTGCCCGGCGCCTCGGATTGGCTCCTCACTCAAACACGCGTCGATCCAGCCACCCGCTACCGCTGTCCCGATATCGAGGGCTACTGCTCGCACACGAGCATCCGCGCCGGCGAAGAAATCACCTTCTTCGTCAGCGTCGATCCGCCCAGCAAGTTCACCCTTGAGATCTTCCGCCTCGGATACTACGGCGGCATAGGCGCACGACTCTTGCAGCGCCTCGGACCCTTTCCCGGCGCCGCCCAACCGGCGCCGCCGGCGGAAGCCAAACGGCTCCGGCGTTGCGCCTGGAAACCCGGCGTTTCCCTGACGATTCCCCGGGACTGGCTGAGCGGGGTGTACCTGGGAAAACTGACGAAGCTCGAAGGCGGCTGGCAGAGTTACACCGTCTTCATCGTGCGAGACGACCGCAAGGCCGATGTCGTGTTTCAGTGCAGCGACACGACCTGGCAGGCCTACAACCGGTGGCCTGACCAGTTCTCACTTTACGACGACGGCATCGAGCAATGGTACTGGGGCGGCGACGTCCAGGTCAGCTTTCAGCGGCCCTACGGGAAATACTGCCAGATCTTCGACCAACCGCTGAGTCAGGGTTCGGGCGAGTTCCTGCTCTGGGAGTTCCCTCTCGCCTACTGGTTGGAAGAGCGCGGCTACGATGTCACATACATCTCGAACCTCGACACGCACCGCGACCCCGCGCAACTGCGGAGAGCTAAAGCCTTCCTCTCGGTGGGTCACGACGAGTACTGGACTTTGGAGATGTTCGAGCATGTGCGCGAGGCGATCGCGCAGGGCCTAACCGTGCTGTTTCTCAGCGGCAACACCTGTTGTGGGCGGATCCTCTACGAAGAGGCGACTCGCGCGTTCGAACGTATCGACGTCTTCGGCCCTCCGGACCCGGAAATGCGGTTCGCCGGCATGGGGGAACTGCCGCACCGGAGCCCTCACGCCAACACTCTGATCGGCGCTCACAGCACGCCGCCCGTAACCGGCGGGGCCGACTGGACCTGTGTCCTGCCCGGACACTGGATCTTCGAAGGGACGGGTATGAAGAAGGGGGATTCGATTCCTGGTCTGGTAGGCTGGGAATGGCACGGCGATCCAGCGAAGGCCCTTGCCGGCCTGGAGATCGTCGCCACTGGCCCCACCCAGTCGGCGCCGGGTGAACCGAACGGCGGTATCTACACCGCGACCGTCTATCCAGGACCCCGCGGCAATTTTGTGTTCAACGCCTCCACGATTTGGTGGGCCGACGGATTGAGCGCGCCACCCGGTTACCTGCGGCCCAAAGTCTATACGGAACCGCGCGGCCCGGATCCACGCGTGCAACGCATCACGGAAAACCTCCTGCGACGGGCAGGCGCTCTTCCGGTGAAATCCTCCCGGTAAGCCACGGGCACGACTGCATGGTACTTTTCCAGGACAATCTCGAGGTTTTCCTCGAGAATGCGGATCTTCTCGACCCCTTCCGGCTGGAAGGGCGTGACCGAGCCGGTAAACTCTACGCCGGTATGGTAGCCGCCGCCGTTCGCAGTGGCCAGAGGCGGCAAGAGGACGGGACGAGGCAGCCGAAGACAGCGCGTTCATGTCCGCTTTTCTCATAGCTGAGCCAAGCCCGTCAATCGTTGGACTCGACACCCGTAATCTCCGACAAGAGCCGGAAAAATCCTCGCTTGCGCTCGCTCGAGATTCCCCAATTGACCGGCACGCTTTGGTAGCCGTCATCGAAGCCCTCGTCCTTCATCCGAAAATCAAAATACCCCCACGAGGCATGCTCGCCCACCGCCGCACCGAAATTGTTCTGCGGTTGGTCAAAATCGAAGTGATCGTCCTCATTGAAAAGAATTGGCTGCCCGCGATAACTTGGAAGCGCTCGAGTCTCCCGGACCATGCGGGCAATCCGTGCCGGATCGCCGACGCCATTGCCGTGGAGCAGAAGGAAATCGGCGGCTTCAACGACCTTCTCACCGGGGATCGTGCCGCCGCCGTAGGATGTGCTAACCAGTAGCCGGCGACCGTCCCGTTCGATTTTCTGAATTCGCGCGATCAACTCATGCACGCGCGCGGGCTGGAGAATGGCGTGATCGTACCGCACATTGCACTCGTTGTTCACCTCGATCATGACATGCCGCCAGCTCCGGTCCAACACCCAGTTGACGGCGAGATCGACGGCGCGGAGGACCGCCGCCTCATCTTGCAGGCGTTCGTCCTGGCCAAAATAGAAAAGCCCCAGGATCACGGCCATTCCTAGGGAATCGGCGCGATCGAGAATCTGTTCGAGGCGACCCATGGAATCCGGCCGCAGCGAACCATCGGCCTCGAAAGCGGAATTGTACCAGGGCTGAGATCTCGAGTACCCTTCAGGAGATCCACCCTGGAGGTTGATCGTGAATGCCAGCAGCCCATGGCGGCGCCACTCGGGCATGGCTTCGACGAATTCACGGGTATTCCGTTCCGCATCCCACATTCCGGTATCCGGGTAAGCCCACCGGCCGGTCGTCTCCGGATTACGGTCGTCAAATATGCCTTGCACCAACCGGGCGTTGAACAGCAGGCCCTCGATGCGATGCCCGCGCCAGGTGCGATCCTCATAGGTGGGACGACCATTGATGTGGAAGTCGCCACCGTGAATCGAAACTTCAGTGCGAGGTTCTGCGGCGAACGCGTTGGCAAACAAAAAAAGCCACAGAGCGAAAATTGGGCAGCGGGGTCGAGTCATAAATACGAACAAAGGCGGGCTGACGCGGCAGCAATGTCGCACAAGGCGGCCGATCCACAAGACGCCCTGCCTCTCGCGGCAACGCCGCAGCAGCAGCAGCCCGCGGTTGTAATGCCACGCGACACCCATGGCGGCGCTCCATCGCGGAGCGATGGCTGCTCGTAGCCGGGGGTTGAACCCGCGAATGCGGGTGATACCCCCGGACCGTCGTCGCAATCAATCCGCATCCCGAAGGGATGCTAGCGCGCCATCAGTGGAACTAGGGTTGAGCTGGCGGCGAAAATCCGCACTCAACGGATAGACCCAGAGTTCTTTGCGGGGTTGATCGCGCCGCCCTGTAGACGCGTTGTGACCACGCCCGGTGCTTAGTCCCAGACACTGCCAATTGGCTGCCCGGTAACAAGTGCCCCGGAAACGGGCCGGATCGATGAAAGTCTCCAGCAAATGAACGGGGTGGGCATAGAGGGCTTCCCAGTCCTGGGAAATCCTCCGGGCCACTCTTCCCAAAAGATGACTCGCCAGATGAGGCGCCCGTACCCAAGGCACGATCATAAAGCGGGTGTTGTAAGCGATGAGATGAAGGTTGGCTTTGCGCACTTCAGGCCGCCAGCCGATGAAGCGGTCCCGGGCGGCCAAGTGCCGCGCCGCTGAGCACCAGGCCAGCGCGGCGATGGGTTGGCTGCGGGCCCAGACCAGATACTTGAGATGTTCGCCGACAGGCTGGGTGTAACTCAGGTAGTGGTGCTCTTCGATTAACTGCCCAAAGAGCGAGTCCTGAGCGCTGTGCCGCACCTGCCGGATCTTCAGGGGACCCAACTCCTGCAAGGTACATTCCAAGGGCTCTTGCCACAACGGCAGAAGGCCAGCGGGCGCTGGCCGCCGGTTCACCACATTGTTGGGTGGAGA
>DATKCT010000120.1:0-2845 GCA_035513055.1 Verrucomicrobiales bacterium | reverse complement strand
CGCGGGAACACCTCAGCGTCGAGGACCTGGCCATCGTGGTCGTCGGTGAAGCCAAAGAAGTGAAGGAAGAGTTGGAGACGCTGGGGCCGGTGACGGTCTACGATACGAACCTTCGCGTGAAGACCGCGGAATAAGCCGCAGCCGCGCGATCGTGTTCGCCGGCCCGGATCAGATTCCCGTCGCATGGCGCAACAGACCGAGCGCCGCGCCCAGACCGACGATAGCGACCACCCCGAGTTTCTGACGCGCCAAGAGCGCGAAGAGCAAAACCGCGGCGGCGGCGACGAACCAGTCGAGGTTCCAGGAAGCGGCGGAACCTTCGGCCGCGACGCCGGGAAAGATGGCGTGGAAGGCAAACCAGACGGCCAGATTCAAAATATCGCAATTCCAAGCCAGACGCCCTCCCGGACAAAGGGAACCACTCTCCGGTGGGAGGTCTTGCATGGGGTTCTGACGCCGACCCTCGATTGCTTGTTGCCCGGCAGGATCAGGCCGCTTGTGGCCCGCTTGCATCAGGCGTCGATGCGCGCGCGGGATTCTCTGGAATGGGAAGGGCAGACGATCTCGCAAGACCGGGCTCGGGCAGTCGTCCGCGACGAAAAACTTCCCCCTTTCCCTCGACGAGGCGTCCGCGGTAGAATGTGGCGCCACTCGTCGTGAGCCCCCTTCCTATGACCTCTCTTTCTCGTCGTCAGATTTTACGCGGCGGCGCCGCCGTGAGCGCCGGAGGACTCCTCGCTCAAACCAGCCCGGTCCGGGGAGAAACCCGCGGCGCCGAACGCCATCGGGTTCGTCAGTCCATTGTCCATTGGTGCTGGAGATCGCGCGGTTGGAGCATCGAGCACACTTGCGCCGCCGCCCGCGATCTCGGTTGCCGGAGCGTCGAACTGGTTGGGCCCGAGGATTGGCCCACGCTCAAGGAATACGGACTGGTGTGCGCCATCAGCGGATCGCACGGATTCGTCAAGGGGATGAATCATCGCGCCCACTGGGAGGAATGCATGGCCAAAATGCGCGAATCCATCGACGCCACGGCGGATGCCGGGTTTTTCAGTGTGATCACCTTTACGGGTTTCGCGGAATCGCCGGAGCCGGGCGTGGGAGCGGTGGATCTCGAGACGGGTTTTCAGAATTGCGTGGAGGGCTACAAGCAGATCGTGGGACACGCAGAGAAGCGTAGGGTGACCCTGTGCCTGGAACATCTCAACAGCCGGGTCGACGAGGAGATGAAAGGCCATCCGGGATACCAGGGGGATCACATCGATTATTGCGCCCGGATCGTTCGCGCCGTGGGTTCGCCGCGGTTGAAGCTCTTATTCGATATTTACCACGTCCAGATCATGGACGGCGATGTGATCCGCCGGTTGGAGGAGCATCGCGAGTTGCTTGGTCACATTCATACCGCGGGCAATCCGGGCCGGAGAGAACTCGATGACCAGCAGGAGATCCAGTATGCGCCGATCATGCGAAAGCTGGTGGAACTGGGATACGAGGGCTTTGTGGGGCAGGAGTTCATCCCGACAGGGGATCCCCTGGAGGGTCTGGCTGCCGCGGTGCGTCTTTGCGACGTGTGAGGGTTATGAGGCGAGATTGCCTGGCCGCGTTGGAAGACCGTTTCGTGCTGACTCCGGAACTAGAAGCGCAGCGTGAGACCCTGGAAGAGAGTGAGGTCTTCGGAGTGGCGATTGAGGCCGGCCAATGTGCCGATGTCCCACTGCATGTTTTCACCGATCCGGAAGGTGAAGCCGCCGCTGGCAAAGGCCTGGTAGGGAAGATCGCTGGCGCTGCCGGCGTATTCGACGAAGCAGCCGAGGCGTCCGGTCAGGGCGAAACCCAGAACGGCGGAATGTCCGAACGACCAGTAATGCCCTTCGTCCTCGTCGAATGCGCGGTCGATCTGAATCTGGAGACCTAGAGCGCAGCGCTCGCTCAGATCCCAGGAGAACGGAAGGATGAGGCCTCCTTCCCACTCGCCGTTGCTCACGGCCGTCCCGGAGGGGATCTTGACATAGGGAAACAGGGCGGCGGCCGTCTCTCCGGCATCGTTGCCCCAGAGGTTCCATTTGAAGCGCAGTTCGAGATCGCCGAAACCCTCGGCTTCGTGGACTCGACCCGCCTGTTTTTCCCGTTCGTAGACGTACGGGGTGAGGACGAGTTGGAGATCGCTGCGGCTGGTGACCCCGAACTTGAGATTGGTTTCACCGAAGGTCCAAGACTCGAAGCGGATGCCTTCCGCGCGGTCTTGGGTGTAGGACCAGAGACTGGATTCGATTTGGATTCGGCCGGGTTCGACGGTGATGGGAGACTCGGTGGCGTCTGGGCGATCGGCGGCGAGTTCGCGGGCGGCGGCGATGTGGGGGAGGCAGAGCAGGAGGCCGGGGACGGCGGCGGCTGAGAGAGCGAGGGCGGCGAGGGAATGGCGGGGGGCGGGCATAGGGGCGGGGAAGGGGTGCATCGAAAACATATAGCTCAAGATATATAATTTGAAACCTCAAATTTACGGAGAGGAGTATGCGAAATCAATCGCTCCCATGGGGCGCCCAGGGCTGTTTCATCTGCGGAGCAGATGAACAAGCCCTGGAAAGAAAGTGTGAAAAACGACGAGATTTTTGAGGCCGGCTTTGGCAGGAAGTGCGGAATGAAAAAGCCGCAGCCGGGCCAGGAGTTGCACAGCCGGGTGAAGATCCGGCTCATGGAAGAGAGCGAGCGGGAGCAGTTCGACCGCTTGCTGGAGCAGAGGCATTACCTCCGGAGCAGCCGGATCGGGGGGCGGCACCTGCGCTACGTGGCGGAAGTCGATGGGCGCTGGGTGGGGCTGCTGGCTTTCAGCGGGGCGGCACCGCAT
>DATKCT010000119.1:0-21534 GCA_035513055.1 Verrucomicrobiales bacterium | reverse complement strand
GAATAGGCTGCCCAGTTGGAAGAAAAATGTTTGTCCGGCAAAGGCTCCGCTTCCGCGCTGGAAGCGGAGCGAAAGTGAGGTCATGCGGGCCTGGGCCGTTTGGTCTTGGGTTTCGGTCCTGCCGGTCGTCGGCACGTTGAAGGTGCCTTCGTCGGGATCATTGCTGAGCACGGACAATCCGACGTCGATCGCACCGGCGGCCTGCGGAGCGAAGCGCAACACCACGGACTGTTGCGCTCCCGGGGCCACCTCGAACGGAACGGACGGCGAAACGACGGTAATTTGCGCATTGCCCGGCGTGATCGACGACACGCGCAGGACCCCGGCGCCCGTGTTGGCCACGGTCAGGGTCAGATCCTTGGTTTGGCCGACGGGCACCTCTCCGAAATCGAGCCCCGCCATCTGAATGTCGATGTCGGGGACGGTCGCAACGACAGTGAACATGGCCGGCGCACTCGACCTTTCGCCCACGGTCACCGTCACGTCGGCTCGACCCGCGGCCAGGCCGGCCGGAACCGTGACCTCCAAGCGCGTGGCCGTCGCGCTCGCGACGACGGCTTGGACCGCGCCAAAACGCACGGTGTTTGCGCCAGGCGTGTCGCCAAAGTCGGCGCCGGCGATGACGACCGTGGCGCCGGGCGCCCCTTGCGCCGGTTGAAGCGAGACGATCCGAGGCGCGCCCTCCGGCTGGATCATCGTCCCGGTGAAGACCTTCAGTTCGTAGCCTCCCGTGGCCGCCTGGCGAATGTGGGCCGTGCCTCCGTTGAATCCGCTCGCGGCCCCGAATCCGTCCACCGCACTGACCACGATCCGATACGTCCCCACGGCCAAGCCTTGCGCCGGCAAGGTCGCCGTCAGCGCCGTGCGTTCCCGCCCGAGGTAATCGTCGTTGGCCGCAATGAGAAAATCCTCCGGATCGTGGAGTTCGACCACCGGATTGACCTTCGGGCCCGCGCCCGTCGCATTGACCACGATTTTGACGGTCTGCCCCGGCGCCGCCTGGAACAGGTAGGAATCCCGCTGACGGCTCGTGGAGAAGTTCCCCGTCCTCTGGGCGGGTGTCTGCGCTTCGCCAAGGTTGCCGACCACCAGTTCCACCGGGTCATAGGCGCCCGCGGTTTCCAGGCGCGTGAAAAACGCGCCCATCGACTGCTCGTCCGGCTGCTTGTCGAACCCCTTCACCAGGTACCGGTAGAAGCCGTCCTGCGGGAGAATTTGGTTGATGAGTGCCGCGTCGCTGAGATCCTGGGTGAGGTCGTCGCCGAATCCGGCCTCGTTCTCAGCGAAGAGGTCCCCGTTGGGCAGGATCAGTTGGAGGAACGGATCGAGCTTGTTCGCCGCAACCTTCGCCCGCCGCGCCGTGATCGTCGCCGAGGTCACGTGGGTGACCGGGCCTGCCGTCGGGGAGATTTCGTCGGCCAAGAAGTTCAAGTTCCGCACGGCGTCCAGCGTGACGCTCGGCGACGGCGTGATCCAGACGTAGCGCGCGGACTTCAGGCCCGACGCGGCCAGATCGACCTGGCGCACCCCGGTGAAGGGGCCGAGCGACGAGGAAAAGGAATCGGCGAAGGGCGTGTTCCCGACTTGCACGGTGTAGGAGCCGGCGGACGCGAGCACCTCGAAATCCGCGCCCGCGCCGTCGACGATTTCATGGCCCGAACCCATGTCCAGGATCAGGCTGGCGATGACCCCGCCGCTGGCCAAAGTCTTCGGCACGGTCACGGCGTTGCCATCGTTTTCGCCGATGGCCGCGCAGACGGACTCGGCCAAGGGGGGCGACGGATCTGTCACAGACGCCGGATCGGGGATCTGCGTGAAGTCGATGACATTGCCGATCACGGGAGCAGCGAACTCCGGCGTGCGCGCGGTGGGCGTGGTGATTTCCAAGGGCGCGGGGGGGTCGGCGGCGCGCGTGATCCTCATGCCGTTGACGAAACCACCGGCCGGCGGCAGCAAGACCGCGCGGGCGAAGGGCGAGACGCTGGCCACGTTGGCGAACTTGAACAAGGCCGTGCGGGCCACGCTTAGGCCGTCGGGCGACAGATTCTGTGGGCGCGGGGCGGAATGATTGAAGAGCGTGTCCAAGCGCGTGCCGCGAGGCGCTTCAGGCACGTCGTTTACCAATTTGCGCGGCAAGCCGACGTTGCCGGCGAGGTGCAATTGATAGCGCGCCGGGAAAGGACCCGGCGAACTCTCGCTTGGTTCGATGGCCATGACATAGAGGCCATCCCTCGTCACGTTGAACTGCACTCCCTGGTTGCCGGGCCCGAGGTTCGGAAGGGTGAAGGGCGCGCCGATGCGTTGCAAGCGCGCCGAACCGCCGCCGGGCTCGAAGACCGTGACGTCGTTGAGGTCGAAACGCAGCGGGGCGGGAAAACGCAGCTCGCTGTTGAGGACGCGCAAGCCCAGCATCCCGTCGGAGCTTTTCCCAAGAAAGGCGAAGGTGTGGATGGTCGGCGGGGGATTGTTGAAGACGAACTGCAAGAGCGTGCGCAGGCTTCCCGGCGCGCCTGGCCGGACGTCCACTTCGTCGACAAGGATCGGCTGCGGCATCCGCAATCTGATCTCCTGGCGAGCGATCTCCTGCCGGTCAGAGGCGCGCAGGACTTCCGCCCTAACATTGTTGTCCACGCCCAGCGGCGGCGCGTTCAAGTCCGCCGGCCCCAGCAACCCCGGCGGCACGCGCACGGTGACGAAGCCAGGCCGAATGGCCAAAATCTCCGCCTCCGCCCGGATCTCCGTCCCTCCGACCATGCGGACGAACTCCACCTTGAATGCGGACGCTCCGTCGTTGCCCGTGGGGGCGGGGATTTCGATTTTCTGCCAGAGCTGGACTTCTTGCGCGGCGGACTGCCCCTGGCTGATCATGGCCACAAAGGCGTCGGGGACTCCAACTTCCGAACTGGCGAACGCGGCTTGAAACGGCTTTTCCGTTCGGAGGTTGGAGCCGGTGTTGCCGGTGAGATAGATGTTTGCATCGCGGTCGAGGGCCACGGCCGTGGCAGACCATCCCCCGAGATACGTCGAGAAAAGGATAGGGTCTCCACCCGGGCTCAACTTGGTAACAAAAGCGCCGCCTGGAGTCGACTCCAGTGGATCTTGCGTAGGAAAATCTTCCGAATAAGTGCGTCCAACTACGTAGGCATGGCCAGAATCATCCGTTGCCACACCCGACGCGACAGCGCCGTCGCTTCCCCCCAGAATCACCGAGTACTCAAGCTGGTGAGCGGCGTTGAATTTGGCCACGAACGCCTGGAGTAGGTCGGTCCCCTCACGCTGGATCCCCTCAGGCTCGGGCTTGGGGCGTTGCATGCCTTTCACGGGAAAATCAAAAGAAGAAAAAGCGCCCGTGACGTAGGCGTTTCCTGTCTTATCCACCGCAACCGCCCTGGCGATATCACCGTCATTACCAAAAGAGGTCGCGGCTGCTCGCACTGCTTCCGTTTGCCATTCAGCGAGGGGTACGCCCTGGATTCGAATATTGCTACTGCTGAGGAAGATATCCCCCAATTTCAAAGTTGAACCTGGCTCACCGTCAACCGTTGCTTTGATATGCAAGTTGGCCTGGGAGTGAACGCTGCACTCGGAACATTTCACCGTGAGTTCGAGATCCTCTCCCGCCGCCAAAGAGAAGGGTGCGCTCGGCGGGTCGATGAGTTCCATATTCCTGGTTGTATCCAGAACAATCGCTGTGATCGTAATATCCTTTGTGCTCCGGTTTCGCAGTTTGAGGGTCGCCTCGACCGTCGGGCGAAGGCGATCAAAAAGGTGATGAAGAGAGGTCACGGCCGGTCTGACCTCCAGACCAGCGTTGCCGCCGAGGTAGGTCGAGTAGAGGACTTCTTGGCCCGCCGCGTCCAGTTTGAGGAAGAATGCGTCGAACGGCGGAAGAAAGTCCTTCTGGTAAGCGTCCCCAGTGAGGGGAAAATTTCCCGGAGCGACCGTGCCCGAAGCCGTTCTGCCCACGATGTGAGCCACTCCGGCTTCATCGACAGCGATGCCGTTGCCTTCATCGTGGTTGGCGCCGCCCAGATAGGTGGAATACTCCAAGCCGCCCGCGGGACTGAGCTTCAGGACAAACGCATCGGCGAAAGAGGCTTCGAGAGCTTGGCCAGTGTCGTCGAACGAGTCGTTTACCATTGGCCCATGAATGGCCTCGGAGCCCGGCAGGGGATTCTTGATCGGAAACTTGGCGGAGCGCGTCCATCCCGTGACGTAGGCGTTACCTCGCGGATCAACGGCGATCGCCGTCGGGCGGGTGTCGATGATCAGAGGGTTGCGCCAAATTATCCACCCGGCGCCCCGGACGATTGCGCCCAGGAGGCTTGAATAGATAAGCTGGTCGCCTGCCGGGTTCAGTTTGGCGACGAATCCGATATCACCAGGCAGAAGAAAATCCACATTGGGCTTCGGCTGGATGGAGTTGATGTGCGGCGTATCGAAGTGACCCAGGCCCGTGAAGAGGATGTTTCCATCGCCATCCACCGCGACTCCATGGGCGTCTTTCCCCGCAAAGAAAGTCGTAAAAATCGGAGATGATCCATCGGGCTTGAGTTTCGTGACAAAGACATTTTCCGGCCACGACACAGGACCACCCAGGAACACGGGTGACGACGTTCTGCCGACGATCACGATGCTCCCATCGGGGGCCACCGCGATGCCGTTGGCGTCATCAGAGTTCGCGCCACCGAGATAGGTCGAGTAACTCAGCACCGGATCGATAACCAACGGTCTAGCCTTGTCGTAAGGGCCAACTTCAAACCGCAATCGCTTGGCTTCCTCCAAGGCGAACCCGCCAGGAATCTCGGCCCGCCCGCCTGGGAGTTCTTGGAAGATGACTGGCGCTCGGAGCACGACCTCGCCCGCCGGGGTCTCGGCGATCAAGTTTCCCGTGGAATCGAGGCGCAACTTATCCGCGCCTTCGAACTCCATGACGATTTTGCTAGGATCGGCTCCTGGGGCGAGGACGAAGTCGAACTCCAGATGCCGCTGGTTGCCATAGTAGATCAGGTCCACGCCGGGATACACGGCCTCGTATGTCACCTTGGCGAAGTGCGGCACTTGCGTGCGCCACTGGCTGGCGTCGGCGCCGACGAAATAATTACTTATGCTCGGCAACTTGCCAAGCCCCGCCAGGGAAGGCTGAGGGTTGCCACCAATCATTTTGAGTCTCAGTACCGACCACGGCGCCACGCCGCCGCAACACGACGAGCGCCCCTGCAAATGAAGCGTGGCCCAATCGGATGTGAGCGAGAGCACATAGCCATCGCCCCGCGAAACGAAGCCGCCTTCCGATGGCTCGAACACCAAAGGTATTTTGCTGAGCAGTTCGCGCGTCTGGCGTGGCGCCTCCGCGGAATGGGCGGCGACTGGGCAGGCTAACAATGCCACGGCAAGAAAGAGGATGTGGCGGATCATAAGGATGGGAGTTGGGTGTTCGCGTTCTTTAGCCTGACAAAGTCACGGTGAGAAGGCGAGCGATCAATGTCTGTGGAGTTCCTCCTCCGCGGGAAGCGAACACGTTCCGGCGAATTGGACCTTCGCGCTAATGTGGCCCAAGTTTCCAGCTTGGATGATAACTGCTAGGAACTGCAGGAATTCGCTTCTCAAAGCCTGGACCCTCGCCTGCCAGAGGCGAGGGTTGGTGGAGGTTCAACTGCTAGGAGGAGGAAGAGAGGCGGATGGGGCATGGCGCGTCATTTCCGGCCAGCTCAGCAGAAATCCTACGGCGGAGCAAGGAAATTTTGACGCCGCTTGACGCATTTCAGGGAGCACCAGCATGCGATGCGGCAAGGCTCAGCCCGTCCCCAAACTCGCGATGGAAAACGAGCGTTGTCCGGGGACACTCTGCCGGCTGTAGTACCATCACCGGAGGGGGTATCCCCGCTTTCGCATCCATCCCCCGGCGGCGGTTCGAGTAGAGCCCGTAATAGCGGGCTGTTTCCTGACTTTTGGGCGGTATATGCTCTATCGCCGCCGTCAGAAACGCACCCGCGCTGAAGACCTGGAAGTCGCGTTTCTTGCGCCAGTTCCGTTTCGAGCGGTAGATGACCCGGCCCGTGTCGGCTTCCCAGGTGATCGTCTCGAGGGAAAAGGGGGCCCGGAGCAGGTATATTGATTCGCTTCGCTCACCCTGCGGGCAGCCATGCGGCGGTCTATCTTGCTTCGCTCGGTTCGGCGAGCCGGCGCCGTCCCTCGGCGTCGTAGGGGGCGACGGCCTTTTCCCCGGCGTCCAGATTGAACCCGCTGTGATTCCAGTTCAGCAGGTCGCGCGCCTTCTTCACTGTGAGCAGTCTCTCCCGCACTAAGGTAAGTCCCATTGGCGCATAGGCAGTAGCGGAGCGCAAGCTTGACCCAAGCCCGCATTTCTCACACCCTTTCTGCTGTGGCGCGCTGCACTCCCTCCTGCCTGCGTTCCGCTTGCCTTGGGCTTGAACAGGGTCTCTACACCCGGTCTGCTCCCTCGGCGGCGCGCGGCCTTAGCAGTAAGGGGTTCACTGCGCCTCGCGATAAAACGGTATGAGCCATCGGGGCCAGTCCCGCCACGGGTCTATCTCAAGAGGAACGCGATACCGGAAATAAAACCATTCACCTTAATCCTTCGCTGAAAGCATTGCCGTTGGCTGCGCTGTTCTCGCTCGTCTCCCTGGGAGCTTCCGGGAATGTCGACCCTCCCGTCGCTCCCCCCGCGGAAGACGGCTGGGCCAGCGAACGGTTCAGCGAACTCGCTTCCGCTCAGCTCGGCCGGTTGGCGCAGGCCTTGGAAACGGGTCTGCTTCCTCCCGTTCTCGCCGCATCCTTGTTCACCGGCTCCCCTACCTGCCGGATGCAGTTGCCTCCCCTGGAAACCGTCGTCGAGGACCGGAGCCTCCTGGTTAGAAAAATGCCGGATTCATCCGCTGCCGAGTCCCTTCCTTTCGCCGCCTGGGTTGACTCGCCGGATTCGCCGTTCCGCGCCCTCAGCGACGCGCACGCCAAGTTTAAACTGTTCGAAACCGGGTTCGCCGATCCAGCGCGACCCAGCACCCGGCAGTATTTCACCCTCGCCGGACGCTCTCCGGAAGGCTACCGCGAACAGAATGCGACTTGGACCGCTGAGTGGCTTTGGAATGCTCACGAAGACGCCCCGCCGCGCATCGCCGCCCTCAGGCTCGATGCCTACGAAGAAGTTCTCATCCCCTCCGCAGATGCGCGTCCGCTCTTTCGCGACGCTGCCCACGAAGTCATCGGGCCCTCCCCCGTCTACCGGAATCAACTGCGATACGGAAATGACTACTGGCGGCAGCGCATCGAACTCTTCAATCGCTTCTTCAAGTTTGGTCATCAAGGTCTGGCCATTGGCGACGCCAACGGCGATGGCCTCGAGGACCTGTACGTCTGCCAAAACGGCGGTCTGCCCAACCGGCTCTTCCTCCAAAACCCCGACGGAACCGCGGAAGACCACGCCGCCGCCGCGGGTGTCGATTTGCTCGATCTGACCCGATCCGCCCTTTTTGTCGATCTCGACAACGATGGCGACCAAGATCTCGTTCTGGCCTTGGACACCGGCCTCGTGGCGTTTCGCAATGACGGGCATGGACGTTTCGATCCCAAATTGCGCTATCCGAAGGTGCGCAATGCCTTCGGTCTCACCGCCGCCGATTACGACAACGACGGCGATCTGGACCTCTTTGTCTGCCGTTACTTTGCCAACGCGGAAGAAGGAGCCGGTTTGGCCGTGCCCGTCCCCTACTTCGACGCCAACAACGGAGGCGGCAATTTCCTGATCCGCAACGACGGCCCCAGCGCCAATCCGGACGATTGGCTCGATTTCTCCGACGCCACTTTGGAAAGCGGGATCGAGACACAGAACAACCGGCGCTTCAGCTTCGCCGCCGTCTGGGAAGACCTCGACAACGACGGCGACTTGGACCTTTTCGTGGCCAACGATTTCGGCCTCAAAAACCTCTCTGTAAACGAGGACGGGAAGTTCCGCGACGCGGCCCTGCCCGCAGGCGTCGATGACGGAGGCTTCGGAATGTCCGCAGCCGCCGCCGACTTTGACCGCGACGGCATTCCCGATCTCTACGCAGGAAACATGTTCTCCGCTGCCGGCTCGCGCGTCACGCGCCAACCGCAGTTCCGTCCCGGACTGGATCCGGCACTGCTCACCCGCTTTCAGCGCATGGCCCGCGGCAACAGCCTTTTTCGCGGCATCGGCGGCGCCGGCGCGCCCCGTTATGCCGATGTCAGTGAGAGCGCCGGCGTCACCGTCGGCCGCTGGAGTTGGGGCTGCATTTTTGCCGATCTCAACAACGACGGCTGGCAAGATCTCGTCGTGGCCAACGGCTTCGTCTCGGGCAGCGTGCCGGACGATTTGTGAAGTTTCTACTGGCGGCAGGTCGTGCCGTCGTCGCCACTCGATCCTACTCGCATCGATGATGCCAACGATCCGGACAGCGCCTTCCGCCGCGGCCTGCGACAGATCGACGAACTCATCGATAGCGGCGTCGGCCTCAGCGGGAACGAACCGAATTGCGGCTTTCTCAATGTGCCCGGACCAGGCGGCCGCCGCCGTTTCGCCACCGCCAGCGCCGCGCTCGGCCTGGACTTCCCTGACGACGCCAGGACGCCCGTGGCCGTCGATTGGGATCGCGATGGCGACCTCGATCTTTGGATCGCGAACCGCTCCAGCCCCATGCTGCGTTTCTTGCGAAATGGATCCCCGGCGAACCGCGCTTGGATCGCCCTTCTCCTGGAAGGCCGAACCTGCAACCGCGACGCCGTCGGCGCCCGGGTCACTCTCCGGTTCGAAGACGGCCCACCTCTCTCTCTAAGCCTAAAGGCGGGCGAGGGTTTCCTCGGCCAATCCAGTAAATGGCTTCACTTTGGACTCGGCGCCCAGACAAAAATCCAATCGATCGAAGTGCGTTGGCCCGGAGGGAACTCCGAGGCGTTTCCCGGGCTCGAACCCGGACGCCGCTATCATCTCACCCAAGGCGGCGACGTTCGCCCTGAAGCCCTGCCGCCGGCGCCGGAACCGCCCGGAACCACTCTGCTCCCGGCCGCTGAAAGCAACGCCGGAGCTGTCCACGCCGCGACCCCCTCCCGATGGCCGCTTCCCATCCTTCCTTATCACTCCTTCGACGAGGTTCCTCTCAGCGCCGGAAGAGGGTCCGGGAGGCTGCTCCTCGTCCAGCTTTGGGCAACGTGGTGCGTCCCCTGCCGCGCGGAACTGAAAGCATTTCGAGCCGAGGCAAAAGACTTGGAGCGCGCCGGAATCCAACTGCTGGCTCTTTCCGTCGACGGACTCGCTACGGTGCAATCCACCCCCGGAGTTCCGGGGCAAGAACCCCGGGGCTTCTACGAAAAACTCGCTCTTCCCTTTCCAGGCGGACTGGCAACCGCGGAACTCGTGGAGCGTATCCAATCCGCCGCCGTCCAGCTCTTCGGTCTGCGCCGGCCCTTGCCCGTCCCCACCAGCATCCTCTTAGACGCGGACGGTTGTTTGCTCGCTCTCTACAAGGGTCCCGTCTCCCCGGAGCGTGTCCTCGCCGACGCCGCCAGCAGCCGGGCTGGACCGGAAGCCTTCCACGACAAAGCCCTCCCGTTTCCCGGCCGCTGGTTCAATCGTCCTCAGCCCCTCGATCCGATGCCAGTCCCGCTGAATCTCCTCGAGCGCGGGGAAGTCGACGCCGCCCTGGAATTAGTCTCCCACGCCCGAGACCGTTTCGCCGCCAACCAAGAGTTCCCCAAGCTGCTCACTTGGATCGGTGATGCCCTCTTGAAACGCGGTCGCGCCGCGGAAGGTTTGGCCTCCTACCGCGACGCGCTGGAGATAGATCCAGATTGTCTCCCGGCCTTGAATAACTTGGCCTGGCAACTCGCAGCGCATCCGGACCTGGCCCTGCGCGACGGCGCGGAGGCGGTGCGGCTCGCCGAGCGAGCGGACGGGATCACCGCTCGTGAAGATCCCTCCATCCTCGACACGTTGGCCGCTGCACACGCCGAAGCAGGATCGTTCGATCGAGCAGTGGAGACCGCTCAACGTGCGCTGGAGATGGCCCGGCGGCGGGGCGACCCCGCCCTCGTGGAAAGCATCGCCCGCGCGTTGGAGGCCCACCGGGCCCGCCGGCGCCCCGGTCACTGATATTTCCGAGTGCAAGACTTTTTTGATTGTGCTTTGGGATCGAATTTGCCAAACGTTAAAGGGTCGTCTGTCGTTCGCCCCGCTCCGCGTGGGGTGCAACGCTCTTCCAACCATAACCCCCCCGGTTTCGCCATGAAGAGTGGTCCCATTGGAGCCCACGCTCCCTGTATCCGTCTACTGCCGGTCTGGATGTGCTTCGCCGCCGCTATTACCGCTTCCGGAGCCCCTATCGAAGTCAACAACCACAGCTTCGAGAACGCCACCTACACCGGAACCAATAGTTGGACCAACGACATCATCGATCCGGCCACCACTTCGACCAAACCCCAATGGATCGGCCGCGACGGCAACAACAGTGGGGAAACCTTCATCGAACGTATCGGCGGGTTCGTTTCCGCTGGCCAGGCCCACATCGGGCTGCAAAACAATTATTTCGTCTTTCAGAACACCGGCGTCCCTTGGGAGGCAAACAAGCAATACATTCTCACGGTCGGCGTCGGCAATCGCAATGCCGGGTTCAGCCCCCCGGGTTCCCTCTCCATCGTCGGATTGACCAACCTCGAGGCGGCGCCCTCCAACGACAACGTCTTGACGGGCCTCAATGCCAACGACCGGCTGCTCAATGACCCCCTCCTTTCCGGTGCTCACGCCATCGTCGATTCCGGTCTTTATCCGACTTCCACATTCGTCGACGTGACTGTAGAATACGTCACGGGCGCTTCTCCACCCGCCGGAAACGTCGTCATCTTTCTCGGAGACGACGTCTCCGAGAACCGTTCGCATTTTGATAATGTCCGCCTCGAGGTTTTCAGCGCTCTCGACCCCGATGGAGACGGGCTGCCATCAGACTGGGAATCGGAACACGGACTCGATCCTGAAAGCGCCGAGGGAGACCACGGCGCTGATGGCGACTTCGACGGCGACGGTCTAACCAACCTCGAGGAGTTCCTCCTCGGGACCCGCCCGGACCTGGCCGACACCGACGGCGACGGTCTGAGCGACGGCGATGAAGTCAACATTTATGGCACGGATCCTCTCAATCCAGACACCGACGGCGATACTCTCGAGGACGGCGCCGAAGTGGCCTCCGATCCTCCCACAGATCCCACCAATCGCGACACCGACGGAGACGGATTCGAAGATCAGGCCGAATGGACCGCCGGCACAAACCCGGCCTTAGACACCAGTTTCCCGGTCAGCGGCGGGGGAATCCTCCTCGGCATCAATTTTGTCGGCGGCAGAGTCGACGGCACCCCGGGCGCCGCCGTCACCGGAACCGCGGGAGTCGTGCCTCAAGCCAATTGGAACAACCTCGAAGACCTCGGCGGCGTCTTCGCCGGAGGCGAAGCCGATCCCTTGATCGATTCCGAGGGCAATCCCCTCTACCTCCGCGCTTGGTGGACCGTCGACGACACCTTCACCATCGAGCCCAACGCTCCCCCTAACAATGCCGACGAGAACTCCAAGCTCATGGCCGGATTCTTGAGAACGCGGACCGGGGTCCTGACCGAAGTGCGCATCCTCAACATCCCGTTCCCGCTCTACGACGTTTACGTCTATCACGACTCCGATGGAGAGGACGGCGTGTCCGACTTCACCGTCAACGGACGGCAAGTCTTCGGAGTCCTGGATCAAGCCAATTGGCCGGTCACCGGCGGCAATGGAGCTTTCGTAGAAGTGACAGGCGACGGAACCGCCGGCAATTACCTCGTATTCCGCAATGTAAGCGGACCCACCATGCAGCTCAACGCCTCGAACGCAGGCGTCGATTTCCGCGCCGCCGTCAACGCGGTGCAAATCGTGCGGGTCGAACCTGGCGATCCCAGCTTGTTGCCTGACCCGGCCATCATCGACTTCGGCGCCTATGACGGAAACCCCGGAACTCTCACGGAGGACCTGCGGCTCATCAACACGGGCGGCACGCAAACCCTGAACATCGCCTCCTGGCAAATCACCGGTCCCGCCGCCGGGCTCTACTCCGTCACCGATTTGCCCTGGGCTCTGGACCCGAATCAGTCTCAAGTCGTTCAAGTGACCTTCGCCGGTTCCAACGACACCGGCATCCACCGCGCCGTTCTCGAGATCTCGAGTAACGACGCCGACGTCTCCACCACCCGGGTCCAACTGATTACTCAAATCAACAACGCCAATGGCCTCCTGGTCCATTACAAGATGGACGAAACGGACGGCGACCGCATGCTCGATTCCTCCGGGAACGGGTTCGACGGAAACTATCTCTCCACCGGAGGCGGCAGTGTCGAGCTGGGAGCGCCAAGCCTCGCCGGAGGCGGCTCGGCCGTGCGTTTCTCCGACGGCGGCTCCAATGATGGAGCGGGCTACGGCGAAATCCCAGTCGATATCGGCCTTCCCTCGCTCGCCGTCTCCAGTTATGCCTTCTGGTTCCAAGTCGATCCCGGCGACGAGGGCACGAACTCCATCCTCTTTAGCAGGAGCGAAGGCCCGGCCAATCCCTTCGCGGTGACTTTCGCCAAATCCGCCAATGCCGATCCGCTCCAGTGGATCAGCCAGGGGGGCACTGTGTCTCTCGAATCCGGCCCCTTCATCCAAACCGGCGTAACCCATCATGTCGTGTTCACGATCGACGACCGCAATGCGGACGGCACCGCGGATATGCATCTCTACGTCGATGGAACGCTCATGACCGAAGCGCTCGCCGCATCCGCGTTCGATCCCGGAGCGGCCGGTCCCTTCCAGATCGGAGGTACCGCGGGAGCCTTCGGCTTATCCGGCATCGTCGACGATTTCCAGATCTATGACCGCGTCCTCAGCGCCGAAGACGCCGCCTATCTGTTCGCTAATCCCGGGGCGACTGCGCTCGTTCCAGAGCCGGTACCCGTCCTCATTGGCTACTGGCCTTTCGACGACCAGATGAGCCCCACCGAAGACGCCTCTGCCTTTGATAACGCCGGGACCGTCAACGGCGGCGCCACTTTCGTCGCGGGCCACTCCGGCCAGGCCGGCGACTTTGCCATCCAATTCGATGGAGTGGACGACTCCGTCACCACCACCGCGCCCCTGCTTGATGAACTCGAGCAATACACCATCGCCGGTTGGATCAACTTCACGGTGGCTCAGCCTGCCCGGACCGGTCTCTTCGGTCAAAACGATCTCGTCGAGTTCGGCATCGACGGAGCCAATCTGCTGCAGTGTTGGACCGCCGCCGAGGGAACCCTGGCCGCGCCAGCGCCCTTCGGGGAATCGACCGGGGGCTGGGTCCACGTCGCTACCGTCTCGGGACTTCAGAACCGCTTCCTTTACATCGACGGCGTTCAGGTCGCCCAAGGCGGCGTCACCCTCCCCCACAACACCTCCGCTTTCAATTTCAACATCGGCGGCAGCGGAATCTGGGATGCCGACGGCAACTGGTTCAATGGCCTCATCGACGATGTCGCCGTCTATGACGTCGCTCTCACCCCCGGCGAAATCGCCTCTCTCGCCGACGGGTCCAAGACCCCGTTGGAGATCCGCGCGCCCGTCGCTCCCCTCGATGACGTCACCCAGCCCGGAGACCCAGTCGTCCTCGTCAATGGTGAAAACGACGGTGACGCCAACGACGGCCCGCCTCCCGAAACCGAGGGAGTGGAAAACGCCATCAACAACGTCGGACAGAAATACCTCAACTTCCTCGACCTCGGATCCGGACTCATCGTGACCCCAACCATGGGCGGCACGGTGGTGACCGGTCTTCGCCTCTATCCCGCCAACGACGCTGTCGAGCGAGATCCCGCCAGCTACCGCCTCGAAGGCTCTGTCGCCGGTCCCGCCGGGCCGTTCACCCTTATCTCCGAAGGCGATCTCGCCCTGCCCGATGACCGCAATCCCGGCGGAGCCATTGCCATCGACACCTCCGCCTTCCATCAGGAGATCTCTTTCCCCAATGCCACCGCCTACTTGTCCTACCGGCTCATCTTTCCCACCCTGAAGGATGCAGCCACAGCGAACAGTATGCAGATCGCAGAGATCGAGTTTCTCGGCGTGCCCGGCGAAGTCATTGTTATTCCCGATGGCGACTCGGACGGAGACGGCGTTTCCGACGCTAGCGAGATCCTCGCCGGCACCGATCCCAACGACCCGGATTCCTACCTGAAAGTTGTGACTACCGGCCATTCTGGCGCGGAAGTCACCCTCGAATGGACCAGCGTTGAGGGAAAATCCTACGACGTCCAGTACTCGACCACTCAACAGCCGGGGAGCTGGACGGTCATCAACACCGAACCCATCGCCGGATCGGCCGCAGGAACCTCGACTTTCCAGGACACCGACCCAGATCGCCTCGCGGAGCCGGAAGGATACTATCGCGCAGCCATTCGCCCTTGATGGGTCGAGTGGGCCCCGCAAGACCGGGTGGAATCGCGGAAACCCCCATCGCGGAGCGATGGCAGCGCGTAGCCGAAGACCCCGTCACCAGGCCTCGATGCCGGGTGTCCCCCGCCGCCTACCTGTCAACCAGCGCTGTCCAGACACTCAAACCATCCTCGAACTCATGAGCCCGGCAGCCGCCCCCACAATGCCGCGCGACGACCATTGCCGCCGTCCATCGCGGAGCGATGGCAGCTCGTAGCCAGAGACCCCGTTCACCAGGCCTCGATGCCGGGTGTCCCCCGCCGCCTACCTGTCAACCAGCCCTATCCAGACACTCAAACCATCCTCGAACTCATGAGCCCGGCAGGCGCCCCCACAATGCCGCGCGACGACCATTGCCGCCGTCCATCGCGGAGCGATGGCAGCTCGTAGCCGGGGGTTGAACCCGCGAATGCGGGTGATACCCCCGGATCATCCAAGCAATCCATCCGCATCCCGGAGGGATGCCAGCGACTCGACCACCCGCCCTGACCGGACCTTCGCGCCTGGACGCCGGCTGCGGACAGCCCGGCCTACGACGGCCTGCTCTCCCCATCGTAGGCCCGCTCTGCGCCCTCGGCTGCGCGCGGCGTTGCCGTCGCTGGGCTTCGCCCTTCGGGGCTGCCCTAGAGCGCGGCTGGCTGTCTCGCCTCACTCGGCTGGCAGGAAAGGCTTCGCAGCGCCTCGCGACGAAACGCTATGAGAAATGCGGGTTACCGGCGAATATCATAACACATCAACGCGTCCTGAGAGCGCAAGTAAAGCTTGCCGTCATCGATCGCCGGGTGCGCCCACGCGGGTCCGTCGTTATGCGGCGGCGTGAAGGCTCCCCGCAACTCATATGCCTCCGGACTCGCCGCCATCAAGGCCATGACCCCATCTTGATAGCGGAAATACAAACACCCATCCGCCGCGACCACCGCCGCGCTTTCCTGGCCCGGACCGCGGCCTTGGTCCCATACAATCTCCCCCGTCTTCCAGGCCAAACACACCGGAAATCCATTGTTGTGACCGCGCCCCGCGTAAATGTGATCGCCCAGCCGCACCATTCCCCCGTGGTGATTCTGGAAGGTGCTCGATTCGAGAAAATAGCGTTCGTCCGCCCGCACACCTTGCCCGTCCTGATTCAGTTCGAGCAGCGCCGCTCCCGTGCCGTAACCGCTGGAGACGAAAACGTAGTCGTCCCACACCAGCGGGGTCGGAATCACCGCGGTGCCGTTGGCCACGTTGTTGTAGTGCCACAAAAGCCGGCCGTCCTCCGCGGCCACTCCGATGGCCCCCTTTCCTACCAAGGTCACATACTGCTTCACCCCGCCCCCGCGGGAAACCACCGCCCCAGTGTATCCTGCGCCGTCGTGACCTCTGCCTTGCAGATCCCCGGTCGTCTTCCAAATCACCTCGCCGCTATCCGCCTTCAGAGCCACCGCCAAATGTTCCTTCGTTCCGGGAACAACAACCACCCGTTCCTCATCGACCAATGGGGACTCGCTGAAGCCCCAAGCCGGCTCGCCTTCCACGCCGAAATCGGCGGCAAAACTCTTTCTCCACAGTTCCTCGCCGTCCTCGGCCCGGCAACACACCAACTGCCCGTCTGTGCTCAAAGCATAGACCCGTCCTCCCGCGACCGTCGGCGTGCAGCGCGGCTCTCCTTCTTTCTCACTGACCACCACATTCCAAACTTCTCCGCGGGTCGCCAGATCATAGGCCGCGGCTACCTGTGTTCGACCACGCCCGCCCATGACATAAGCTCGCCCGCCGGAAATGGCCACTGAACTCAACCCACGCCCCAGTCCCTCGATCGTCCAGAGCAGTTCCGGCCCCCCCTCAGGCCATTCCTGCAACAGACCCGGCTCCGGCGAAACTCCATCCCGCTCCGGACCGCGCCATTGAGACCAACCGGCCCAAACCGGCGCGACGCAATAACCGAACAAAGGCAGGAACACACAGGCGACGACAGTTCTCATAGTTTGAAAGCACGGATGTGACCGCGGTTACCTAGCCGCAGACATGGCTGTCTGTCGAGTCCGGAGATCGAACCCGGGTTTCTCGCCACTGCCTATGCGCCAACGGGACTTGGGAGGGCGCGTTTTGAAGGGGAGCGGAGGCGGGAGGCGCCGGCTTTCCTTGGCCGTTGATTCGCCACGGCGCTGCGCGCCTCGAAAAAGAGCGGCGATTCTCGCCAAAGTCCAAGAGCTTCAGGCTTTCCTTGGCCGTTGATTCCAAACGCATGAAAACGTTCGACGCCAATTCCTTGTCCCGATCGGTGCATAGGCCGTGGTTTCTCGCGCGGCCGCCCTTTCAGCGCCGTCCCGCTTCGCTCTGTCGTCGCCATCTCAACTCGCGAAACTCACGGCACGATCGCCTGTCCGGAACGCGCGGATTCCATTCCGGCCGCGAGAATTGCTTGCACGTCCCGGTTCGCCTCCGCTTCGCACAAAGGCGCGAAGGCATCACCGCTGGCGACGCCATGCAAAAAGTGAGCGCTGGCCGACCGCAGCGACGCCGGAAGATCGGGGACCGCCAGAGGCTGCCCCAGCGGATGCTCCGCCTCCGCCAATCGCAGCGGCTCGGGCCCAAAAGGATCCGCGATCAAAACACCCGCCGTCCCGTAAATGACGGCCCGGTAGGAGGTCGCCCGGCCTACCTCCGTCCAGGATGCCTCCGCCAGTCCCATCGCTCCCGTATAAGACATCACCAGCAAAGCGTTGTCGTCGACCTCCAATTCCGCCTTCACTAAAGTGCCCGCCGTCGCCTGAACCGATTCCGGCATTCCCAACAAGACCCGGGCAAGTATTGCGCCGTAGCCGCAGTAATCCATGAGCGCGCCGCCGCCATTGCGCTCGGCATCGAACAGCCAATCGCAAAACCATTCAGAACAACCCTCTTCCCGTGGACCTCCATGCGCCGCACGATAACGAACTTGCCAGATTCTTCCTAGCTTACCCTGCGCAGCAAGGCGAATCGCCTCATGCAGCGGAGCCCACCAGGCAAAGGGCCAATTCACCATCAACCGCGCCCCGTTCTCACGCGCGGCCCCATACAACTCTTCCGCTCCCTCGAGATCCGCGGCCAGGGGTTTTTCGATCAAAACGTGCATTCCCCGTTTCGCCGCTTCCGTCGCCCACTCCGCGCTCCAGCGGTTGTCGCCAAAGACCAGCACCGCCTCGGGCGCGCCTTTGTCCAACAGTACCAGCGGATCTTCGTAAACCGGCCGGCTGGTTCGCCCGGCAAAGCGTTCCCGCAATGCTTCGTAAGGGTCGGCGCCTCCGACCAGATCGACGCCGGGCAAGGCCAGCAATTCCTCGAGATTCGACCAAAGGTGGTCGTGGTGCATCCCGATGACCCCGATTCGGATCTTCTCTTCGCTCATCGTTTCCCTCGCCGGAAACAAAACCAAACGCCGGAACCAGGAAAACGCAATCTCCATACGCCGGGCTCGTCTCCGATCCCCTCAGCCGGCTCCACCCTATCCGCGCCGTAACCACAGGCCGAGGATGCTGCCAGCCTGGCTATTCTCTCCACGCCCGGCGCGGATCTGCCCTTGTGCGAGATGGAATCGAAAGCGCCGGCGGCGGCGCGGTCACGATCAACAACCTAAAAGGGGAACCTTCGTGAAAAAGAACTGCCCGGCGAGATCGGAATCGGCTTGACAAAACGCTCGATTTCTTCTCAAAGGAACGAAGAGGAGGGGGGGGACCTGCCCCTTTTCGTTTCCCTGCGCCCACTCCAATCCGGCCCGAGGGACGGACGGGCAGCGGTGGGGCTCAAGAAGGGAAAAGTCTATTAGCCAGCCAACTCCCTATGCCTACCGTGGCTCTCGGCGAGCGCGTCGCCATCTCCATCCTCAAGGAGCAGAGCGGCGACTACCACGAGGACTGGTTCGCTCGGTTCACGAAGTTCGCCGGCGCCCTCGTCGAGATTCGCGCCCATGCGAAGTTCGAGGTGTAACAAAGGCCAGGCTCGCCCCCGTGCCTTCCCCGGCTCGGCAGGCAGCCCTATACGCAGCCTATACGTTCGCGGGCGCATTACCATGGGTTCCGTTCAGGTCTTCGAACAGCTCGCAAACCCGCGCGACGCTGCCGATGGACAAACCATAACTAACCCTGCCGCGTGGCGATTTCGCGATGCTCCATCACAACGTCGACGTGGTGATCCCGGCGGTCGTCGACGAGCCTGATGAAGTCGTCCGGCAGTTCCGCCCCATCCAGTTTAATGCGGCAGACTATCGTGCCTGCGCCGCCGCCGTAGACCGTGATGTGATAGAAGGTCTCGCGATAGCGATAGTGAATCCGGAGCTGGTTCCATTCCGCCGGGAGGCACGGCGTGATCCGCAGCTTGTCCACCTCCAAATGCAAACCTAGCAACGACTCCACAATGAGGCGGTACATCCAGCCGGCCGACCCCGTGTACCACGTCCAGCCGCCGCGTCCTGTGTGCGGATCGACCCCATAGACATCCGCAGCCACCACATAAGGCTCGACGCGGTAGGTGGAGATTCTCGACGGCGTCGCGCTATTCAATATAGGATTGATCAGCGAAAACAGCTCCCACGCGCGCTCGTTGTTCCCCATCGCGGCCGTGGCCATGACGGTCCAAATGGCGCTGTGCGTGTACTGGCCTCCGTTTTCCCGCACACCCGGCAGGTAGCCTTTAATGTAACCAGGGTTGAGATCCGACTTATCGAACGGGGGATCGAGAAGCAGGATCAATCGGGCATCCTCCCGGACGAGACGCTGGTTGACGCTCTCGAGCGCCGCGGCAGTTCGCTCGCGCGTGCCTGCGCCCGAAAGAACCGACCAGCTTTGCGAGATCGCATCGATCTGGCATTCCTCGTTCGTGGCCGAGCCCAGCGGAGTGCCGTCGTCGAAGTAGGCCCGGCGATACCACTGGCCGTCCCAGCCATGCTCCTCGATATTCCCGCGCAGCCGGCCGGCTTCAATCGTGTAGCGATCCGCAGCCGCCGCGTCGCCTTGTCGCCGGGCCAGACCGGCAAACTCATTGAGCGCTTGAAACAAGAAAAACGCCAGCCACACGCTCTCGCCCCGGCCGTGCTGGCCGACGAGGTTCATTCCATCGTTCCAGTCACCGCCGCCCATCAGGGGCAGGCCATGCGCGCCAAAGCGCAATCCATAGTCGAGCGCGCGGATGCCATGCTCATAAAGCGTGCCGATGTCATCTGAAACCGACGGGAGGTCATAGTAGGCTTCCTCGTCATCGCGCAAGAGTCGCGAAGTCAAGAAGGGCACCCGCTCATCCAGCACGCCAGTGTCTCCTGTCGTGCTCACATAGCGGCAAATGGCCAAAGGGAGCCACAGGTAATCATCGGAGAAATGAGTTCGCACGCCGCGCCCCGCCGGTGGATGCCACCAGTGCTGCACGTCCCCTTCGCGGAACTGCCGCGCGGCGGCGCGCAGCAGGTGCTCGCGGAACAACTGCGGCTCGGCATGCACGAGCGCCATCGCGTCTTGGAGTTGGTCGCGGAAACCGAACGCGCCTCCGGATTGATAAAAGCCAGAGCGCGCCCACATGCGGCAGGCCAGCGTCTGGTAAACGAGCCAGCCGTTTGCCAGGAAATTCACCGATGGGTCCGGCGTTTCCAGATAGACGACCCCCAGCGTCCGGCTCCAGTAGTGCCACACGCCTTCGATAGCCCGATGGGCGCTGTCGACGCTGCGGAACCGTTGTGCAAGGGCCTTGGCTTCCGCCGCGGAGCGCGCGGAACCAATGGTGAAGGTGACGGTCCGCTCCTGTCCGTCTGCGAGCGTCACCGGCGCCTGAAAGGCCGCGCAGGGGTCGTATCCGGCGCCGACGCGGCCCGAAAGCCGCACCCGGCGCATGGCCGAGGGATTGCCGAAATTGCCATTGCGTCCAAGAAACTCGGCCCGGTCGCCCGTGAGGGTCCGGTTCGTTTCGCTGCAATTGATGAATGCCACCCGGTCCCCGAACTCCGGGTTATACACGTTGCGCGCGAGAATCGCGCCGCTCGCCGGATCGCTCTCGGTAACCACGTGCATCATCGACTTGCTCCGCGTGTCGCCGAGGACCAGTTCCCAAAAGCCGGTGACCGACAACTGGCGCGGGCGTCCCGAACGGTTGGCGATCTTCAGCTTACAGAACTTCACCGGCGCATCGGTCGCCACATAGACGGACAACTCCGTTGTCAGGCCGTCCTCGGTGTAATCGAAAATGGTATACCCAAAGCCGTGGCGCACGATGTAGGGATTCTGCCCGCGCGCCGGCAGCGGCGATGGAGACCAAAAGTGCCCGGTCTCCTCATCGCGCAGATAAATGGCCTCGCCCGCGATGTCCGACACAGGATCGTTGTGCCATGGGGTAAGCCGAAACTCATGGCTGTTCTCCGCCCAGGTATAGCCGATTCCTCCGTCCGACACGACTGTGCCGAACTGCGAGTTGGCGATCACATTCACCCAAGGCGCGGGCGTCGTCTGGCCGGCGGCGAGAATCGTCAGGTACTCGCGGCCGTCGTGGCTGAACCCCCCCAGGCCGTTGAAGTAAGCCAAATCGCGCTGCGGGACCTCCTGAGCAATGGGCTCCGGCCGGCGCCGCAGCGGCTTCAGAGCCGGAATCGATATCTTGGCCCGGCCGCGGCGCTCAACCTGTTCCGCCAGGGTGGCGCCATCGTCCAATAGCACGATGCGCGCTACGGTCTGCAACAGCGCCCGGTCCTCCTCCGACATCTGCTCGCCGCGGCGAATGAAAACTCCGCCGGGCTGATCGACGAGCGACGCTTCTGGGCTGGCGGCGACGAGATCGACAATCGCTTCCTGCAAGGTCTGCCGATAGACTGAGTCATCCTCGTTCCAGATCACCAGATCCACGGCGAGCCCCTTCAGGCGCCAGTAGGCATGCGCCTGCACCGCCTGACGCACCAGCGCGAGCTGTTCGTGGTCGCGAATCCGCACCAAGACGATCGGCATGTCTCCCGAGATGCCGTAGCCCCACAGCCCCGATTGTCCCCGCCGGTTGCGATCGAGAATGCTCGCCCGCGCCCGGCGCTGCGCTGAGGCATAAATGATCGAGCC
>DATKCT010000118.1:0-6008 GCA_035513055.1 Verrucomicrobiales bacterium | reverse complement strand
CCCGCCCTGAAAACAATTCGAGCCTGTGTCAATCCTCCCCAGTCGGCCGAACACATCAATTGCGGAGAATGCGAGAAGTGTCTTCGCACGATGATGGCGTTATTGATCTGCGGCAAGCTTCAGGACTGCCCAACCTATCCCCTGGACGATATTTCGCCTGACCACTTGCGAGTCCTCAACGTCCGCTTTCATCACCGGCAAAAGAATTCTCCGTTTGCGGTTATGTCTCCAAAAGTCGCCCATTTCTGGCGAGAACTCCTGCCCGGACTAAGGCGGATCGGACGGAGCGACCTCATCGACGTCATCGAAGCCAAGCTGGCCGAGCAGGAAGAACACAAAGCGCGAATCAAACGGACAATCCGGGCTCATGAACTCGACCGCAAATACCTTGGCGGCTTACTTTCCAGAATGAACCGGTTCCAGAGCGGTCGCAGACATTGAAGCGACAGCCTTATTGCGCTTGACGCATGACTGAGAAAAGGCTCGTTGTGCGCTGGAACCAACGTCTCAAACCCTCTAGGATCAAAAAAACACGCCTGTGAGGATCCATGACATCAACAAAACCGAGGAAGGGGATTCTGTCCAGGCCTCCGCAACCGCTGCCTGGGAGGACTCCGATCGGCCGCAACAGCGCATCTACGTCGAAACGCACGCGCGATTCGCCGGCGACCTGAACTGCAACCCCAACGCTTTCCTGCTGGCGGCGATTCTCCCGGCGATGCGGCACGGCGAGCGCCGTGTTCTCGTCGACGGCAAGGTATGCCCAGACCTGCGGAACGGGTTGGTGACCGCGATGCAACTCCTTTGCAGTTGGTATGGCGACGCCTATCACCGGCCGCCGATGATTGAGGCGACGCAAGGCTTCGGTCCCGTCTCCCAGCGTCCGCCTCTGCGGACCGGGTCGTTCTTGTCCGGCGGCATCGACGCGCTAGCCACGCTTCGCGCCAATCGATCGGATTTCCCCTCGGATCACCCCGCTTCGATTCAAGACTGCTTCTTCATCGATGGATTGGACGTCGGAGGTTACGAGTCGATGGATCGGAACACGGAGAACTCGGCCCTCGCCGCCGCCTCGCTCAGCAACCTCGCCACTCGAGCCAAGGCCACGCTCATTCCCGTCTCGACGAATATGCGTCACCTCGACGACGATGATTTCTATTTCTATCGAGAAGCCTATGGCGCGGCGCTGGCCGTAGTGGCTCACTGCTTCTCAAAGCGCATCACTGCAGCAATGATCGCCGCGAGTTCCTCCACAAATGATTTGAGGCCGATCGGATCCCATCCTCTGCTTGACCCGTGCTACAGCAGTTTCGATGTGGATATCCTGCATGATGGGATTCGCTTCTCGCGATTGGCCAAGGCCGGGATCGTTTCCGAATGGGACGACGCGTTGCAGACGATTCGCTCCTGTTTCGATCCCTTCCGGCCCGCCCATACGCTGAATTGCGGGAAATGTGAGAAGTGTGTCCGCACGATGACGGCATTGGTTGTCTATGACAAACTCAAGCACGCTTCGGCATTTCCGCTGGATGACGTTACGCCGGAACTCTTGCAGACGATCATCGTCGATCCGATTCCGGCGCTCAAGGCGATCGGCGGCGCGGATGCGGCCCTCGTCCGCAAGGCCCGGCTCGGAGTGTTCTCCCGCAGTCTCACCGCCGGCAACGTGGATTTTTGGCGGGAGATGATCGAGCCTCTTGCGAAGAGGGGACGGACCGGCCTGGCCAAGGGGATTGAGGACATGCTGTCGGAATACGCGAACGCGCTGGCGCGCGCCAAGCGCACGGCGGCGGCCAAACAGTTCGAACGGAAGTATCTTGGAGGGGCATTGTCAAAAGTCTATCGCTTTGCCAGAGGCAGGTGAATCCCCCAGATCGTCCTGATAACGATACGCCCCGCCTGTCGGGACGTCTGCGGGCCAAGAGTCTCCGGGAAATCCCATCGGCGAGGGCAAAGACGGCGCCGCCCCACCGGCTTGCTTCCAACGCGGGGTTTCCCCGCCAAAGTTCCGGGTGTATGCTGGCCGCCGTGCGCCCCCCTGCACCCACCGTTGTTCTCTGCTTTCTCGCCGTCGCCTTCGGCGCGGCGGCTTCGGCCGGCGAAGCCGCGCCCCCCGTTCGCATCAACGAAATCCAGGCCGCAAATCTCGGTCCTCTAGCCGACCGCGACGGCGACTACTCCGATTGGATTGAATTGCACAATCCGGGCCCCGGTCTCATTGACCTCACGGGATTCTACCTCACCGATGACCCCGAGAACCCCGCCCGCTGGCGCATTCCGTCCGGCATGCTTGAGCCTGGCGGTTTCCTGGTTGTCTTTGCGTCTGGCAAGGATCGCGGAACCATCTTCGACCGCGAACTCCATACGAACTTCAGATTAGCGCTCGCCGGCGAATACCTTGCCGTGGTTCTGCCGGATGGGATCACCGTAGCCGACGCGTTCTCACCCGGTTATCCTCCCCAACAACCCGGAATCGCCTACGGCTATCCTGGAGACGTGGAACCGCCGGCCCACTTGGCCCAGCCGACCCCCGCTGCACCCAATGCCGCCGCCCTGAGCGGCGTGGTTGAACAACCGGAGTTCAGCGCGCCGGCCGGACTGCCCGATGAAGCGTTCGCTGTCGAGCTGCATTGCGCCACGCCCGATGCGGCTATCTATTACACCACCGACGGGCGCGAACCGGGTCCCGGCAACATTTTCACCGGCCCGGTCGGCTCTCTCTACGATTCCGGGACTCCCATCGCTATCTCGACCACCACCATCCTTCGGGCCCGCGCCTTTCACGATCCCTGGCGCCCTTCAACCGTCGCCACCCGGTCGTGGCTCTTTCCCCACGACGTGGTCCGGCAGCCCGCCGATCCTCCCGGTTACCCAAGAACCTGGCCCGGCGCGGACTATGGCATGGATCAAGATCCCGCGCACCTGCCGCTCATCGCCGGCGATGCCGCCCTGACGCCCGCCGCCGCCTTGGAACGTATCGCCGTCGCCCTGCGCGCCTTGCCCTCCCTCTCCCTTGTGCTTCCTGTCAACGGTCTCTTCAGCCCGGCCGAAGGTATCTATCACCACACAAACCTGCAAGGGATGAGCAGCGAACGCCGCGCCTCCGCCGAATTGATCTTCCCAGACCGGCGCGAAGGTTTCCAGATCGACTGTGGCCTGCGTATCCAGGGCTTCACCTCTCGCGATCCCCTCCGCAATCCGAAGCATTCGCTTCGACTCGCCTTTCGCGAAGATTATGGCGCGGCCAGCCTCCGCTTCCCCCTCTTCGGTCCGGACGCGGCCCGCCAGTTCAAAACCTTGGTTCTTCGTTCCAATTCCCAAGACGCCTGGGTTTACGACGCGGATTCCAATCGCGCCGGACAGTTCATCCGCGACGAATGGAATCGCCGGGTCCAGCGCGCTCTCGGCCAACCCGCAGCCCATGGATGCTGGGTTCACCTCTACCTCAACGGGCTTTACTGGGGCGTCTACAATCCCACGGAGCGTCCCGACGCCGATTTCCTGGCTTCCTACCTGGGCGGCAGCGCCGGCGATTATGACGTGGTGAAAAATCACGAGGAAATCATTGAGGGAAACAACGCCGCTTACCGTTCTCTGCTGACCGCCGTCCAGCGTAACCCCGACAGCTTCACCGCGGGCTACCTCGATTTCTCGGATTCGAAGGACTGGCTCCGCATTCAAGGACTGGATTCCGAAGGCAAGCCCGATCCCGAGGGCGCCGATCTCCTCGAAACGGCTAACTTGGCCGATTACATTATCCACAATGTCTACTCCGCAGCCACCGATTGGCCGGGGAACTTTTACATGGGACGGAACCGCAACGGGGCGCACGGCGGATTCCGCTTCTTCAGTTGGGATAACGAGCACGGACTCAAACACGAAGTCACCATCAACCGCGCCCTGACCCATTCGCGCGATGCGGATTCTCCGACCAAGTTTCATCATCCCCTGCGAAGCAGTCCGGACTACCGGCTTCTCTTCGCCGACCGTTTGCATCGCGCCTTCTTCAACGGCGGCCCGCTCGCGGTCGATCCCGCCTCCCCGGGTTGGGACCCGGCGCGTCCGGACCTCAACCGTCCCGCCGCCCTATGGGTAAAGCTCACCGAAGAAATCGAGGAAGCTCTCGCCGCCGAGTCCGCCCGCTGGGGCGATTACCGGCGCGCTGTTCCTTACACGGTGTCTCGCGACTTCTCCTTTCTTCGCGATCTCCTCTTGCAGAACTGGTTCCCGGGGCGTTCCGCCATAGTCCTCGAGCAGTTTCGGCAACAGGGGCTCTATCCCGATCTCGAGGCCCCCGTTTTCAGCAGGCCCGGCGGTTGGGTCAGCGCCGGAACTCCCATCAGCCTGCGTTCCCGCCACGCAGCCGGCATTTTCGTGCCCAACGGCGGCGCCATTTATTACACGGTAAACGGTCCCGATCCACGCCTCGGGGACGGTTCCCTCGACCCCAGGAGCAGCGCCGTTCCATTCGGCCCCGTCACCCTCGACGGAACCGGCCCCCAAACCTACCGGGCTCGCTTGTTCCGCGATGGCGTCTGGTCCGCTCTCAGCGAGGTCACCTACCACGTCGATCACCTCCCCGCCGACTCTAGCAATCTTGTTTTGTCAGAATTGCATTATCACCCTGCCGGCCCGGCCCCGCAAGAATCCGCCGCGGGCTTCCAAGACGCCGAAGACTTCGAGTTCCTCGAACTCCACAATACCGGGTCTGTGCCGGTCGATCTCGCAGGCTTGCGGTTTACGGAAGGCATTCGCTATGACTTCCCACTCGAATCCCCCGTGCTTTTGGCTCCGGGCGCCTGCCTCGTGCTTGCCCAGAATGCCGCCGCGTTCGCCGCGCGCTACGGATCCGGAATCGCACACGGAGTCTTCTCCAGCGGCAGGCTCTCCAACGATGGCGAACGTCTTCGCCTGGAAGCTGCCGGCGGAAACGCTATCTTCGACTTCGCCTACGGCGCAACAGCGCCGTGGCCCCTCGCAGCGGACGGCGAAGGTCCTTCACTCGTCCTCATCACCCCTAACCCAGAGACGGATCCCTCGATTCCGTTGAACTGGTCGGCCAGCCCCCTTCGCGGCGGCAGTCCCGGACGGCTTGAACATTCCGGCGAAGATCCCTTCGAGATCTGGATGCAGCGACACGGCTTCAGCGATCCTTTGGCCGACCCTGACGGCGACGGTCTTCCGCATCTCTTTAGTTATGCTATGGGCATCGATGTCTCGCCGCAGGACGCGCGAACCCCTGCGTGGTCCATTTTGCAGGAACCGGGCGGCCCAGTGTTCCGGCACCGCGAACGCCTGGATCTGGGCAACGTCAGCGTCCGTGTCGAAGCATCCGCCGATCTCATCGAATGGGCGCCCGTATCGATCGAGCCCGAACGTCTCGACAACGGAGATGGCACACAGACGCTCGTGCACCGGCTTCCGCGGAGCGACCAGACCGCCTTCCTTCGATTGACAATTCGACGCGTCCGCGAAATGCGATGACCGCGTTCATTCGTCCAGTGCTCCGCCCTCTTCGCTGGAACCCTCCGGAGCGCCCCCTCCTTCGGCTCGTCCTATGCCCGCATTTTCGAGGAGTTCCCGAATATGCGCCAGGACCTTCTCGACTTCATCGAGACGCTCAAGGACTTCGCGGTCGTCTTGACGCCGCTCGATCCGCATTCGCGGGACTGGCCTAAGTTCGTCTAGGTAAGGCGCCATGCGCGGAATCACCAAACCGCCGCCGGGCGCTGCTATGCCCCCGCCCCCGCCGGCTCCAGAGGAGGGCGCGCCGGGCGCTACCATGCCGCCGCCCCCGACGGCTCCAGCAGCGGGAGCCGCGCGAACAGGCGTTACGTGAAAGCTTAAAGCCTCTTGGGCGCCCTCCCGGTTCACCAAGAGATTCAACTCCTGATCCTCCGCCGCTTGAATGATGAGACGCAAAGCAATTACGGATCTCAAGGAGATCCCATTGCAGGACGTCAACCGGTCGCCTACCTGAATGCCCGCGCGCGCCGAGGGCGACTTCG
>DATKCT010000117.1:0-5614 GCA_035513055.1 Verrucomicrobiales bacterium | reverse complement strand
CTCCTCGAAGGGAGCCGCCTTCAACTCGACGGGTTCAGGAGTCGTTACCCAAGCGCTGCCAGGCCGGGGAACACCCCGGCAAAACCACCAACCCGCACCCGCCATCGCCACGAACGGAATCGCCCAAAGCGCGGCAATCGCAAAACCCCGGGCCCCAATCCGAAGCCAGGCTGCCGCTCCAATAATCATCAGCAGCCAGAATCCGGCGGTCCCTCCCCAAAGCAGCCATCCTCGCCATCGCGCCCGGTGTGCCGATGAAAGCAGCGCAACAAAACGCTCTTCCTCGTTCAGCGACCCGAGCGCCGAGCGCAACAACTCCCGGGTCTCTTCATCCCCGGGATGCAACAAGAGGGCCCGGTAGGCGCCTAACGCGGACAAACCGTGATTTCCCACCTCTTTCGCCGCCGCCGCCAAATTCAAGAACAGCTCCGGAGCCGCCCAACCGCTTTGAGCGATGCCTTCGTAGGCTTCCAAAGCTGCGCGGGCGTCTCCTCCTTCGAAAAAAGCGTTCGCTTCCGCGAAACGTCGCTCCACTTCTTCGCCTGTAAGTGTTGTTCCGGCGCCGGACCCTGCCGGCCCGGTCAGGAGAACGACAGCCGGAACAATCCATCCACAACCCCTTCGCCTCATCCCCGCTCACCATTAGGATCGCCGGCCAAGTCCAGCAACACGTTGCGAACGGCGTCGCGCGTGGCCGTCCCCTCGAATTGCGCGGGAGCGCCGCGCGACCAGCGCAGCTTCTCGGCAGCGCTCACAACGCCTTCCAGCACATCAGCGCCGGCGATCTTCCGGCCGGCTTGAAGCCTGACCAACGCCTGCCGGGAGGTCGTGTGGCGCCTCTCTCCTGGACTACTGCCCAGCAAGGCGATCACATCCGCAGCCGTCGCCGTGAAGGCTTCCGGCGAAAGGGAATCATCGGCCAATTTGGCAAGCAGCCGCCGCTTCTCCGCTTTCCACAAACGCTTGGCCGCCTGCGCCGGGTCGCGCCTCCCTCGCGCCCAGGCGCCCCCCGCCAGCACTGCCGCCACCATCAAAACTCCAGCAACCTGCATCCCGGCGAACCTAGGACTAGCCAAAATATAAGGACGAGGGCCCGCCGCCCAATTTCTGACCGCGCCGCGAATCACCGGCTTGTCCCCGCCTCCCGCCGAATTCTCCCGCCCATCGCTTGCCCCAGCGGAGTCCCCCACCGATGGGAACGTAGGGGGCGCCGCCGCGCCTGTTACCAGCACCGGAACCGGCGGCGCAATCAGGCGGACATACTCCCGCTTCAGAGGATCAAAAAAGCTGAACGCGATCTCCGGTCCGCGACCGGTCGGGCCGCGTGCGAAAAACACTTGCTCGAATTGCTTCTCTCCGCTCCTCCCTAACTGATCACTCGCAGTAAAGACCGACGTCGCCGGATACGCTTTCCAGTCCTCTCCTTCCTCGACGCTCAGTTCCTGGATCCGGTCGAAATTCCCTTGGCCAGCGATGCGGGCGCGCACGGTCAAAGCTTCGTCGACTTTCAAGCGCGCCGGGTCCGCCTCGACCTCCAACCGAAAATCCCCGATCGCGCCGCGGAAATCGCCGGGCCGGCCTTCTTTGGGAAGGGGCAATACCTTGCAGATCATGGGATCGGTGGTCAGAGACACGCGTTCCGCATACTCACGTTCCAAGAAGCTGTCGAAGAAGGGATCGGCCCCGAGCAAACGGTCGAAAATGCTTTCCCGGCGACGGTCGCGGAACCGGTTGTCGGCCGGAAGCCGAACCGTCGCTTCGACGGTCACCGGCTCGATGCGCACCTCTCCTGGTTTCACCGCCGAAAACACAGTGTCATAGCTGTAGACCTGGTACTGAACGGCCCCGACGGTTTCCACTCCGCGAGTTGGCGGACTACTCGGTTGAAACACGAGATCCTCCCCTTGCAAGGCGATCTCGCGCTGCAAATCGTTCACCTGCACTCCAGGTCCGAAGTAGACCTTCACTTTGGCCCCCGCGGATTCTCCCACGAAGATCTCGGCTCGTTCCGCCTCGATCCGGATAAAGGCCGTCGGGCTGCGCACGCTTCCGTCCGCCGCCGGATCGCCCGGCTCTCTCGCCGTCAGCGTCAACGAGTTACTCGTCAGGACCTTGCCGTCTGTCGTCACGGCGATCTCGGGAATGACGAATTGCCCAGCCCGGTTCGCCTTGGCCCGGTAAGCCAGAATCTTCTTCACAAGGACAGATTGTCTGCCTGCGCCAAAGGACAATTGGGTCGACGAACTCGCCCCGACATAGTCGATGGTCAGTCCATCGACTTCGATCTGGGGCACACGCACCTCCTTTCCAGGGACCTCAAGTTGGAGCTGGAAAAACTCGCCCACCAGCGGCTCGAGCGCGCTCGACTCGAGCACGGCTTCCTGCGCTCCGGCTCCGGGAACCCAGCCAATCACCCAACCAGCAAGGAGCGCGAGACCCGCGACGGCGGATCGCCGCCGGGCGAAACCTGGTCCCGCTGATCGTGTGCTGAACGTCTCCATCGGCAGCCTCAGCCCTTCGGTTTGTCTAAGTTGAGATAGGTGTACTCGCCGAGGCGAGTCCCCGTCCGCGGATCCACCGTTTCCACGCGCAACTCTTTAAGCATCCAAATTTTCTGTTTCCCCTGCGAAGTGGGCGCCTCCATCCGCTGCCCCGAAATGACTTGGAAACGCTTCACCAGTGCCCCGGAGCGGTCGAACCCGTGGACTTGCAGCAGCGCGCCGCTGGCCTTGTCGACCCAGACGAGTGCTTGAGCATAGGGACCGCTCCGCCCCGGGTTGACGACCCGGATCTTCCAAGAGATGCGCTCGGGCCGGACCACGTCTTCACCCAAGAGTTCTGGCCGGGGCCAATAGAGAAAGCGCAGGGCGAGATCTTCATAGGTCACGTCTGTTCCACGGATCGCTTCCCCGTAACGCCCCGCCGGCACCTCCTTTTCGGCCCCTCCTCCACTCGATTCCAGAAGCCGGCAGGCGGCGTCGCCGAGATCGAGACGAACGCTCTGCTCCGGTTTGGCGAACACGAACCGGATCGAAGGACCATCCAAAAAAAGATCGAAGCGGTGCCGCTCCCGGCCCTGTCGCAGTGTGCCCTTCGTCTGCAATTGATTTGCAGTCTGGCTGTAGCGCACGAAGCCGAGGATCTGTTCGGCGGTCAATCCCTCCTCTTGGGCGCGAAGGAGGACCCCTGCGGGAAACAACCAAACCAGAGCGGCGGCAGCGGCGATTCGAAAGGAGGAGTGCATCACAGGTCTCATGAACACAATCAGGTTCGGAGCGGCTTCAGGCAACCCCCTTAACCCGCATTTCTCATACTGTTTGTGCCGGAGACCCCCGGGTCACGGGTCGAGACACTTTTGTCCGCCATCGTGCCGCGGCAGTTCGCGGGCAGGAGTGCCCGGGCAACAGTAATCCTCTTCCTCTACCCGGGGTCGAAGTCTCTTGACTGCCGTCGAGCCGCAAGAGTTCGCGGTCAGAGCGCCGCGGACCCGCCGTTTTGGGTTGAAATCCCAGGCGCTCTGCCTCAAACGGCATCATGTCCGAATCCGGGCCCCCGGAAGTCTCCGTCGTTGTTCCCCTCTTCAACGAGTCGGAGAACGTCACGCCTCTTCTCGAGGAGATCGCTCGAGCCTTGAGCGGCCGCGACTATGAACTGATCCTGGTCGACGACGGTTCGACCGACTCGACCTCCAGCCGCGTTCCCCGGGAAGATCCCATTATCCGGCTCATTTCCTTTTCCAAGAACCGAGGTCAAAGCGCCGCGCTCCACGCCGGGATCAGCGCTGCTCGCTTCCCTCTGCTGGTATTGCTCGACGGCGACCTGCAAAACGACCCAGCCGATATTCCCCGGCTTCTCCAAGAAATCGACGCGGGCGCCGACCTCGTCTGCGGCTACCGCGCTGAGAGGATGGATGCGTTCAGCCGCAAACTGCAAAGCCGCGTTGCGAATGCGATCCGCCGCGCCTTCACTCGCGATGGGGTCCGGGACACGGGATGCACGCTCAAGGCCATGCGCAGCGCCTGCCGTGAGGCTCTCCCGCTCTTCAATGGAATGCACCGTTTCATCCCGGCCTTCGTCCGCGCCGCCGGCTACGAGGTCCGCGAGATCCCGGTTTCTCACAGGGCGCGCCGGCACGGATCGAGCAAGTATACACTATCCAATCGCGCCTGGCGCGGACTCGTCGACCTCTTCGGGGTATGCTGGCTGATCGCCCGCCGCAAGGGCGTTTTGGAGGGTCCTGCCACGGCGCCCCACCCAACGCTTGACGGCCAAGTCCGCTCCCAGCATGCTCCCGGCGAATCCCGATGAACCTCCGCGCACAGCTCAAGGAGATCCTCCCCAACTGCCTCCCGAAATCTCCGGCCGAAGCGGTCAAGGGCACCGAGCTGATCAAGGTCGTCAAACACAAGCTGTCGCAAAAATACAGCGACGCGACCCTTCGCTATCATTTTTCGGTGATGTCGTGCGACCCCGCCTCGCCCATCGCCAAAGTGACGCAGGGCCAGGGTTACTACCTCCGCGGCCGCCAGCCCGCCCGCCTCGTCGAGTCCCAACCTCCGCTGCTGAGATCCCGCGAAGCCAACATCACGCTCATCGCCTCCGCGGAGGCTCTCCGCTTGCGCATTTTTCAGGCCGTCTTCGAACGCTGCACCGGCGATGAGAACCGTTTTGTCTTCCCCCTCCAACACACGGAGGACCGATCCCGCGCCCATGTTTGGAGCGTTCCCGACGCCGTCCTCGTCGACTGGAAAGCCGGCGAACTCAGCGACGCGGGCTTTCTTTTGAAACGCGAGTTGCTCACGGTCCTCGATCGCCCTTTTGAATTAACCAGCGTCCGGCTGGCTTTGGAGGCAAGGCCTGAATCCACACGCGAGCTGTTCTTTCAAACATTGAGCGCCGGAGCCTGGGCGCATCGCTCGGAACTCGTTTACGCCGCTCCCATCGCCGACCAGGGGCTGGCCGACGAACTGCGTTCACTGGGCGACCGCTACGGAGTCTCCGTCACCAGCATGGGCATCGAACGGCACAAGCTTGACGCCTGGCAATCGCCCATGGAAATCCGCGATCTGGGATCCCGTGAGATCGAGAATCTCCAGAACGACCTGCAACTCCGCCGGATCTGCGCGCCGCCGCCGCGACCCGGCCCGGATCCGGGCGGGCTCGTCGAACTGCGCGAGCGCGCCCCGGAAATTGCCGAACTTTTCCGCTGGATCCACCGCTGCATGGCGGACAGCCGGGCCTATACCTATGCGACCGTCCGGCAAGTGGGATAAGCAACGGCCGAGTAGCGAGCGGCGAGTGGGTTAAACCGCCGCCGGCCGCAAGGTGTGCCCGGGAAAAACCCGCTCCGGATCGCACTTCCCGTGGCGTCCTAGCACAGACCACAACACGTCCCGGTAGTTCGTAGTTACCCGCAGGTCGCCGGGCTCCTCCAATTGATCGTCCTCGAGACCTGGCCAATCCACTATGACCTTCCCGCCGCCCGGCGTCCCTCCCCCCAGCACAAACATCACGCCGGCGCGCCCGTGGTCCGTCCCGAAAGCGGAATTCTCACGCAAGCGCCGGCCGAATTCCGACATCACCACTACTGAAGTCGTTGCCATCCGCTCGCCGA
>DATKCT010000116.1:0-26968 GCA_035513055.1 Verrucomicrobiales bacterium | reverse complement strand
GCCGGAAGGTCCTCCTTCAACATGGTGTGTTTTTGAGCTTTCATCCCACTCAATCCGAACAAAAACCCCCGCTTTTGTCTATCTCAATCTGTTCTCACCTCTAAAATCCAAGGCCCAGCTCACCCACATGAAAATGCCTTGCCCATTTCGCAGTCGCCACATGGCGGGGCTTGCCGGAGCAGAGCTGATCGTGGTATTCTCCAAGTCGTGAGGTCGCGGTTCTTCGTTGTCGTGCTTGGATGGTGGATCGTTTGGGGGGCGCGGGGTCTGGCGCAGGATGTCCATCCCGTGCTCAACGAGATAGTCTCCTCCAACATCACGGGCATTCCCGATGAGTTCGAGGCGGATTTGCAGAATTGCCCGGTCCCGAACTGCGCCCAGTGGAACCAGGATCTCGGGGAATCGGTTTACGATGGCGACTATCCCGACTGGATCGAGATTCACAATCCGGGCGAGTCTCCCATCGCCCTGCTGGGCTATGGGCTTAGCGACGATCCGCAGCAACCCTTCAAATGGACCTTTCCCGGGGTCAGCGTGGAACCGGGTGGTGAACTGCTGGTATTTGCCTCCGGCAAAGACAAGGCGGGAGCGCACCTTCACACGAATTTCAAACTGAGCCGGCAGGGAGAAACCGTTGTTCTGACTCGGCCGGACGGCGCCATTTGCGACCTGGTGGTCACTGGGGACATCCCCATCGACCACTCGTTAGGCCGGTGGCCGGTGGGCGGCGCGGAGTGGGCCATTCTCGTTCATCCCACTCCCGGAATGCCCAACGAAGGGCCGGTCTACCTGGGAACGATCGAGGAAGTGACGGCGTCGCCGCCGCCGGGCTTTTTTCCCCGTTTTCCGTCCATCGAGCTGTCGGGGAATCAGGCCGGTTCTGAGATTCGTTACACCTTGGACGGGAGCGTTCCGGTGAAGGACTCTCGATTGTACACGGCGCCGATCACTTCGCTTTTCGGGGGAAACAGGGTGGTGCGGGCGCGAACATTTATCGGGGATCAACCGGCGAGCGCCGTCCTGACCGCCTCCTATTTCACAGGACCGGGGCACAGCCTGCCGGTCGTCTCCCTATCGACCGATCCGCAACATTTGTGGGACGAGGAACTGGGCATCTATACGCCGGGCCGAAACGCCAATGAGAGCGGGCGCGTAGCGAACTACTGGAACGACTGGGAGCGACCCGTGCATGTGGAACTTCTGGAAACGGACGGAACGGCCGCATTTCGCATCGATGCCGGCTTGAAGATCTTCGGTTGGGGAAGCCGGTCCAATCCTCAGAAATCCTTATCGGTAATGCTCCGGGACCGCTACGGTTATCCGGAACTGCAGTACCGTCTGTTTCCCGGCATGCCGCTGGAACGGTTCACGTCCTTCGTCTTGCGGGCGGCGGGCAACGATTCGAGATCCAACGGAACATTCTTCCGGGATCCGTTTGCCAGCGGGTTGGTGGCATCTCGCAACAGCGATGTGCAGGCTTATCGCCCGGCAGTGGTGTATCTCAACGGCGCGTATTGGGGCATCTACAATATCTGCGAGAAACTCAACGAGGATTATCTCGAATCCCACCACGGGGTCGATCCCGACGAGGTAGACATCATCTCGCGCTATTGGCGAAGGACGTATCCGGTCGTGATCGAAGGCGGCAGCGAGGACTTCCTGGCTTTGGAAGAGTTTCTGGAAACGAGCGATATGAGCCTGCCGGAGAACTATGCGCGGGCAAAGGAGCGAATCGATATGGAGAATCTTCTCGAGTATTCGGCGGCGCAGATTTACATCGCGAATTTCGACTGGCCTGGCAACAACAACAAGACGTGGAAGCCGCAAACGGAGGGGGCGCGCTGGCGTTGGTTGATGTATGATCTGGACTACGCCTTGGGCTACGACGGCAGCAGCAGTTTCTCCTACAACACGCTGCGGCATGCGATGGCTTCCGGGCGTTCGGATTGGCCGAATCCGCACTGGACCACGTTGATTCTTCGCACTTTGGCGGAGAACCGGGCCTTCCGCGAGGCTTTGGCCAACCGGATGTGCGACTTGATCAACTCCGTTTTCCGGCCGGAGCATGCCATTGCCCGGCTGATGGCGATGAAAGCCGTGTATGAGCCTGAGATGGAAGCTCATATCGGCCGCTGGAAAGGGGAGGGCGACGTGATCGGATCGATCGGATCGTGGGAAGCGAACATCGGCACGGTGCGAACCTTCCTGGAGCGGCGTCCGGAATCGATCCTGGGATTCGTGAGAAGCGAGTTTGCGTTGGCCGGTCCCGCCGATCTCATGCTTGATGTTTCGGGGGAGGAGGGAGGAGATGTGGAGATCAATTCGATTCTTGTCAGGACATTCCCGTGGACGGGCGTGTATTTTCCGGGTGTGGACGTGACGGTCACGGCTCTGCCGCGGCCGGGATACCGTTTCAGCCATTGGAGCGGCGACGCGCCCGCCGGGTTGCGGGAGAGCAATGAGATTGCGATCGATGTGGGGGAGGCCCCCGTTCTCACGGCTCATTTCGAGCCGGCGGCCACGGCATTGAACCGGGTTGTGATCAACGAAATCAACTATCACAGCCATCCGGAAGCGGAGTCGGGCGATTGGGTGGAGTTGTACAATGGATATGAATTCGAGATCGATCTGTCGAGCTGGCGCTTTCAGGATTCGGAATTTGGACACCGCTTTGTTCTTCCGGAGGGAAGCAGGGTGGCGGCGGGAGGCTACGTGGTGTTGGCCCAGGATCCGAACGCTTTCCGGAACGTGTATCCGGAAAGCGCGGCTCAATTGGCCGGAGGGTATAACTTCGGGCTGAGCAATGGGGGAGAGCGGTTGCGGCTCTTTGATGACCACAGCAATCTCGTGGATGAGGTCGAATACGACGATGGGGGCGATTGGCCTGGCGCGGCGGACGGCGGCGGCGCGACGTTGGCGCTGGTCCGGCCCGGCTCCGAGAATGGGGATGCGCAGAACTGGAGAGCCTCGCTGACTCGAGGCGGAACACCGGGTAGCGCGAACGGCTTTGAGGACGATCCCTCGGACCCGGCTCCGTCCTGGAAGAGCATCCGGCGCATGCCCAATGGTGACGTGGTCCTCGAACTGCGGGGCGCGCCGGGCGTCGCTTACGAACTGCAACGCTCTGAGAATCTCCGCGATTGGCGTTTCTGGAAGTCAATCGAGAGCGGAGGAGAGTTGCTTCGGGTCACGGATGACGAAGCTGCGGATTTCCCGAAACGCAGTTACCGGGCGCGACCCGTTTCACGCTGAAGAAACGGGGCGGTAGGTCAGCGGCTGGTTCAAGAGGGCGCGTCAGGGCTCGAATGGCTTTTCGCTTTGGCCCCTCTCACTCGGCGCTGAACTTGTAGACGGTGGTTTTCGAGTACGTTTCGCCGGGCTGAAGGGCGGCGGAAGGAAAAGAGGGATGATTGGGGCTGTCGGGGTATTTTTGTTCCTCGAGGCAGAACCCGCTGCGTCGTGGGTAGGCGGCGCCATCCTTTCCTTCGAAGGATCCGTCGAGGAAGTTTCCGGTGTAGAACTGGATACCGGCGTCGGTGGTTTCGATCTCGAGGACCCGGCCGGTGGTGGGTTCGTGAACACGGGCAGCCGCGCGCAGAGTCCCGGCTTCTCCTTCGATGACGTAATTGTGGTCGTAGCCTTTGCCGAATTGGATTTGTTCGTGAGCGTCTTCGATGCGGTCGCCGATGCGGGTAGGGCTGGTGAAGTCGAGTGGAGTGCCCTTCACGGGTTGGATCTCGCCGGTGGGGATGGCCTCGGAATCCGTGGGAGTGAATCGCGAGGCGTGGATGGTGAGGACGTGGTCGAGAATGGGTTGGGCTTTGGCCGCGCCGGCGAGATTGAAATAGGAGTGGTTGGTCAGGTTGACCACGGTGGCTTTGTCGGTGACGGCGTGGTAATCGACCCGGAGGGCATTGTCGTTGGTCAGGGTGTAGACGACGCGACAAGTCAGGTTGCCGGGGTAGCCTTCCTCGCCGTCGGGCGAGGTATAGGAGAGGACGAGGGACGGGGCGTTGTCTTTGACCCCGGGAGCGGCGGTCCAAAGCTTCCGGTTAAAGCCTTCCTTTCCTCCGTGGAGGTGATGATTGCCGTTGTTCTTGGCCAGGGTGTAGGTCGTGCCGCCGAGAGTGAATTCCCCGTGGGCGATGCGGTTGCAGTAGCGCCCGGTGATGCAGCCAAAAAAGGGACTGTCCTTGAGGTAGCTTTCCAGGGAAGCGCAGCCGAGGACGACGTCGTCCAGTTTCCCCTCCCGGTCCGGTGTGCGGACGCGGACGATGATGCCGCCGAGGTCGATGACGGAGACCTGCATTCCGGAGTCGTTGGTCAGAGTGTAGAGGGTGACGGGTACGCCGGAAGGGAGAACGCCGTAGGGCTCGGTCTCGATGGAAGAGGCGGGGGCGGGCATGAGGGTGAAGGCGAGGAGCAGGGCGGAGGGCGCGGCGGGATGGAGTTTCATGGCGGGGACGAATGGGCGGAAGGGGGCGAGAGGATTGAAGCAGACGCTGCGGCGGGGGGTCAAGTACGTTCCACGGCGGACCGGCCGGACCGGTTGGGGGGCCGGGCGGACCGGTCGATCAGGCCGGCCAGAGGGAGATTCGCCCCTATTTCACGCGCTCTGCACCAGGCCTCCCGCTTTATAGAAGCATGCCAGAACGCGGCTGCGTAAACCGGGCAGGAGGACGCATTGGCGCCAACGGCGCACATCCCGAAGAGTAAGAGGGGATGCGGTTTGATATAATCAGATTGTTTCCCCTCCGCTGCATCGCTTGGTCCGCTATTTCGTTACGGCTCCTTAAGAATCGCGATGATAGGCCTGGCTTGCAGCGGTTCAATTTGAGAAATACGGGCTACGCGTTCACCACGTCGCGTTTGCGTTGGCGGCGGCGTTCGTGAGGGCAGAGGACACGCTTGCGCAGGCGGAGACCGGCGGGCGTCACTTCGATGAGTTCGTCTGAAGCGATGTATTCGATGGCACGTTCCAGACTGAACTCGATGGGTGTGCTCAGTTGGATGGCCTTGCCGTCGCCCTGGGACCTGTGGTTGGTGACGTGTTTGGCCTTGGTAGGATTGACGGGGAGATCGTCGCCGCGCGGATTTTCGCCGATGACTTGACCTTCGTAAACCGGATCTCCCGGACGCACAAAGAGGCGGCCGCGTTCTTCCAAGGCTCCGAGAGAATACGCCATGGCCGTGCCCGTCTCGGTGGAAACCAGGGTGCCTGTTTGTCTGGTGGCGATGGGGCCGCAATGGGGCGCGTATTCGCGGAAGAGATGGGAACAGACTCCCGTTCCGGCGGTTTGATTGAGCAGATCGAACTGGAATCCGATGAGTCCCCGGGTGGGGATGACGGCTTCCATCCGGCAATGTCCGGAACGGCTGTGCATGGACTCGATGCGGGCGCGGCGGCTTCCGAGACTCTTGAGGACGGCGTTGAGGTGGGCTTCCGGGACCTCGACGTAGAGAGTTTCGAAGGGTTCGAGACTGCGTCCGTCCACTTCGCGGGTGATGACGGATGGGGAGGAAACCAACAGTTCATAGCCTTCGCGGCGCATTTGTTCGACGAGGACGGCGATTTGCATGGCGCCACGGGCGCTGACCCGGAAGACCCCGGCTTGTTCGGCGTCGGTGATCCGGATGGAGATGTTGGTTTTGGTTTCGCGGGCGAGCCGGTCCCGGATCTGGCGGGAGGTGACGTATTTGCCCTCACGGCCGGCGAAAGGGGAATCATTGACCGAGAAATCCATTTGGACGGTAGGCGGGTCGATCGAGACGAAGGGGAGAGGCTGGGCTTCCGGATCGGCGGCCAGGGTTTCTCCGATCTCGACGTCTTCGAATCCGGCGATGCCGACGATGTTGCCGGCGTTGGCCGTTTCGCAGTCCCGGGTGCGAAGACTGGCGAACTCGACGACCCGCGTGATCCGGGCCGAGTCCCGGGCGCCGCCGGGGCGGAGGCGATGCAAAATCTCGCCGCGCCGGACGCTTCCGGACTCGATTTTTCCGATAGCGACGCGGCCGACGTAGTCGTCCCAGTCGATATTGCTGACGAGCATCCGGAAGGGCGCGCCGGCCTCGATCTTGGGCGGGGGCACCTGTTCGAGGATGGTTTCGAGCAGGGGCACGATATCGCGGGAGGGTTCGTCGGGAGAGCGGGAGAACCAGCCGTCGCGGGCGCTTCCGTAAAGGAAAGCGGCGTGAAATTGTTCGTCGGTGGCGTCGAGTTCGAGAAAGAGTTCGAGGACCTCATTGTGGACCCGGCGGGGATCCGCTTGGGGCCGGTCGATTTTGTTGATCACGACGACGGGGCGGAGGCCTTGTTGGAAGGCTTTGCGCAGGACGAATCGGGTCTGGGCCTGAGGACCTTCGACGGCATCGACGACCAGGAGGACGCCCTCGACCATTTTCATGACCCGTTCCACTTCGCCTCCGAAATCGGCGTGTCCCGGGGTATCGACGATGTTGATGGTGCACGCCCTCCAATGGACGGCGGTGTTTTTGGCGCGAATGGTGATGCCTTTTTCGCGTTCGAGGTCCATGGAATCCATGACCCGCTCTTCGGCGTCGTCGCGGGCGTTGAGGTCGCCGCCGGCCCGAAGGAGGAGATCCACGAGGGTGGTCTTCCCGTGGTCGACGTGGGCGATGATAGCGAGATTGCGAATGAGCGGCTGCACGACCGGTGGAGCATTTCGCGGGTTAGGCGAAAGTGGATCTGGATGGGTGTTGGGGGCGACAGGGCAGCGCTCAGGCGCGGCTCAGGTAACTGCCGTCCTCCGTCTTGATGGAAAGGCGGTCGCCTACTTTGATGAAGAGGGGGACTTGAACGACGAGACCGCTCTCTGTGACGGCGGATTTATAGACGTTGGTGGTGCTGTCGCCTTTGACTCCCTCGGGGGCTTCCGCAACGGTCATGACGATGGAAGTGGGCAGCTCGACGGAAGCGACCCGGCCCTCGACGAAAACGAGGACATAGCGGGCGCCTTCCACGAGATAGTTTTTGATCGGGGCGGCGAGTTCTTCGGAGACGGTGACATCCTCGTAGGTATCTTCGTGGAGGAAGTGATAGCCGCTGGGATCGATGTAGCTGAATTCGAAGTTCTGGCGCTCGACGTTGACCGTCTCAATGGAGTCGCCGGGCGAGAAGCGGAGGTGGTAGACCTTGCCGCTAGCGATGTTGCGGATGCTCATTTGGACGAAGGCGGCGAGGTTTGGAGGCGTCTTGTGCAGCATCTCCATCACGACGCAGGGTTCCTGATTGTGCTTGACCGCCTGACCTCTGCGGATGCGCGTGACCTTCTCCATGGCGGGCCTCCCTAGTCTGGAATATCCGCCTTAGCAACGGAAAAAGGGCCTGCGAGGGAGCGGCCTGGAAGGGATCCCGCGTCAGGGGAGGTCGAGGGTGGCCACGGCCAGGGCGGCGATGCCTTCACCGCGTCCGAGGAAACCGAGGCCTTCGTTGGTGGTGGCTTTGATGCCTACCTGACGGGGATCGAGCCCGAGCGCGGCCGCCATGGCGGCCTTCATCGGGGCGAGGAAAGGGGCGACGCGGGGCGCCTCAGCGATGAGGGTGGAATCGACGTGATGCAGCACGGCTCCCAGACGCCCGGCTTCGCTGCGGACCCGGCGGAGGATTTCCATACTGCTAATGCCTTTGATGGCGGGATCGGAAGGGGGAAAAAAGTGGCCGATATCGGGGAGTCCCATGGCGCCGAGGCAGGCGTCGGCGACGGCATGAGCGAGGACATCGGCGTCGGAGTGACCTTCCAGGCCGAGCGGGGAAGGGATTTCGACGCCACCGAGGACGAGGGGGCGGCCCGTTGCGAAGCGGTGGACGTCGTAGCCGATGCCGGTGCGGATCATGGGTTCGCGGCGGGGGAAAAGTCTTGTCCGGCGGCGGGCCGGCGCAATTCTGCGAGATCGAGATGGGGATTGGCGGCGATGATTCCGAACTGGAGACGCTCGCTACCGGGGACCGCAGTCAGCTCGACCTGGCCTCCGGCGCGGTGGACAAGGAGGACGCCGGCAGCGATGTCCCACAACCCGATGCCCTCCTCGACATAGGCGTCGAGCCGGCCGCAGGCCACGTAGGAAAGCCCCAGCGCGGCGCTTCCGAGGATGCGGATCTTGCGAACCCGGTAAGCGAGATGCCGGAAGCGGTCGAAGCCCAGATCGAGAGCTTCGACGGTCTTCGAGAAGCCCACGGTGATCACCGCGTCGGAGAGGGACTTGCGGGAACTCGGATGGATGGGGTTGCCGTTTCGCTTGGACGGATGCTCGTCTGTGGCGGTGTACACTTCATCGAGCATGGGGTCGTAGATCACGCCGAGGACCGTATCGCCTTCTTCTTCGAGGGCGATGGAGACGCAGAAATGAGGGATGCCGTAGAAGTAGTTGACGGTGCCGTCGATGGGATCGACGACCCAGCGACGGGCGCTGCTGGAGTTTCCTTGGACGCCTTCCTCTCCCAGGAGGGCATCCCCGGGGTAGGCTTCCAGCAGGCACTGAGCGATGCGTTCCTGGCTGCGGACGTCGAGATCCAGTTTGATGTCGTGCTGAGTCGTCTCGTTGACGAGGAGTTCACTTTCACCTTCATAATGTTGCCGAAGGAATGTTCCGGCGTCGCGTGCGGCGTGGACAGCGGTGGCGAGTTGCCGGTCGCGTGTGGTCATGGACGGGAAGGGACTTGGGTGATCGCTTCTTCGACGGCTTGCCAGAGGCTGGCGGCGATCGAGGTTTTGGAGGCCAGGGGAAGCGGAAGGATGCGGCCGGAACGGAAAAGCAAGAGGACGGCATTGTCTGGACTGTCGAAGCCGGCGCCGGGTTTACCGACCTCGTTTGCCACGATGAGGTCGCAATCCTTTGCCAGGAGCTTTTTGCGGGCGTGTTCTTCGAGGTCGTGGGTTTCGGCGGCGAATCCGGCGAGAAACCCCGAGAAACCGAGCGGATGCCGGAGACTTCCGAGGATATCGGGCGCCGGTTCCAGCAGAAGGGTCCGGGACGAGGAATCCTTGGGAGTTTTCAAGGGAGAATAAGCGGCGGGACGGAAATCGGCGACGGCGGCGGCGAGGATCATGGCCTGCGCCCAGGGCACGGCTGCCGCGACCGCGCGGTACATGTCTTCCGCGGATTCCACGTCGATGCGTTCGACGAATGGGGGAGTCTGCAGTGTGACGGGTCCGGCGATGAGCCTGACGCTGTGGCCCTGCCGGGCTGCGGTTTCGGCGATAGCGAAGCCCATGCGTCCCGAGGAGCGATTGCTGAGGAAGCGGACCGGGTCGATGGCTTCCCTGGTTGGGCCCGCCGTGACGGCGACGTTCACAGGCGGCGCGGGCCCGGGGTTTGACGCAGGACCGCCTCGGCGCGCTCGAGGATTTCCTCGACGGAGGCGAGGCGACCGGGGCCCCGATAACCACAGGCGAGCATGCCTTCGGGATCTGGCCCTACGAACTCGATTTGCCAGGATTGCAACGTGGCGACATGGGCCTGCGTGGCGGGGTGGAGCCACATATTTCCATTCATGGCCGGGGCGATCAGGCAGGGAGCGCGGGTGGCCAAGGCGATGGCAGTAAGGGCGTCGCCGGCCAGACCGAGGGCGAGACGGGCGATGAGATGGGCCGTGGCGGGCGCGATGAGGAGCAAGTCGGCTTCGTCGGCCAGCGCGATATGGCTGGGGCGCCAGCTTTCCTTTTCGTCGTAGAGCCCGGTGACTACGGGGTTTCGAGACAGAGTCTGCAGAGTAAGTGGTGCGATGAATTCCACGGCGTCGGTGGTCATGACCGCAGTCACGGAATGACCGCGTTGGGTGAGCTGGCTGACCAGTTCGGCGCTTTTGTAGGCGGCGATCGAGCCGGTCACGCCGAGGAGGATGCGTTTCACGCAGGGACCCTGGGAAGAGAGTATGGGAAGAGGCTACTCTTCCTCTTCGGATTCGCCTTTCTCGTCGAGTTCCCGGAGGGTGCCGGTCATGTCTTCCACGCCGTTCCAGACGTGCGGGGCGACGTAGATGCCGGCATCGGCACGCAGAGCGAGCGCGATGCAGTCGCTGGGGCGGGCGTCGAGTTCGACGAGGAGGCGGTTCTGGCTGACTTCATTGACCATGGAGAGAATGAGCCGGGCGTAGAAGACATCTTCCCGGAAGTCATTGATGATGATACGTTCGACGGTAACCCCCAAGGCCCGAAGCATGCAGAACATGAGGTCGTGGGTGACGGGGCGTTCCCGGGGGGCTTTCTGCATTTCCAACAGGATGGCCGACCCGACGTAGGGATCGACGCACATGAGAAACACTTTCTCGTCGTTGCCCAGGAAAAGGGCGCAACTTCCGTGCAAGGGCAAAAGCCGGCGGACTTCGATGGAAATGAGGGCGTCGGCTTCCATGTTGACCTGGGCAGAGCCTAGCACGGCGGGACGGGGTGCGCCAGGAAGAGCGTGAATTGCCGGGAAAGCGGGAGGAGGTTTTTTCCGGGTTTTTCCACTTGCTTGCGCGGGAGTGCTGTGGAAGGGTCCGCGGCTTTACCCAGACTCATCCCGTCATGGCCTACGCAATCATCAAAACTGGGGGCAAGCAATACCGGGTCTCGGAAGGAGACACGGTGGATGTGGAGCACTTGGCCCTCGAACCGGAGAGCGGGGCGACTTTGACGGAGGTGCTTTTTTATTCGGACGGCTCGTCGGCGCAGATTGGCACGCCCTTTTTGGAGGGTGCGGAGGTCGAGGTGACGGTGGTCAAGCAGTTCCGGGCGCCCAAAGTGACCGCCTTCAAGTACCGGAGACGCAAGGGATACCACCGGACCAAAGGGCATCGCCGGTGGATGACCCGGCTTGAAGTGCGGAGCATCCGGGTGGGTTGACCCGGCAGCGGGTTGCGAGTCGCGAAGGCGGAGAGCGGAACGGCAGGAGGAGATCATCATGGCACACAAGAAAGGTCAAGGCAGCGTCAAGAACGGGCGCGACAGTCACAGCCAGCGGCGAGGAGTGAAGAAATTCGGAGGGGAACGGGTGTCTGCGGGGCACATTTTGGTGCGGCAATGCGGGACCAAGTGGTGCCCTGGGCTCAACGTGGGGCTGGGGCGCGACTACACGCTTTTCGCGTTGGAGGCGGGCACAGTCCGGTTTGATCGCGGGGGCCGGCGAGTCAACGTGGATTGTGCGGCCGCAGACTGAGCGGCGCTGGGGAAGAGGTGCGGAGAGGTCCGGGGAGGAGGGTCCGGAGAGATCTGGGAGAAGGGGCAGTCAGAGTGCGGCGCCGGATCTGTGAGGATCAAAGGCCGGTCGAATGGGCAAGCGGATAAGCGGGTAAGGGCGCGGTTTGGGGTAAGACAGAGGGTGAGTCCCGGCTTTGGGCTAAGGCAGAGGAGTAAGGCCGGCTTTGGGCGAAGGCAGAATGGATAAGATCGCATTTGGGATAGGTCTCCCGCTTGGAGGAAGCGCCCGGTTTGGGGGCGCAAGGACCGCATTTTTTTGCGGAGAACCTCTTTTTATCTTTGCTTGCCCTTGCGGAATTTCGAGTTTAGCATGCATTTAGGGGAGCGGGTTGGGCACAAGTCGCGAATGAGCATCTGACATACAAGCGAACTGAAGCGATCACACGAACGAAGCCCACACTGCCATGCTAAAACCACGTCCTAACTACGGCATATCGCGCATAGACCAACCGGAGAAGAAAAACCACGGGTTCTATGTGAGGATCACCTATCGAGGCCGGTCTTTTCAGAAGTACTTTCCCGACAAATCCTCCGGGGGAAGAGCCGCCGCCTTGACCAAAGCCAAGGAGTATCGCGACAAGGTCGTGCGTTCGTTGCCCAAGGAACGGCGCGAGGCCCTGGCCAAGCCGAAGCGGCGGATCAAGAAGAGCGGCACGATCGGAGTGACCCATGTGGTGGCCAAAGCTCCGGTCACCAACAAGATCTACCATTACTGGCAAGCGGCTTGGGAGGACGAGAGCGGACGGCGCCGGACCAAGAAGTTCTCGATCGCCCGCTACGGAGACGCCCAAGCTCTGGATCTGGCCCAGAAGGCGCGGTCCGGTGCGGTCCGGTCGGCCCGATCGAAAGGCGCTGCGAAGAAGCGCAAGAGCTGAGGATTCCGCGATTCTCGCGATCCAGTGCTCGCGCTCCGCGGGTATTGATGTAGAAGGGGCCCGGTGAATGCGCCCGGTCCCATTGCAGCATCGTCTCGACCCCTGGTCGAAGCGCTGGATGTGACGCGCAGCTACCGGATCGGGCAGCGGAAGCTGACGGTCCTGCGCGGGATTTCGTTGGCCCTGGATGCCGGGGTGCAGTTGGCATTGTGCGGAGCCTCCGGGGCCGGCAAGACGACTCTGCTCTACATTCTGGCGGGTCTGGAGCGGCCCGATGGCGGGTCTGTTCGCATCGGGGGTGTGTCTCTCTACGACGCATCCCCTGCCGAACAGGCCCGCCTGCGCAACGGGAAAATGGGTTATGTGTTTCAGCATTTTTATCTGCTTCCCGATTTCACCGCCTTGGAGAATGTGCTTTTGCCGGCCCTGGTGGGAAGGCGCAGCGCCCAATCCCGGGCCGAGGAAATCCTCGAGCAGGTGGGTCTGGCTGACCGGCGGCATCATTTGCCAGCCGAGCTTTCGGGGGGCGAACAGCAACGCGTGGCGATTGCCAGGGCGCTGATCAACGATCCCGACATTCTCTTCGCCGACGAGCCGACCGGAAACTTGGACTCCCGGACCGGCGACGCGGTGATGGATCTGTTTTTGTCCTTGGCGCGGGCCAGCGGAAAGGCGGTCTTGCTGGTGACACACGATGAAGCGTTGGCGGCGCGAGGCGACCAGATTTTGCATTTGGCCGATGGGGCCTTGGTCGGGACCGCCGGCTCGATGAACCCGCCGCGGCGGGAAGTTCAGTCTCTATGAAAGTCTATATCGACGGGGAGTTTTTCGAGGAAGCGGAGGCGAAGATCTCCGTCTTCGACCATGGTCTGCTTTATGGCGATGGCGTCTTCGAGGGGATTCGCTTTTATGGAGGCGGTGTTTTCCTCTTGGATGAGCATCTCCAACGGTTGCTGGATTCTGCTCGAGCCATTCATCTGCAGATCGCGATGGACCTTGCGGAGTTGCGCGAGGCCGTTTTGGAAACCGTGCGGATCAACGGGTTGCGGGACGGCTACATCCGTCTGGTGGCGACACGCGGCAGTGGGGGACTGGGATTGAATCCCTATGTGTGCCGGAGAAGTTCCATGATCATCATCGCCTCGACGATTCAGTTGTATCCGGAAGAGAAATACCGCGACGGGCTCACCGTGGTGACGTGTTCGACGCGGCGGACCGGTCCTGCGGCGCTGAGTCCCACGGTGAAATCGCTGAACTATCTCAACAACATTCTGGCAAAGATCGAGGCGCTTCATGCTGGAGCGGACGAGGGACTTATGCTCAATGAGCAGGGTTACGTGGCGGAATGTACGGGCGACAATATCTTTGTGGTGCGCGGCAACACGATCCGCACGCCTCCGGCGACCTCGGGGGCCTTGCGGGGCATCACGCGACAAGTCGTTCTGGAGTTGGCGAAGGAAGCCGGTTGGGAAGCCGGCGAGGAAAACCTGACGCGCTACGAGGTTTACACGGCGGATGAATGCTTTCTCACCGGCACGGCTGCGGAGGTGATTCCTCTGGTTCGGATCGACGCCCGGCCCGTGGGAGACGGCCGGCCTGGTCCGGCGACCTTGGAGTTGATGCGGCGGTTTCGCGAGCGGACCGCCAGTTGCACGACTCCGGTTTACCCGTAGCCTGTTGTTTGGTGAACATGGAGTGCGACGCTTGCGGGAAAGAAGCCACGGTGTTTTTGACTCAGATCGTGCAGAACGAGATGAAGAAGATGAGCCTGTGCGAGGATTGCGCGCGGGAGCGTGGCGTGGCCGACCCGGCGGGTTTTGCCTTGGCCAAAATGCTCCAGGGGGCGGCTTCGCAATCCTCGCCACCGCCGCCGCCGCCGGCGCCGAAGATGCTCCGAGAGAAGAGTTGCCCCGTGTGCGGATTTACCGAATCGCAGTTCCGCAAGGTGGGCCGTCTGGGTTGCGCCGCGTGTTATCAGGCCTTTCGCGAAGAGATCGAGGGTTTGCTCCGGCCCATGCATCGCGCCGTGCGGCACGAGGGCAAGACGCCGCGGGGCCTGGAAGCTTTGCGGGCCCGGTTGGCCGGGGCGGTGGCGCGAGAGGATTATGAAGAGGCGGGGCGGCTGCGCGATTGCATCCGCTCGATCGAGGACGAGAGTGCGGCGGAACTGGGACCAGGTCCCCGGCGAGGAGGCGAGAGTTGCTCCTGAGCCATTGCGTTTATTGAGATGGACTTCGCCGAGTTGATGGGTAGGCATGCCGAATGGATGGTGGCCAAGGGACCATCCTCGGACATCGTGGTGACGAGCCGGGTCCGGCTGGCCAGAAATTTGACCGGGCATCCGTTTCCCGGTTGGGCGGCGCGAAGCGCCAATGCGGAATCGCTGGAGAAACTGCTGCCCGCGGTCGAAGCGTTGCCCGGGCTGAGTCCGGGTCTCTCTTGTGAACTGGCGGGGTTGGGCCGGTTGGAAAAGCGGGTCTTGGTCGAGCGGCACTTGATCAGCCGTGAACACGCCTCGAGGTCGGTCGGCAGCGCCGTGGTGATCAACGCTTCGCAGTCCCTCAGCGTGATGGTGAACGAAGAGGATCATCTCCGGTTGCAGGCGATGTTGCCGGGATTGGATTTGGAGGGGGCATTGCAGCGGGTCTTACATCTCGACGAAGCGCTCGAGCGCACTTTGCAATTCGCTTACGACCCCGAACTCGGATATTTGACCGCTTGTCCGTCCAATCTGGGAACGGGATTGCGGGCTTCGGCCATGTTGCATTTGCCCGGGCTCATGCTCACCGAGGACATGGAAAAAGTCGTTCAGGCCATGAATCAACTGGGTGTGGCAGTGCGCGGGTTGTATGGCGAGGGTAGCGACGCCTTGGGAAATCTCTTTCAGGTTTCCAATCAGCGGACTCTGGGTAAAGCGGAAAAGGACACGGTGCAAACGCTTGACCGCTTGGTGCGGGAGATCATCGGATTGGAGTTGTTGGCCCGGTTGCGCTTGCTCGAGGAAAAACGGGCCGGGTTGTGCAATCAGATCGGGCGCGCCTACGGAATACTGCGTTTCGCGCACCGGATTTCCTCGACGGAGACGCTCGGCGGTCTATCGCATCTGCGCTTGGCGTCGGATCTGGGATTTTTTGGATTGGACGAGAGCGCTCTGGTGGATGCATTGATGATGGAGATTCAACCGGCCCATGTGCAATGGACGCTGGGTGAGAAGCTGCCCGAAGAAAGGAGGGACGAGGCCCGGGCGGAAATCCTTCGGGGACGGTTGAAAAGCTTGCCAGCGCCTGATATGGGTAAGGTGGAGCTTCAGAAGATTCATTCTGCGGTTTCCCAGCACCTCCCCGAATGATGAACAACTTTACTCCCCGAGCCCAACAGGTGCTCGCCCTCGCCCGGAAGGAGGCGGACCGGTTCAGCCATTCCTATGTGGGGACGGAACACATCCTCCTCGGTCTGATCAAGCTGGGGCAAGGGGTGGCGGTCAATGTGCTCCAAAAAATGGGGCTCGACCTGGAAACGGTGCGGATGGAAGTCGAGAAACAGGTTGGGTCGGGTCCGGAGACCAAAATGGTCGGGAACATCCCTTACACGCCGCGGGTGAAGAAAGTTTTGGCTCTGGCGGGCAAGGAGGCCAAGATGCTCAACCATTCCTATGTGGGCACCGAGCACATTCTCCTCGGACTGCTCCGCGAAGGAGAAGGCGTGGCGGCTCGCGTCTTGAAAAATCTCGACATCGATATCGAGCGGACCCGGAACGAGATATTGCGGGAACTGGATCCCAATTTCACGCCCGGCGATGACGACGAACCCGAAGTCAATGAGCAGCAAAGCGGCCGCCGGGAGAGCAAGACCCCAGCGTTGCGAGCCTTCGGCCGGGACCTCACCGAACTGGCGGAGAAGGGAGAACTCGATCCCGTCATTGGCCGCGCTTCCGAAATCGAACGGGTGGTGCAGATTCTCTGCCGCCGCACCAAGAACAACCCGGTACTGATCGGCGAAGCCGGAGTAGGCAAGACCGCGATTGCCGAGGGTTTGGCCCAGGAGATCGTTTCCGGCAATGTGCCCGAGTTGCTGCGGGACAAACGCGTCATCACCTTGGATCTGGCGCTCATGGTCGCGGGCACGAAGTATCGCGGGCAGTTTGAAGAGCGGATCAAGGCCGTGATGGATGAAATCCGCCGGGCCCGAAACGTCATCCTCTTTATCGACGAGTTGCACACCATCGTCGGGGCCGGTTCCGCGGAAGGAGCCATGGACGCCTCGAACATCATCAAACCGGCGCTCAGCCGCGGGGAGATGCAGTGCGTTGGCGCCACGACCCTCAACGAGTACCGCAAATACATCGAGAAGGACGCCGCTTTGGAACGAAGATTCCAGACCGTCAAAGTCGAAGAACCCAGCGTGGATGACGCCATCCTCATCCTCGACGGCATCCGGCCGAAATACGAGACCCACCACAAGGCGCGATACGCCCGCGACGCCATCGAAGGCGCGGTCAAGCTTTCGGCCCGTTATCTCACCGGCCGCTATCTTCCTGACAAGGCCATCGACGTCATGGATGAGGCGGGCGCCAAAGCCCGGATCGCGGCGATGACCCGGCCCCCGCATTTCCGGGAGTTGGAGGGGCAGATCGAGGCCATCGTCCGGGAAAAGGAATCCGCTATCCGGGAACAGGATTTTGAGAAGGCCGCCGCCCTGCGCGACCGGGAGAAAAACGCCCGTCAAAAGCTCGAGTCCATGGTCGAAGAATGGCGGACCCGGAACGAGGAGGTCACCGTCGACGTCAATTTGGAGGACATGATGTCGGTGGTGTCGAAATGGACGGGAGTGCCTTTGCAGCGGATGGAGCAGCGGGAAGCGCAGAAGCTGCTTCGGATGGAAGACGACCTGAAAGTGCGGGTCGTCGGTCAAGAGGAAGCCGTCAAAGCCATCTCGAAGGCGCTGCGCCGTTCCAGGGCGGATCTGAAGGACCCGAGACGTCCGATCGGCTCGTTTGTCTTTCTCGGTCCCACCGGGGTGGGCAAGACCTTTCTGGCCCGCAATTTGGCCGAGTACATGTTCGGGGATCCGGATTCGCTCATCCAGATCGACATGTCGGAGTACATGGAGAAGCACACTTCGAGCCGGCTCATCGGATCGCCTCCCGGCTATGTCGGCTATGACGACGGAGGCCAGCTCTCGGAGGCCGTCCGCCGGCGCCCGTACTCCGTGGTGCTGTTCGACGAGGTGGAAAAGGCCCATCCCGACGTGATGCATCTGCTCTTGCAGATCCTCGAAGAAGGAACCGTGACGGATAATTTCGGACGGAAAATCGACTTCCGGAACACCATCATCATTCTGACCTCGAACATCGGGGCGGATTCGATTCGCAAGCAGGGCACCCTCGGATTCGGTCAGTCCAGTGAAGGGACTCTCGACCACGAAACGATGAAGAGCCGGATTATGGAGGAGGCCAAGCGGGCATTCAAACCGGAGTTTCTCAACCGGTTGGACGATTTGATCGTGTTCCACCAGTTGACCCGCGACAACCTCATCGAGATTGTGAGACTGGAGGTCGCCAAAGTCACTCAGCGGTTGAAGGAGAAGGCAATCGTGGTCGAGTTGGACCAGACGGCGATGGAATTTCTGATCGAGGAAGGATACGATCCTTCCTATGGGGCTCGCCCGATGCGCCGGGCGGTGGAACGTCACATGGAGGATCCCTTGGCGGAACTGCTCTTGGCCGGGGAAGTCGAGCCGGGCGATACGGTCAAAGTGACCAATCCGGCGGGGGAAAAGAAGTTGAAATTCCGGGTGGAAAACCGCGGGAGCCAACCGGAAGCGGCGCCGGCGCGCCAGGAGACCTGAACCAGGGGATGCCCACGTTTTTTTGAGAACTTCGGGATTATTTTACGGTGAATCATTGATTATCAATAGAATAGGCCTGTAATGCTAGATTCGTGCCGTAGCGAAAAGTTACGAATTCGTTCGCTATTCGGGGAGGGCTGTGCTAAACTCCCCGTCCTATGGCTACACGACGCACCCGTTTTTCCCGGCGAATTCCCGATCACGTGACGGACGAGATCGTGAATGTGCTGTCGGGCAATCCTGAGTTTCTTGAGTTCAATGCTCTTTTTCAGCAGGTCTACGAGAATCTCAAGGAGAAGAATGCGGTCAGCGGAGGGGAGGAAATGCTGCGCTTGCGCGCCTACGAGAAGCTTCAGAATCTGGTCACTCGCGGAATGGTGGCCAAGGAGGGCCGCCGCTACAAAGGGCTGGACCGGATTCGCGAGGCCTCGAGCGTATTCATTGCGGCTCAGGCCGAAAAAGCGGCCGGGGCGGCGAGCTGATATCGCACCGGAAGTTCCAAGCCCTGCGTGGTGTGGCCGCACACCCGCAGGGCCAACGGGCTTTAGGGGGGCGACGGAGCCAACGGGGGCAACGGGGGCAACAGACGCTACGGGGGCGATAAAGTCTTGCGGGGCACGCCGCGTTTGGCCCCGGCTGTGCGTGGGGCGGTGGCCGGCTTCTCTGATTAAGGGACTGTCGATTCTTTCGGTGATGCCGCGCGGGACTTGTTGGGAGGCTTGGCGCGACGCGAGGAAGGAGCGAGTTGCAATTCGTGACCGGCGAGCAACAAAGCCAACGCTTTCAATAAGTTCCGCCCGAAGCGCCGCGCCACCGGCCGAGTCGCGAAGCGACGCTTTTCCTCTGCCCTGTACTCCCGGGATGCGGCGTTGCAGAATAAATCAACTGGCCCTGAAGCGGGGAGTCCTCTGCCTGTCCTTCGCGATAAGTTGGATCTGCCTGCCTGTCGGCTGGGCTCAGAATTTGCCGCCGGATCTGACGGAATTCATGGCGGCCAACAACGGGCCCCTGCTGGATGAAGACGGCGAAGCGGCTGATTGGATCGAGATTTGGAATCCAAACACGGTTTCTCTGAACTTGGCCGGATATGCGCTGACCGACGACGGCGACGAGCTGGATCAATGGGTTTTTCCGGACTGGGTCATTCCGCCCGGCGGTTACCGGGTGGTCTTTGCCTCTGGAAAAGATCGGAAGGAGGGGGACGGGCCGCTTCACACCAATTTCCGGATCGACGCTGGGGGCGAATACCTGGCGCTGGTGGACCAGGACGGACAGAGGGTTTTGCGCAGTTACGGTCCCGGGATTCCGGTTCAACGCGCGGGGATTTCGTACGGCAGGGAAGGGGAGTCGGAGGGCTTCTTCTTGCAAGCCACGCCGGGTGCGGCCAACGGGCCGGCTTATACTGGATTTGTCAGCCCGCCGGAGTTTTCCGTGGAACGGGGATTGTACTCGGAGACGTTCCCATTGGAAATGCGCTCTGCGACGGATGGGGCGGCCATTTCTTTCACGACGGGCGGCAGAGATCCGCGGACAGGGACGATTTTCCGGCCGGTCGAGACCTATAGCGAGGCCTTGTCGATTTCGCGTACGACCGTGTTGCGGGCGCTGGCTTCGAAGCCCGGATACGTTCCGAGCGAAGTCGTCACGCACAGCTATCTTTTTCCGCAGGATATCCTCCGGCAACCGGATGCGCCTGAGGGCTACCCCTCGACCTGGGCGGGTGTGGCGGCGGATTACGGGATGGACCCGGATGTGGTGGACGATCCGGCTTACTCGGGTGAGATGGACCAGGCATTGCGCAGCATCCGGACGATGTCTTTGGTCATGCCCTTAGCGGATCTATTCGGGCCGGAGGGCATCTACACCCATTCGACGGCGCGAGGAGCGGAATGGGAGCGCGAAGGTTCGGTGGAAGTGATTCACCCGGACGGCGCCGCCGGCTATCAGAGCCACTGTGGGGTGCGGATCCATGGATTCGGTTGGCGTGATCACAGCATCACGAAGAAGCATTCCTTCCGGCTGGAGTTCCGCCCGGAATACGGCCCCACCAAGATGGAGTATCCCTTGTTTCCCGATGCTCCGGTGACGCGTTTCGACAGCATCGTTCTGCGCTCTCAGGGGAGCCGGGGTTGGCAGGACTTCCGGGATCCGCAGCAGTCGCAGTACATCCGGGACAGCTTCGCGCGAGATACGGCGCGGGACATGGGCCGGATCGATGGGCACGCCACCTATGTGCACCTGTATCTGAACGGGTTGTATTGGGGTCTCTACAACCCGGTGGAACGGCCCGACGCCGGATTTGCGGCGGAGTATTTCGGGGGTTCATCCGAGGACTACGACGCGATCAACCGGCGCACCTCGACGAACGAGGCGATCAACGGGGATCTGGAGGCCTACAACGAGATGCTGGCCTTGGCGGCAGCCGGTCTGGCCACCCGGGAACAGTATGAAGCCTTGGAAGGCTACTTGGATATTCCCGGCCTCATCGACTACATGCTTATCCACCAGTACACGACGAACCGGGACGGTCCCGAGGAGTTTCAATCCAACAACATGCGGGGCGTGCGGAAGCGGGAAGCGGGCGCCCAGTTCCGGTTTTTCGTCTGGGACATGGAATATAGCCTCTGGGAGCCGGAGCGGAACATCAATATCAATGTCGCCGTGCCGGGAAGCATTTCCTTCGTCTACTCGCGCTTGCGCGCCAATTCCGAATTCAGGCTCTTGTATGGAGATCACGTGCAACGGCATTGCTTTGGTGGTGGCGCGCTGACGCCGGAGAACTCTTTGGAACGTTGGAACCGGAGATCCGACGAGATTTATTCCGCCATTCTCGGGGAATCTGCCCGCTGGGGCGACGCCAAGCGGTCGCAACCCTACACCCGGGACGTCGAGTGGATGACGGAGAGAAACCGGCTGGTGGGAACGTATTTTCCGGGACGGACGCGGTTCCTCGTCGAGCAGTTGCGCGATGCGGGACTGTATCCCGGGGTGCGCACGCCGGAGTTTGGGCCGCAGGGCGGAGTCCTGGAACCTGGGGAGAAGGTGACCTTGACCGCGGGAACGATTTTCCGGCCCCAGCCTGGGGAGATCTATTACACGACCGACGGCAGCGATCCACGGACGCCGTGGACAGGTGAGATTTCCGCTTCGGCATTGCGTTATGAGCGCGCCGGACTGGGTTTCGAAGTGCAGGGATCGGTGGAAATAAGGGCCCGCCTCGTAGAAGCCGGGGAGTGGAGTGCGCTAAATACGGCGCGTTTCACCACGGGGCTGCCGCCGGCTCCCGGCGATCTGGTTTGGAGCGAGATTTACTTCCGCCCGGCGGGCCGCTCCCCGGAGGAAACGGCGCAGGGATACGGGAGTCAGGATTTCGAGTTTTTGGAGCTGCTCAATGTCAGCGCCAAATCGCTGGACCTGTCTGGATTGGTGTTGAGTGACGGGGTGGACTACGGGTTCGACGACGGGGATATTCGTCATCTCGAACCAGGCGCCAGACTATTGCTTGTGCGACTGCGCGAAGCGTTCGACGCGCGCTACGGTTCCGGGCTGCCGGTGGCGGGAGACTTCGCCCGCAACCTCGGGAACGAGGGAGACCGCCTCGTGCTCCGGGATGCGGAAGGAGTGTTGTTGATGGATGTCCGCTACGCGGAGGGGCCGGGCTGGCCGGTCGAGGCGCAGGAGGGGCACAGTTTGGTTCTCGTCAATCCCGGGGAAGGGTCCGATCCCAATGCGCCGGCTTCCTGGGCTGCGAGCGCCGCGGCTGGAGGATCGCCGGGAGTCGCGGACCCAGCGGAAGGTGGCTCGCAGAATCCCGACCGGGACGGAGATGGACTGCCGGACTGGTTGGAGGAGGCGCTCGGGATTGATCCGGACGACCCGAACTCCGGCGCTGACCTCATTCGTTTTTCGCTGCTTCGAGAGGACCGCGGGACTGGCGAACGGTCCTATGCGCGCTTGGAGATACCCTGGAATTCAGCGGTCACCGGCGTTGACGTTGTTCCCGAAACTTCGCGAGATCTCAAGCGTTGGGAGTCCGGACTTTTCCGGCTGCTGGGCCAGGCCGCAGGAACGGAGGCAGGCCGGAGGATTTACGATAGCACGGACCCATTGGATCCGGGACCCGAGCCTCTTTTCGTGCGGTTACGGGCCGTGCGCAGCTCTGAACCGGATCCCTAACTGGCGTTTCTCCTGCCCTTTCTGTTGTGGCGGACTGCACTCAACGCGGACAAGCCGCGTGAGTGAGTTTCTACGTTGGGGGAATCGCGGGGGGCGCCGGATCAATTACAGCATCGCGATCATCTCGGAGATGTCTTCCTGGGCGCCGGTGATGCTTTCCTTGATATCCTTGAGCCGCTCCGTGAGCTGGGGGAGAACGTCACGGGCCTTGGTGAGATTCTGATTGGCGTTCCGCACCCGGGTGGCAAGCTGGTGGGAAATCCCGATCAGAAACTTGGCTGCGGCCGAGGGGTTGTCGGTGAGAAAACTGTTGAGCATGGCGCGGTTGATGCGCCAGACCTGGCAGAACGCCGCGGCTACTACGGACGCGCTGGCGTCCTGAGGATCGAACATGTTGACCTCGCCGACGCATTGTCCCGGCTCGACGGGTGGAGCGAGGGCAATGGCGCGGTCATTGACCGTGACCTGGATTTTCAGGGAGCCATTGACCAGGAGAAAGAGGGAGTCCTGCTGCTGACCTTCGGCGATGAGATACTGCCCGGTCTGCACCGGAACGAACTCTCCATACGTGCTCAGTTCAGTGACTTCGTCCTGCGACAAATGCTCGAGAATGCCGATGGGGCTGAGTTCAGGTTCCATGCTCACGGCTCGGAGAAGGGGATCGGGGATCGCGAATAGGGTTGGGCCCGGGACGCTTGCGCGGTCGCATTGTTCGGATATGGCTCTGGGCTTGACAAGCCTTTATTTCAACGCGTCCCTGCGCTCGGGAGGGCGAATCTCGCGATTCTCATAGCTGTCTGCCGCATCGCGGGTTGCTTCATGGGGCAAGGCGCCGCGTCTGTCTCAGCCTCGACCGGAGCCTGCTCACCCAGCTCTGCGCCTTCGGCGGCGCGCACCTGGTTCGCAGGAGGCTCGTGACGATACTATGAGGATTGCGGGTAAGAGCGACTTTGGCGGAAACTCTGAGATCGCCGCCCGTCACGCTATCGTAACGTCTTTGAGTCTGCAGTCCGGCGGACTTGGGTGAACTGGTAGGACAGTTGCAAGTATGGTGAATGTGATTCAAACCACGTATCTCCCCACGCTCGAGCAGGCCCGGGCGGTGGCGAAAAGCGTCTTCCAGAGCCTCAGCCCAGAAACGCGGGCGATTCGCCTCCGTCTCTGCCGGCTGGTGGATCAGGCGGTGTGCGCGTGCCGTGGCCAGGAAGATTTGGATGTGCTCCGAGCCGCCGCATATCTACAAGAGACGGGAGTTGTTTACAGTTCCCGTTCGAAGCCGATTTACTCACTGCAGATGGTGACGGCATTTTTCGCCGACGACGGCGACCTCGATCCAAGGCTGCTCGACTGCATCCGCAACCATGAGATGGACGGGCATCCACGCACGGAAGAAGGGGTCCTCATGCGGATCTGTCACAAGTATGCGGCCACCCATTACTTGGACTATATGCTCTACAAGCACCAGATGGCGCCGGAACGTTTTGAACGGCTTCAGTTGGAGCGGATCGAGGATTACAGGCGGCAGTTCCTCGAGCATCCGCGGGGCAAGGACATCGAGAGGGCCTTGCAGGACTTGTTCTTGCGGCCCTCGGACGTATCGGCGTTGATCGGGCGATTTGCCTGAGCAGAGCCTCACTGAGTGGGGCGGAGACTCCTGTCCGCCATCGAACCGCAAGAATCCGCGATCAGGAGTGCCCGCGCCCCCGTAAGAAGCGTGGGGCAGGCGGGACGCCGGCCCCTACGTGGGGCGGGCGAAGACTCCTGTCCGCCAATTCTCACCCTGAACGTTGGGCCTGGGAAAAAAAGCTTCGCCTTGCGGACGTGGTGAGTTTTGAATGTGTTCAAATGTGCCCCGTAAAATACGAGAATTGATCAGAGATCTCCGTAGCGCCGGGTTCGAACCGATTTCCGGTGGAGGAAAGGGAAGTCATCGCAAGTTTGTACATCCAGATTATCCTGGTGCGGTGACCCTCAGTGGTAAGGATGGAGTTGATGCAAAGCGATATCAGGAGAAGCAGGTCAAGAAGGCAATCGAGGATGTTGAGAAATGAAGGATGCCGATCGATACCATAAATGGATTGAATGGGACGAGGCCGATGGAGTGTATGTGGGAAAGTGTCCTGACTTGATCACCGGCATCCACGGAGACGATCCGGTGCAGTTGTATCGCGATCTCTGCGAGGTGGTTGAGGATGTAATCAGGCATTTTCGAGATGCTCGCAGGCCTCTTCCGCCATCGAGAACTCGGCCGATGATGGAAGTCGCGTGATAGATGGCCCAACCAGGCGGTGGAGCCAACCATGCACCCGGGGGCGGTATCGGGTGTCCGTCGTGTGCGCTTCGGCCAGTCGGGCGAGGGCCGTCAAGGCCCAAGAGCATGCGGAAACTGCGCGAGTCTATCAAGCCGCTGACGCGCCGGGCGAATGGCCGGTGCATGCGAGCCATTGTGGAGAAACTCAACGGGAAGCTGCGAAGCTGGTTTGAATACTTCCAACACGCGGAAACCTCCGGGGCCAGGCGTGCCCGCGCCTGGAGTTTTCCATTTCTGGCCTGCCCGGGAGGCCGAAGACGCGGTGATCCCGAAGGGATCAGAGCTTGTAGCCGGTGGTGAAGCGCAGCGACACCACCGGAGACCTTCGATCCATGACCCGCACCCCGGCAGGGGCGCCAGCCCGCGGCCTTCTCCTTCGTAGGTCCAATCATTCAGTCAAGGTACCGCTCATCGAATTGGATCCCGGACTTCTGAAGAAACTCAATCAACTCCTCTCGAAACGATTTCCTCCGGTGTGCTCCTCCTGATCCACGAAATACCGCTGCACGTTGCCTCGCACGGACGGCGCACCGCCAGATCGCTCAAGAATGCCTTGACGTCCCCGCTGTCCAGTTCCTGCACCGGCTTGTTCCGCACGAACCCGCGAAACTTCCGCACCCACATATGGCAGACCGTGAGCGTTTTGCACGAGTAATTGCGCATCCGGATCGCCGCATCCAGTTCGCCGTAGTCCTTTTCCCAGCCGATATTGCCGGCCGTCCGCTCCGCCCCCCGTCCATCGCCGTGCTTTCCGGACTCTCGGCTTCCCTGCGATGCCTCCTCCTGCCCCACCCCGGCGGCCGACGGCCGTCCTCCCTCTTCCTTGCCGTGCGGAGATTGTCCCGTCGTGCCCGAACCTGCCTCGCGGCTCCTTTCATGCCCCCCCTGCCGGTTCCTCCCTGACGACATCCTCATTCTCCCCTCCTCCGGACCGCACTCCCGGCTCTCCCGCGCCGCCAGAAGGACAGCGCCGCCTCTCGATAAGACGCACTCACGATTTACTCCTTCTCTTGCAAGGAAAAACGGCGCAAAATCCAGTCCATGAAACGCCTTGCCCCCGCCACCCGCGCTCACCCCCACGGCTCCCGCTCGCGGGAGCGCTCATGCCTCCCCTCGCTCAGCGGGCATGCCCGCACCGCCGCTTCCATCGGATATCACCCCTTTTCCGGTGATATCCAGGTCTGTATAATTACTGGTTAGTCCAACTAAACAAACAGCAGTCCAACCATGACTAAGATCTCACTTTCTGTTGTTGGTGCGCTCACGCTGCTCGCTCTCACAGCCTGCCAAACAATCCCATCAACAACGGAGTCGGGAAGGGATGGGCTTGCGCTCGTGGCGGGATCATGGGAATTCTCTCATTTCGGCGCTCCTACCGTCTGGAATAGCGAGATGCCAGATCCAACCAGTTTCATGGAGGCGCAGTTCGAGCAGGCCAGAATAATCCTCGATAGCGAAGGCATCGGTTCAATGAGCATGGCAGGTCAAGCTCATACGATCGAAACAGAACTCGTGGAAGAATCCGATTCGTTTGTCAAGCTGCGCTTTAAGGGTCAGCCGGATGGCGATTCAATGATCTACGACAAGTTGGAGCGCAGCCTGATGATGCCCACCAAGCTCGAACTTCCGAACACGGAAGGTGTTCTCCCTACCTACTTTCGTCGACGCCGCTGAATCAATCCCAGGCCTGAACAAGACGCGGCAGATCAACTGCCTGCCCATCGGGAGTCGAAAGCCAAATGAACGCTCAAACCTTAACCGTGAATTCGGAACGCGCCCTCGGCAGGCAGTGACTGCGCTCTGACGTTGTGCGCCGAGCTAAGCAAGGCGCTTCTTATATGGTGAAAGTCCAGACATGATAAAACCTAGCCAGTAGTCATTACCGAGTGTTGCGGACACGCGGACAAAGCACCCACTCCAGAGGCACGAATATCCTCGAAACCGGCGTGTTACGCACCCTGTCCGCATTGGGAACCAAAGCGGAAAATGACCCGAAGCATCGTGGGAGCCGGAAAGCAGCGGAAGGTTCACCTTCCCCGGCTTCGACTTCTTCTGGGCGAGGAGCCGGCGCAATCCGAACCACCGGCGGGTCAGACGTGCCACGAACGCAAAGAAGTTCCGGGCCGGGCTGGCCGCGCTTAAGGACTGGCTCAAGAAGTCGAGGAGCATGCCGCTCCCAGATCTCCTTGCCAGCCAGCTGGCGCCGGCCAAGGCTGCATCCGACGCGGTTCACATCGCGGTTGCGTCCGTCCACGCTATGGACTTTCTTGTCACATGGAACATCAATCACATCGGGAACGCGCACATCCGGACACGGCTGCGAGCTGCTGTCACAGCATTCGGCGTGACGCTCCCTGTGATTTGCACGCCTGAAGCGCTCTTGAACGATGAAGACTACTGACACCCCGAAGACGGTCGTAGACGAGGTCATTGCCGAGGTACGCCAACACAAGGAGGCGATCGCCGCTGAACACGATTACAACGTGGATTCGCTCCTAAGCGACTTGCAGGAACGTCAGAAGTCAAATCCCCGCCTCGTTTCACGGATCCTCAGAGGCGAA
>DATKCT010000115.1:0-7846 GCA_035513055.1 Verrucomicrobiales bacterium | reverse complement strand
CCACGCCGCGGGACCTTGACCCTGGCTGAAGTGGAGGTCTGGAGCGATGGCGAGAACGTGGCGCCGAAAGGGAGAGCCACCCAATCCAGCACCGCGCACGGGGGCGAAGCCTCCCGCGCCATCGATGGGAATCGCAGCGGCGCCTATAGCGACGGCGGACAGACTCACACGCAGGAGAATCGCCGGAATACGTGGTGGGAACTCGATCTCGGCCGAGACTTTCCCGTTGAGGCGGTGACGCTGTGGACCCGGTCGGAGGATGGCGGACGCTTCGCCGTCCGGCTTCAGGGGTTCGACCTGCGCCTGCTCGATGGATCGCGAACCGAAGTGTTCAGCCATGCGGGCAATCCCGCTCCTGAGGAAAGTGTCCGCGTCGCTCTGAAAGGCGATGTGGCGGGGGCAATTCGCCGGGCGGCGGTTGCCGCCATCGTGCGCACCGGGCAGGAGCAGGCAGCCGTGTTCGCAGCCTTGTGCCGGATGATCCGCGAGGACGACCAGCGCATGGCCGCCTCGGCCGCCATCCGCCAGTTGCCGCGAAGCGTCTGGACCGCGGCGGAAGCGGGGGAGACGGCGAAAGCCTTGCTGCGCTGGGCCGCGACGGCGCCGGCCGGCGAACGGACCCGCCAGGACTATATTGAGTTGACTCAGTTAGGAGACGACTTCTCCGGCTATCTCGGGAACGCCGAAGCGGCGGAGCTGCGACGCGGATTCCGGGAATTGAGCGTGGCGGTCTTTGTGGTCAAGACCGTCGTGGAACAACTGCGCTTCGACACGGAACGGCTCGTGGTCGAAGCCGGGAACCCTTTCGAGATCCGTTTCGAGAACAACGACAACCTGCCGCATAACCTCTTGTTCATCCGGCCGGGGACACGGCTCGAGATCGGGACCCTGGCTCAGGTCATGTTACCGGACCGGTTGGACCGGCAAGGCCGGGCCTACTTTCCCGATCATCCCGGAATCATCGATGGGACCAAGTTGTTGGAACCAGGACAGAAGGAAACATTGCAACTGGATGCGCCGGATGCGGAAGGAGAATATGAGATGGTCTGCACCTTCCCGGGGCACTGGACGCTGATGTGGGGACGCATCGTGGTCACGCGCGATGTTGAAGCCTACCTGAAGGAAAATCCGGTTGCTCCGCCGGCGGGACCGGCTGCGTTGGCGGAACCCTCGGAGCAGTGACGCAGCGACGAGACAATCTGTTTTTGAGGATCTTCGGATCGTCTCTCCGGAAATGAAGGCCGTCGCCCTGGTTAGCGGTGGTTTGGATTCTGTCGTGGCCCTGCACGCGACAAGCCGGGATCACGAGATCGACGCCGTGCTGAGTTTCGATTACGGAGCCAAACACAACGGCCGGGAGTTGCCCATGGCCCGTTGGCACGCCGATCAACTCGGCCTATCCCATACCGTGATCGAACTCGGGTTTATGGATCTTCATTTCCGTTCCGGATTGTTATCTTCGGGCGGCGACATTCCCGAGGGGCATTACGAGGAGGAGTCCATGCGCCAAACCGTGGTGCCGTTCCGCAATGGGATCCTCCTGTCGGTGGCCTCCGGGTTTGCGGAAAGTCGCGGGGCGGAGGCAGTCGTCATCGCCGCCCATGGGGGAGACCATGCCATCTATCCCGACTGCCGGGAACCGTTCATGGAGGCGATGGCCCAAGCCATCCGGCTGGGGACCTACGCGGGAATTCAAGTGCTTCGCCCATTCATCGCTTTGCGCAAAGAGGACATTGTGACCCTGGGGACCGCGCTGGGAGTGGATCTTGCCCGGACCTGGTCGTGTTACAAGGGGGGCCAATGGCATTGTGGCCGCTGCGGAACCTGCGTCGAGCGGCGCGAGGCCTTCGAGCGGGCGGGAATCGCCGATCCCACGGCCTACGCGGACCTCAGTCCGCTGCCGTCCGCTCCTCCAACCTGACCCGTATTTCTTCTACCCTGTCTGCTGCGGCGCGCTCACCCCATCCCGCCTTCGTTCCCCTTGCCTCGGGCTTGAATAGGGTTTCTCGAAGCACCCCGCTTCCGCGCCTTGCTTCCACTCGACGGATTCTCCTGCGACGCAGCGGCGTTCTGGGATAGCTTTGCTCGCCTTGTTTGTTTCCGAGATATTCTATTCCATCCAGGGTGAAGGCGAACTGACCGGGGTTCCTTCCGTCTTCGTCCGCACGTCCGGCTGCAATCTGCGCTGTGGCTGGTGCGATACTCCCTATGCTTCATGGGAACCGGAGGGAGAGACGCGGGAGATCGCCAGTGTCGTCGAAGAGGTCCTTCAGCATCCTGCGGGCCACGTCGTACTCACCGGAGGCGAACCCATGGTGGCCCGGGGAATTCGCGAACTGGCGGCGGCGCTACACGAGGCCGGGAAACACGTCACCATTGAGACTGCGGCCACGGTGAGACCAGACGAGATCGCTTGTGATTTGGCTTCCTTGAGTCCGAAATTGACAAACTCCACTCCCGATGCAAGCCGAGCCAGCGCCGCTTGGATCCGCCGGCACGAGGCGTTGCGGCTTCAGACCGATGTCATCCGTCAATGGATCGCCGGTTACCCGTATCAGTTGAAGTTTGTGGTGCAGGGGGAAGATGATCTCGCCGAGATCGATGCTCTGCTCGCCGCTCTCGGCGGGGACATTCCGCCCCATCGCGTCCTGCTCATGCCGGAGGGAACCAGCCCGGCCCAGATGGGCGAACGCGCCGGAAGGATCGTGGATATATGCAAGGAGCGCGGATTTCGTTACTGCGCCCGGCTCCACATCGACTTGTTCGGAAACCGGAGGGGAACGTAAGAGCGGAAGAATCCTCACGTGAAGCCCGGGCTATGGCAGGCAAGACCGCAGGCTGGTTAGCATCCGGCAACCTTGGCCGGATCGGCAGAACGCAGCATGGGGCGCCGCACGCTGCGGCAGAAGCAGTATGAGAGATGCGGATTGGGTTCGTTTGAGGGAGGGGGGCGGACACTTTTGATCGCCGTTGAGCCGCAAGCGTTCGCGAGCAAGGGAGCCCGCGTCCCGGTTAGCAGAGTGGGACAGGGGAGGGAAGACCCTGTTCACGTCCGAGGCCAAGCGGGATTGCAGGCAGGATTGGGTCGCATCGCGCCGCAGCAGAAAGGATTTGAGAAATGCAGACTCGTGAGCGAAAGCGGAAATTGGGCCGCCGGGAATGGTCGATGGACCCGGTCCCGCAGCCTCGCAGGGCCTATAGCTCAGTGGTTAGAGCAGGGGACTCATAATCCCTTGGTCGCAGGTTCGAATCCTGCTGGGCCCATGACGGTTTCTCCAGCTAGTCTAGCCTTATATCGCTTACAACAAATGTGTTACGAGGATTGCTCTGCGAATCTTCCACTTTCCTGGTTGCGCACCGAGACGAACGAAAACGCACCGAAATGAAAGAAAAAGTGGCGCCAAACTGGCGCCAGTTTTGATCCTCCCATGTCAGCGTTTACGTGAATCCACGGCGCGTTCGGTCACCGAGAGCACCCAGCGACGACAATCAGTTCGCCTCCATGAAGGATTTTGGCGAGAATCTGCGACATGCTTCCTGCTCGGCTGAAGCTCAAGCGCCTCGCCTGAGGACGGACCGGAAATGCCTTCGTCTTACCACGTCCACTTCAGGACATCCAGCCCGGGGACGCGCTCGAAGTGCGCATCTGCTGTGGCGACGGCCATCCCGCACTCCAGCGCGGTGGCCGCGATCCAGACGTCGTTCTCGGGGATTCTCTTCCCGGCCCGTTCGAGGGCTGCCGAGACTTCCCCGTAAAGTTCGGCGGTCGCCGTGTCGGGGATCAGGACGGCCACGTGTTGCATGAAGGCGTCGATCTTGGAGCGTTCGCTGTCCGGGCTCCCCGCTTTATGGACCCCTTTGGACAGCTCCCCGACCGTGAAGAGCGAGGTGAACAGGAGCGCCCCCTGCGGCGCCAGGACGGTGATGTCGATCTTGTCCCGCAGGTGCGCGATGACCGGCGCCGTGTCCAGGAGGATGTCCTTAGGCATCCTCCTCTTTCAACGCCTCCTCGATGGCCAGCCCCGCCTCGTCGCCCATTGCGCCCTTGAGTTTCGCCAGGGCCTCACGCTGGCGCCGCGAGGCCTCCGGGACAAGCTCACGCACGAACCGAGCCACCTCGACGAGCTTGGCGTTGGGCAAGTCCCTGAGGTCGTTGGCGATGGATTCCACGAGGGTCATACAGCGAAGGTAAGCAGCTTAAGAAAAAAGTAAAGCCAGCACGGGCGGGTCACTGCAGCTTGGCGGGATGGGTCTTCGACGTTCCCGACTAACTGATAGCAGGAATTCGCTTCTGAAAGCCTGGCCTTCCCGCCTGCCCAGAGGCGAGGGTTGGTGGGGGTTCACCAAAGAAACAGCTCCGATCACCTCCGCCGCAGCCCGGCTGAAGGTGCTGTGGCCCGACACATAGCCCGGAAACGCGGGCGTGTTGAAGGTCTTGCGTTGGTAGGGCAACCAATCCACCGCCCTCATCGAACGCACCGGGCTAGTCTGGCTCGCCGGGATCGCCGGCTCGCCCGGCCACGAATACACCGCGATCTCCCCCGGGTTGCCCACCCCCAGATGACCGCCTCCCGGCGCCGCCGTCTCCGCCGTGATCACCTCCACGACTCCGGGTTCGAGCGGCAAGCCATCCGGATGATAGGACGGCCCCTCCGGGTCGGACGACTGGCCCTTGACGCCCATGTAGCGGATCATGGCGACCGGGCGCGGGCTCTCGTAGTGCCGTTTCAGCGCCCATGCGGCACCGAAAGACTTTGGCATCTCACGGATCGATCAGCCGGACAAGAAGAACCACGGATGGTATGTGCGCATCACCCGTCGGGGGGAGACCTGGCGTTTGACGATCGTGGCGCTGGCTTCACGGAAGGCGGGAAAAATCGGCTAGTCGAGTCCGAGAATCGAAGGCTGGCTCTGCCCGGCGCTCTTTAAGTACTTCGAGGCGGCGCCAAACGAATTGTACGCACGAGCTGAACCATTGATCGAGGAGCAAACTGACTCATTCGGCCTTTAGCCATTCGATCCCGCCTCACTCAGCGATGCCGTCGATGCGGAATAGGCGGGATTCGCTGCGCAGGAAGAGGCTGCCGCCGGAGACGGCGAGCGAGGCCTGCACTTTCTCTTCGATGGGGTTCCTGGCCACGATGTGAAATTCGGGCGCGGCCCGGATCACCGTGGTTTCGCCTTCGTCGGAGGTGAAGTAGATATGGCCGGCGGCGGCGACCGGCGAGGCGGAGTGATTGCCGCCGATGCGTTCGCGCCAGATGATCTGGCCGTCTGAATCCCGCAGACACATGGCGATGCCGCCTTCGTCGATGGTGAAAAGGTAAGGCTTGAGGTGAAGATAGGATGGGATATGAGGCATGTTCTTTTCTTGTTCCCAGACGATGTTGGACTCGCCGAGATCGCCCGTTTTTCCTAACTGATAGGCTTTGATGGATTGCCGGTCTCCCCAGCCGCTGGCGGCGTAGGCCACGCCGTCGCCAACGACGATCGAGGGGACGACGCCTTCCCCGGTGTTCGTCGACGTCCAGAGGAGTTCGCCGGTGCGGACGTCCAATCCCTGGAGGACGTCGCCCGCTCCGCTAAGCACTTGAGTGCGGCCTCCGGGCTCAATCCAAATATTGGGAACGACGTGTCCGATGCGTGAGAGGCCGCGCGGCGTGCGCCAGCGTTGTTCCCCGCTGTTTTTGTCGAGCGCCAGGACAAACGATTTGTCCCACGGGGTCTGCCAACCGACAGTGCGGTCTTCGCCGTCGCTGCTGCCGTCGCGGGGCATGATGACGAGGTCTTCCCAGAGCAGGGGCGAGCTGCCGAGGCCGTGCTGGCTGTAGAATGGGTAGTCCCGGTTGATCCAACGGATCTCGCCCTCGAAATCGAGCGCCGCGAAGCTCCCGTCGCCGAAGACTGAGATGACGATGGTTCCATCAGTGACGGGCGTCGGGGTGGCGTAAGAGTTTCGGCCTTCCTTACGGAGGGTCTGCTGTTGGAATACTTCACGGTTCCAGAGGATTACGCCCGAATCCCGGTCGAGGCACAGGACTCGGCAGGAGCTTCCGCCGTCCGTGGCAGTGGTGAGGAAGATCCGGTTCTCCCAAACGATGGGAGAGGACCAGGACTTGCCGGGGATGTCCTGTTTCCACGTGATTCCATCCGAGGCGGTCCAGCGCACAGGGGCGCTCGGCTCGGCTGAGACGCCCTGGCGGGTGGGACCGCGGAAGCAGGGCCAGTTCTCCGCGGGGAGGCTAGGGACAGGAGCGAGCAGAACAGGGAAAAGGAGGGCGGTCCGGAAGGTGGAAGAGCGGGTCATGGGAGTGTTGCGGCGGCGATGGAAGGAACGCTCCGCTGGGGTGTGGGTGAGCGCAAGCGCGGGGAAATGGAGAGCGGAGCGACGAAGGGGAAAGCGGCTGCGGCCCTGGTTTTCCGGTTTTCAGGAGGGCGAAACTTTTTTCTTGCGCGGGGATCGATTCACTGGTTTTTCTCCTTCTCGCAATTGCGACTCATTCGCAAGTAGATGCCCGACCCGATGAACACTCGATTTCGTCTTCTCTTCACGACCGCCTCTGTGGCTGTCGCTTTCGCTGCGGTCAACGCCGCCTTCGCCCAGGATTCCCAAGACGCCCCGGACGCCCAAGCCGATCAGGACGCCGTGGACATCCAGGAAGTCGATCCGGACGCCCTCGATACACTCGCCCCGCTCACCGTCGTCGGGAGTGAGGAGGACGTTTTCACATCAGCCGGCTCGGCAGTCTTCGTGCCTGCTGAAGAGATCCGCCGGGCCAGCGCCTCGAACATCAATCAGGTGCTGGCGAAAGTCCCCGGCGCATATGTCCGGGAAGAGGATGGCTACGGCAGTTTTCCGAACATCTCCCTCCGGGGAGGGGACGGGACGCGTTCGGCGAAAGTCACGATCATGGAAGATGGGATTCTCACCGCGCCCGCACCCTATTCGGCTCCGGCGGCTTACTACTCGCCGCGGGTGGCGAGAATGTCGGGACTCGAAATCCTCAAAGGATCATCTCAGGTGAGGTTTGGACCGCAGTCGACCGGCGGGGTGATCAACTACCTTTCGACTCCGATCCCGGATGACGGACTGTTGTATTCGAAGTTCACCTACGGCAGCGACAACACGTTTTTCAGCCATAGCTATTACGGGGACTGGGCGCAAACCGAGGCGGGCGTTTTCGGCTACGTGTTGGAAGTGCATGGCAATTTCAGCGATGGGTTTCGCGACATCGACGGGTTCTCGAGAAACACCGGTTTTGATTTGGTCGAGCCGATGCTCAAGCTCTCCTTCGAGCCAAACACGGCGCTGAAGCAGCGCTTCGAATTCAAGGCGGGCTACACGAGTTTCGATGCCAATGAAACCTACGTCGGCCTAAAGGAAAACGATCTGAAGGCGGATCCTAACCTGCGTTATGCCGGAACTTTCGCCGATGAGATTGAAACCGATCAATACCGGACCTATCTGAAATGGGTGGCCGAGCCGAGTGACGCCGTCCGCGTCGAAAGCGCGGCTTATTACAACAGCTTCGAGCGAGACTGGTTCAAAGCGGACCGGGTCAACGGTCGCAACATCCACGAGGTATTGGCTCCGAGCTATCGCCCGGCGGATGCCGCCGCTAACAGCCTCGCCTATGATGTCCTGCGAGGAATCGCTCCGGGCCCCATCCGCGTCAAGGGCAACGCCCGTGAATACGAAGGGTTTGGCTGGCAAAATCAGGTGAACTGGATGTTCGATACCGGCGCGGTGAATCACGATCTCGCGCTGGGTCTCCGCATCCACCAGGACCAAGAGCGGCGGGACCAATACACGACCACCTTCCAAGGCGATGGGTTCGGTCGCTTC
>DATKCT010000114.1:0-9428 GCA_035513055.1 Verrucomicrobiales bacterium | reverse complement strand
GCGCGCTTGCTGCATATCTCCGTGGCGGACGGTTTGCTGGTGGAATTGGTGGATCTGCAGATGAGCATCGTGGATGACACGGTGTCGGCGTTTAGCGCATTTCCTTCCGGGTCCGAACAGGATTCCATGTTCCGGATTACGTTGCGGGTGGCGATTCCGGAGCCGTCGACCGCCCTGTTGTCGGCTCTCGGATTGGCGGGGCTTTTGGTCTTCCGGCGCCGGCGCTGAGAAGAGCGACGGGGATTCGGCTTAGCTTGAAATAGCGTTCTTGGGGGCGCGAGTGAGGTTCCGCGGCGCTAGGGAACCCACCGAGTCTCACGGCTCCTCGGCTGCGCGCGGGGGTTGCCGTCGCTGCGCTCCTCCCTTCGGGCTCTCAACTCCCGGCCATGGGCGCCGGGCTTGCCCACGGGTTCTGGAGCGGTGATAGTACCCGGGATGCATGCTGCGAGTCTCAGGACGGCCGCTTTGACCGGTTGGTTGGCCGCGGGTTTGTTCTGGAGCGACGCCGGGGCGGTGGAGGACTACGAACTCGCCCCAGTTCACTATTACGAGAGCCGGCCCGGCGACGCGATGGCGCGTTTGCGCCGGAATCTGGAGAAGGGGATCACGGTTCCGCCGGTTTCGCCCGGAGGCACGGAGTCACTGCGCTGGTTGTTGCGGGAGTTGGAAGTGCCGGAGGCTTCGCAGGTCCTGGTCTTCGCGAAAACGAGCGCGCAAAACGACCGGATCGATCCGGCGCACCCACGAGCGGTGTATTTCTCCGACACGTGCTATGTCGGCTGGGTCCAGGGGGGAAAAGCGGAGGTGGCCTGCGCCGAGGCGAACCTCGGCATGGTCTTCTACACGGTGGATTTTCGTGAGAACGCGCTCCGTCCGCGGGTGGATCGCCCTGAAGATTGTCTGAGCTGTCATGGCAGCGTGCGAACGGGGCGTGTTCCTGGGTTGTTGGTCCGGTCGGTCTATGCCGATGCGGAGGGATTCCCGCTGCTGTCTCTCGGCACTTTCCAGACCACGGACGCCAGCCCCCTGGAGGAGCGCTGGGGCGGATGGTATGTGACCGGGCGGCACGGCGGGATGATGCACTTGGGGAACGCGTGGGTGGACGAGGAAACCGGTATTCCCCGCGTCATGGATCCGGCGGCGGGCAACCGCTGGACGTTGGCCGGGTTGGTGAACACGGCGCCGTATTTGCGGTCAACCAGCGACATAGTGGCCTTGATGGTGCTCGAGCATCAGACGGCCATGCAGAACTGTTTAACCCGGGCTTCCATGCAAGTCCGGACTGCGCTCTACCGGCAGAAAATGCTCTATGAGGAGACGGGCCGCGTCGCGCCGGAGAAACCGGAGGGCTCCGCTCTAAGGGTCATCGAACATGCCGCCGAGGAAGTTCTCGAGCGCTTGTTGTTTCTCGGAGAAGCGGAGTTGAGGCACGGGGGAGTCGAGGGAAATGAGGAGTTCCAGGAGGCTTTTCGGATGGGCAGAAAGATAAACCGCGAAGGACGCTCGCTTCGGGATTTTCAGTTGTTGACCAGGATGTTCAAATACCGTTGCAGTTACATGATCTGCTCGGAGTCCTTTCGGGCCTTGCCTCCCGAGGTGAAGGAGAGAATCCACCAGCGGCTGTGGACGCTGCTGCGGGAGGGGGACCCGGACGGGAAGTTCGCCTATTTGAGCGCCTCGGAACGTCATAGAATCTTCGAGATCCTGACAGATACCATGATCGAGCGTCCCTCCTGGTGGACGGGGTAAAGCCTTCCGCTCGATTTTTGGCTGGGGCATGGAGAACAGCACGGGAACGATCATCGGGCTGCATCCCCTCACTGAGACCAGTCTCATCGTGGTTTGGTGCAGCGCCGAGGCTGGGATTGTGAGGACAGCGGCGAAGGGGGCACGGCGCCCCGGCAGCGCTTTCGCGGGAAAGCTGGATCTCTTTTTCGAAGCGGAATTTTCCTACGCCCTGAGCCGGCGCGGCGATTTGCATGGTTTGCGGGAAGTGCAATTGCGTGATCCGCGACTGGGCTTGCGGGAGAGCTATGTGCGGACTCTGTCGGCGGCGTATTTCGTGCGGTTGATCGAGCTGGTGGCGGAGCCGGAGCATCCGATCCCGGGATTGCACGATTTGTTGGGCAGGGGGTTAGGGTATTTGACGCGGTCCGACCCGACCCTGCGGGCGTTGCATCATTTCGAGGCTCAGTTAGCGGAGCAGTCCGGCATGGGAGGCGCGGCGTCTCCGGCGCAGGTCATCCGCGAGTCCTACGGCCGGCTGCCCGCTCAACGCGACGAACTGTTGCGGCTCTTGGGTGAGCGGCCATGAATGATTCTTGGGCGTCGAGGCCGCGTCTGCGCTCAGCGACGCGATGGTCCCATAGTCTTCTCGTTAGGGGTTCGGCTGCGGGCGGATCAGCGCCGCGGCGGATGTTCATGGGCTGACGCGTAAAAGCGGCGGTGCAGGTCAAGGAGACGGGCAAGTTCACGGATGGGCAGCGGATAGTCTTCGACGCGGAGATCGATGAAGCGGTCATTGGCGCGGTCGTACCCCCCGTTTTCACGGACGACGAGCAAGGCTGCCGATTGCTGGCCGCGCCGGTCTCCGCCGGCTTCCTGCCCGGCCGCCAGGGAGGCGACGAGCCAGTGTCCAAGCCCGTCTTGCTCGGACTTGCGCGCCTTCTCAAAGGCGGCAGCCATGGCGGTTACGACGTCTTCACCCGTCAACAGATTACCTTGGACGGAGAAATGGCGTCCCTCGATGTCGCCGAACCAGGGTAGGCATTCGGAGCCGGAGTGCGCGGCCGTGCGGCCGGAAGCATCGACGATGGCGGCTTGGCGTTTGGCGCGACCTTCGTCGGGCCCGGTCATTTGTTCGAGAGCTTCCTCTGGAGCGGAGCCGGCGGCGAGGAGGTCCAGGCCTGCGGGGCCGTAGCGGACGTTGGCATAGGATTGGGTGGCGACGGCCCCTACGTTGGCGCGGGCCCAGGGAACCACTGTCCCGACGCCAAAAAAGCGGCTTTGGACGGCGACGCCGAGGTCGCCGGTCCGCTCATCGAAGGCGACGATGGAGAACGTCGACACGGGCAATGGTTCGTGTTGTCCGTGGGGAGTGGCGGCGGCAATAGCGGCTCCGCCGGGCAGGCCGAGGGCTGGGACGCAGGCGGCGCGGCGGAGAAAGGAGCGGCGGTTGGTTTGGGGAGTGATCATGGCGGAAGCTATGAGAAATGTGGGCTAGAGTCGAGCCTGGATCCCGGGGAGTGCGCTCTGGATACTGCCGGCGGTTTCTCTACGAGCCGGAGACGCGAGGGGCGGAGATAACGCGTCGCAATCTCGAGAGGGCTCGCTACGACGCCAGTTACCGGGTGAGCGCGAATTTCCTGGATTGGACCGCGCGCACTTACGACGCGGACCTGGTGCGCAAGCTGAATGCGGCGGCCCGGGAGGGGCAGTTCGAGGAAGGCATCTGGGAGACGCTCACGGGCAAGCCGGTCGAGGAGCTGGCCGGGGAATGGAAGAAAGCGTTGGAGGACCGTCTCGACGCCGAAAGCTCCGGATGATGGCGCCCGGGCGGGCAACGGCGGCGCGCAATGAAGCGGAGGGTTGGGCGCGGCCGGGAATAGTTGAGTTAGGAATCCCGGTCAAGCAGCGTCTCGAGAAGAAAGGTCTGGATCCGGGCGTAGAACGCATTTTGGATCTCGAGAAAGAACTTGGGCGATCCCTGAAACATGGGTTCCGGTCCAGGGTGAAAAGCCTTCGGCTGATTCTGCTTGGTGTAGTCGAGAGCGAGGCGGGCTTGATTGAGGGCGCTGTACCAGGCTTCGCCATGGGCTTCGGGAATGGGAATAGAGACCGTATCCTGAGCAGGTGCTCGAGGGGCGGAGGAGCGCCGCTTGGACGGGCGCGCACCCTCGAGATCGTCGCGGACGGTCTCCTGTGCTTCGAGCAGCTTTTGTTCGATCTGGGGAAGCGCAAACTCGACCCAATCTTCCCGGATCGACCGGGCGGCATCTGTATCCGTGGCGAAGGAGACGGGGTCCGGAAAGAAGCGGCGGCGCAACTCCGGGGAGCTGGTAAAGTCCGCCGTGGGAGCGACGAGGTGGAGGAGCAGGAGTTCGGCGCGGGAGACAGAGGCGAGAGTGACCCCTTGGCTGGTGCGAACCAGACGCATGATCAAGGTTCGGATTGTTCCATACTAGCCCAAAGCTGATGGCTCTGGAGCTGCTGGACGTAGAACTCCGCGCGCTCGCGGGCCCCGCTCCAAACGATGGATTTTCCATGCCTGTGGATGTGCAGCATGAGAGATTCGGCCTTTTCCTTCGGGTAGCCGAAGACGCGTTGGAAGACGAGGGTGACAAAGTTCATGATGTTCACCGGATCATTGAAGACGATGACATGCCAGGGCCGGTCAAGAACCTCGATCGTACGCGTCGCCGGCTGAGTGCGGGTGGGGGCCTGAGGCTTGGGTTGGGCCGGGGCGGCCATTGGGTTCTATTCTTTGGGCACGATCCAGATGTTGCGGAAGCGCACCGGGTTTCCGTGATCCTGGAGGTAGATGGGTCCGGGTTCCGGACCCTCACTGAGCGGAGCGGCGGTAGTGGCGTGATCGACTTCGACATCCTCGTGAATGAGAACCCCGTTGTGCCGCACAGTGAGGCGGGCGTTGGCCGTCTTCTTGCCGCCGGCTTCGAATTGCGCCGGAGTGAAATCGATATCATAGCTTTGCCAGGAAAGCGGAGGAAAGCACATGTTCACTGCGGGTTCAGCCACGGTGTAAATGCCGCCGCATTCGTTGTGGAGACCGGCGAGACCGAAGGAGTCGAGGATCTGGACTTCATAACGGCCTTGAGCGTAGAATCCGCTGTTGCCGCGCCCTTGACCTCGCGCCTTCGGTTGGAAAGGCGTGCGGAATTCGAGGTGGAGTTGGAAGGTCTGAAAGAGGGGTTTGCTTGCCGCGCCTTCCCGGAGCAAGCCGTCCTCGGTGATACGGGCGCCGTCTTGCCATTGATCGAGGTTCTTCCCGTCAAAGAGGATGAGGGCATCCTCGGGAGGGCGGCGCCCAAGCGTTGGGCTCTTCCGTTCGATGCGACTGAGCACGCCTGCGTCTTCCTCCTTGTCTTGGGAGCGGACCGCGAGGCGGTGTCCGGAGTCGAGCTTGACCTCCCACTCGCCGGCGGCAAAGGCGACCGACCCGTCTTTCCGGGCCCCCTGTCCGTCCCGCGAGGGCGCGGTTTTTCGCCATCCGTCGCCGGGCAAACCGCCGGGATAGAAGCGGATGGCGAATTTGCTGTCCCCTTCTGCGACGACGTGGGCGCCGTAAGATTCGCCATCGATTTCACCGATGTATTCGCCTTGGACAGCGAAGTCCGGATCTTCGCCGGGGTCTTGCCCCATCGCGGGGAGTGGCAAGATGAGGAGGACCGAGGCCAGCGCGGGGGCGAGGACCGCGCGGGAAGGGGCGAGGCACGAGAAGGGCTTCATACGAGATGGGGGAGGATTGGATACGAAAGTCCGAATGGGATTAAGGAGTATTCCTCAGGGAGCGCCGATGCGCCAGTCCGCGATGGAGCCGGGGAGACGCGCTTAGCTTGCATTTCTCATACCGTTTCGCAGCGCGCACATGCCCTATCAGGAGCGCAGTCGCCGCGTTGGCCGTCTGCATGGCTCTATTCCGGCCGGATCTGCAGTTTCTCTTTCGCTCCGGCAGCGGCGTAAGCGGCCTGTGTGACGGCGAAATCCTCCGCATCAGCTCCGATGAGAGTCAGGGGCCGCGGAGCAATGAAGCCCATCGCCACAGGCGCGTCACAGACTCGGAGCGCGTTCATAAGCTGGGGAGCCGCCGCGTCCATGAGCGTTGCGGGTGGCGAGACGATCTCTACGCCGGCGATCGATTCGTCGAGCGCCGCAGCGTAGGCGGCAATCAGGCCGGCGGAGCCTTTGCCAGCTAGGTGGACAACCGGCTTTTCACCCTCAGCGCGAGAGGAGAGGAGAGAATCAGTGCTTGCCAGATACTTTGCGGCTCCGATCGCGTCCCAGACGCGCCCGGCGTCAACCGTGCGGCCCAAAAGGGCGTGCGAGCGCTCGACGTAGTTTGGCCCGTTCTTGCGAGTCCAGCGCGTTGCCCCGATCCCCCGTGGCTCGCAGAGCGCCACGATGCGGTAGCCGATGCCGATATCCTGCACCCAGTCAGGCGTCGTGCCGGCCTCGTCCTCGGTGAGGAGGGCGAGGAGAAGCCCCTGGGCTCCATCGCCGGTCCGGAGTTTCGGATAGCGAATGTGCAGTTCAATGCCTTCCTCCGACTCGAGCCGCAGCGAATCCTCGTCCCCATCGCCGGTCTTTTGGGCTGCGGGAATTGTCTCGGGGAAATACGCAAAGCTCACGCGTCGCAGTTCCGCCAGGAGCGACTTCTTCCACGTGTCAAACTCTCCGGCGCCCGGCGCGGCGACGGCAGCCAGCGGCACGAAATGCTCGTCGATCGTGGTGTTGAGCTGGTCGGGCGGCAGATCGGCGCCGGTCGGGAAGACGCGGAGTTTCGCGTGTGGAATTGGATGGGGTCCGGGATCTCTCCCCTCGCTCACCACGTCGATTTCGCTGTCAGTGATTGGGCGGGCGTCTCCCTTCAGGTGTGCGTTTAGAAAGCGGTACACGGCCTCGCGGATATCCTGCCGGTAGGCGTGGCCGCCGACGCTCACGACTGTGTCGAAATCGGCGCTCTTGCCGTAGAGGCTATAGAGTCGCTCCAGGCGGTTGGTAATCCGCTCGTTAGCGTCCATCGGAAAGATGGGATCGTTGTCACTGTTGACAAACAGCATGGGTCGCGGAGCGACCAGGCCCGCAATGCGCGTCCAGGGCCACTGGAATGTGTTGTAGAGGAACATGCAGTCGCAGTGCCCATTGATCACGCGATTCGGCACGTAGGACTCCAAGTCCGCCATGCCGCTGACCGGAATCGCGACTTTCACCCGCTCGTCGGCCGCCGCGATCCAGAACGTGGCCGCGCCGCCGCCGCTGATGCCGGTTACGCCAATCCGCCCGGGATCGACGTCGGGCCTGCTGATGAGGTAATCGATGCCGCGGACGCCGTTCCAGGCTTCGACACCGGCCGGCGTGAAGCCCCGCGAATGCCACCACCACCGCTGAAGGTTGTAGGTGCCGTGGTGGAATGCGGCGATCTCGCCCAGTTGGAGCGTATCGACTACCAGGCAAACATAGCCATGACGGGCAAGCCAGATGCCGTGCGATTGAAACGCGACCTTGTTGCCGTCGCGGCCGCGGCCCGAATGGCCACAGACGTAGAACACGGCCGGCAGGCGCTCGCCGGGTTTGACGTTGGCGGGCCGGTAAAGGTTGCCGGTGACATAGAGCTTTGGACGGCTTTCATAATGCAAGTTCTCGACGACGTATCCGTCGCCTTCGTAATTGCCCGTGACGGTCGCAGCGAGCGGCGTCTTTTCCGGAAGCGGCCAAAGGCCGAGCATATAGAGATATTGTTCGTAGTATTCGGGCCTTTGGGCCTGCCAGCCGGCTAGCGACTTCGCGCCGGCGTCCCACTTCATCGCCAGGCGGGCCGTTTCGCGGGCCAAATAATCCTGAATCATCGCGTCGCCCGGCTCGCTGCGGTCGGGCTCCCCCAAAGCCTGGGCGAAGGCGGATGTGGCGACCACGATGCAGGCCAGACAAGCCGTTAGAAGGGCGCTGATTTGTCGCATGGTGGAATCTTGGCGGATTGCGAAGTGAGTCGCAAGAACAGAGCGATGGACTCTTGCAGGAAATGCGTATGCAACCATCGCTACAAGGCATTGCTGTTGAGCGTTTTCCTGCGTTCGGAAGGACCGGCCAAGGGAAGCCGCAGTCCAAGGGCGGCGGCGCCCGCCTCCGCTTCCTCCCTTCACAAGCTGCCCTCCCCCTCCCAATAGGCAGCGAGCGCCGGCGCCGCCACACCCGCGCCGCGCAGTGCCTATGCACCAACGGGGCGTCGGAGGCGGAAGGAGCCTCCGAATCTCTAGGGCTCGTCTCTGAGCGGCGGCGGAGCGACCCCCGGTTGGGAAATATTGGGGCGCGGGCACTCCTGCCTGTGGCGCGGGCACTCCTGCCCGCGATCTTGTGCGGCCCAATGGCCGACAAGAGTGTACGCCCCCCGGTAAGGGAGATAGTGGTCGTTTCTTGCCGACCCATGAAAACATGCCATGGAAATGCGCTTTCACGCCCCGCGCCCAGGGCTGTTTCACCTGCGGAGCAGATGAACAAGCCCTGGAAATCCGGCGGGATTGACCTCCATTGACCCACGTTTCACATACCCTTTCTGCCATGAATTGCACCAGTAGAGGAAGCACCCCCATCCCAGCAGCGTAGAGTTGAACTGCCCGTGAAACGCATGGAGCGGCGGATTATATTGTGTCAGACACAAAATAAAAAAGTTGACTACCGGGCGCAACGGGGTCCAGGGTGGCGGCATGAGAAAGCTGCGCCGCTTCCTGCCCGGTCCCAAGGGGCAGACCCATTGCTATCACGTCGTCTCCTGTTTCGCCGGCCGTCACATCGTCTTCGGCGAGAGCGAACGGGAGTTCTTCGCACCCTGCTGCGCAGACAACTGCGCTTCAGCGGCCTGCGCACCCTGGCCTGGTGCTGCCTGGGCAACCACTTCCACCTCCTGCTACATAATGTGTCAGACACCAAATAAAAAAGTGGACAACTGGGCGCGAGGGGTCCAGTGCCAGGCCGATGGCGAGGCCGGCCGCTTGGCCGAAATCGCCGGATCGGTGCGGGAACGCCTCTTTGAACTCTCGCGCTTCATGCAGGAGTTCAAACACAAGTTCTCGCTGTGGTTCAATAGCCGGCATGAACGGCATGGCACGGTGTGGGAGGAGCGCTTCAAACCTTTCAGCCATGAATTGCACAGCACAGTAGAGGAAGCACCCCTATCCCAGCAGCGTAGGGTGCGCGACGTCACTTTCGGCGAGGACCGCTGCCGGGTAGCCCGTCCTAAGGCCGCCCGCATTTTCGTCACCCTGCGCAACTTGGCCATCGGCCTTTACAACTTGCTCAAGCATCGCGAGAAGACCACGACCCCCTCTTTACCTTCCTGGCAACGCTCCATCAGCAATGCCCACGCGCTGCGCCATGTGCTGCGCTGAAGCTCAAGCGCGCTGAAACATCCCCGCCTTCCATTGCTACCGCCTTTCAGCTCCCTGAAAACTCCCGAAACTGCTCCAAGAACCTCCATGAACTGAGCCAAGCCTCCCAAGAGCCTCCGGCCCGCCCCGTGCCGCGGGCGCCCCTTGTGCACCCACAGGCAAGGCGGCGCGCCATTAGTGTTCGGCATGCTCCCTGCTAGTCGGGCGTCGAGGCGGTCTAGCAGGCGTATTGTTAGATTGCGGGGTGTGACAAATTGTCTCTTGTACGATTCCCGTACTTCTGGTTTAATCCGCCCCGTGCCGAAGAAC